>DASZLC010000023.1:0-38563 GCA_035552615.1 Solirubrobacteraceae bacterium
ACCGCGTCGACCTGGCCCGAGGATCCCGGCACGACCAGCGTCAGCCCGGGCTGGGCGCGCATCAGGGCCACGTCCTCCAGGGCGTAGTGGGTCATCCCGTTGTGGCCGTAGTCGACGCCCTCGCCGATCCCGACGATGCGCACCGGCAGCTCGTGGAGCACCGGGCCGTTGCGGATGAACTCGTACGCTCGCATCGACGCGAACGTCGAGATCGAATAGACGTACGGCGTGAATCCCGCCTCGGCCAGGCCCGTGGCCATCCCGACCATGTTCTGCTCGGCCACCCCGGCGTTGAAGAAGCGCCGCGGGAAGCGCTCGGCGAACGGCTCCAGCGCCGCGAACCCCAGGTCGCCGGTCAGCAGCACGATCCGCTCGTCGGCGGCCGCCTGATCGACGAGCGATTGCACCAGCTCGCGCCTCATCCGCCCCCCTCCGACAGCCCGGTCAGCGCCGTCGTGTACTCCTCGTCGGACATCGGCAGGTAGTGCCACTCGATCCGGCTCTCCATGAACGAGACGCCCTTGCCGAAGGTCGTGCGGGCCAGGATCATGTGCGGCTGCTTGGCGCCGCCGGGGAGCGCCGCCAGGGTGCTCACGAGCTGCTGGAGATCGTGCCCGTCGAGCTCATGGACGTCCCAGTTGAAGCTCCGCCACCGCTGGGCCAGCGGTTCCAAATCGATGACGTCACGGGTGTAGCCAAGCGCCTGCTGGCCGTTGACGTCGATCACCACCGTAAGGTTGGCGAGACCGTGGTGGGCGGCGAACATCGCCGCCTCCCACACCGACCCCTCGTTCATCTCGGCGTCCGAGAGCAGCGCGTAGACACGGCGCGGCGATCCCTGCAGGCGAGCGGCCAGCGCGGCGCCCGTGGCGAGCGGCATTCCCTGCCCCAGCGAGCCGGTGGAGAAGTCGACGCATCTGAGCAGGTGCTCGGGATGGCCGACGAGCTCGGTGCCGTCGGCGCAGAAGCTGTCGAGCTGCTCGCTGGTCAGCCACCCCCGGGCGTGGAGCGCCCCGTACAGGGCGAGCGCGGCGTGCCCCTTCGACAGGACGAACCGGTCTCGCTCGGGGCTGTCGGGGTCGACGCCGGCCAGCGGTCCGCCGAACAGCGCGCCGAGGATCTCGGCGATCGACAGCGCCGAGCCGATGTGCCCCACGTTGGCACGCTTGGACTGCTCGATCACCGTGCGTCTGACCACCTCGGCGATCCGGCGAGCCTCATCGACCGCGACGACGGTCTCGGGCGTGGCAGGACCGTTCACCGCGGGCATTCTATTCGGTGCGCCAGGGGGTTGCAGGGGGCGCTCGGCGGCGATTTGCAGATAGATTGGCGCGTGCGATGCGCATCACCGGGACACGTCTGTCAGGCCCGTTGCTGATCGAGCCGGTCGTCCACGGCGACGAGCGCGGCTTCTTCCTAGAGACCTACCGCCAGGACCTGCTGGCCTCCGAGGGAGGGCTCGACCTGCAGTTCGTGCAGGACAACCACTCGCGCTCCCGCCAAGGAATCGTGCGGGGAATGCACTTCCAGCCGGGGATGGCGAAGCTGGTGCGCTGCGCCCGCGGGGCGATCTTCGATGTCGTCGTCGACATCCGCGTCGGCTCGCCGACGTTCGCTCAGTGGGAGGGCTATGAGCTGAGCGATCTCAACGCGCGCCAGCTGTTCTGCCCGAGCGGGTTCGCGCACGGCTTCAGCGTGCTGTCCGAGGTGGCCGACGTGACGTACATGACCTCGGTCTACTGGGACCCACCGACCGAGGGCGGCTTCGCGTACGACGATCCCGAAGTGGGGATCGAGTGGCCGAACATCGGCGAGCTGATCGCCTCTGAGCGAGACCGCTCGGCGCCGCGGCTGTCGGCGCTGACGGACTCGCTGCCGTTCCGCTACGCGGAGTAGCCCGGGTGGTCCCAGTCCTGACCCACCAGCTCGGGCGGCTGGTCTTGGAACTCCTCGCGCTCGCCGCCCTGCTCGGTGTCGGCGTACCGGTGGCGCGGCGGCTGATTGGGCGCCCGCTGCCCCTCCCGCACGTCGCGGCGGCTCTGCTGGGGGCGTTCGCGCTTGTCGCCGCCGTCGCCCACTTCACGGGCGACCGCGTCCAGCTCGGCGACGACCGGCGTCTGCGGCTGAGCGAGCGGGCCGGGATCGATTACTGCCTGAAGGAGGACGGCGCCGCGCACGACATCCCGTTCGTCGAGTGGGTCCGCCGGCAGATGCCGAAGTACGCGGTGTACACCTCGGACCAGGGTGCCGCCGAGCCCGACGCCTGGTGCCTGACGCTGGCGCTCGAGCCCGCGCTCACGGTCGGGCCGGGGCACGCCACGCCGCAGTATCTGATCACGATCGGGACGACCCCGCCTGAGCTGAAGCCGCTGCTGGCCCGCCATGATCCCGCCGTCCGGGTGTTCGCGCCCGGCTACTACCTGCAGCGCCTCTGATGCGCGCGGTCGCTGGGTTCATCCTTCTCAACGGCTGGTTTCTGCTGATCGGGCTGGCCGCGCTGCGGGCGATCGGGATGCTGGCGGCGCCGGTGCGCTCCCGCGCGGTGCTGGCCGCGCTCGGCCCGGCCTTCGTGGCCGGTATCGGCCTGTTGGCGCCGCTGCTCGTGCTGAGCTTGATCGTCGGGATCCCGCTGAACGTTCCGGTGGCGATCATCGTCGGCGGCGCGCTGATCGCGGCGGCCGAGCTGCTCGCGCGCCGGTCCGCCCACCGCAGCACCAGCCCCACTAGCGCCCCCGTCCTCGCGAACCCCGTCCCGCCGGTCAGGTGGCTGCGACGCGGTGCCGCCGTGCTCGGCGGGCTGTACCTGGTGTACGGGGTCTATGCACTGGCCGCCGCGCCGACGAGAGGCGACGATGCCCGCATCTGGTCGCTGCGCAGCCTGACGCTCTCCTACTACCACTCGCTCCAGCCCGAGATCTTCCTGAACCCGCTCCAGCAGGGCGCTCATCCCGGCTACCCGCTGCTGCAGCCGATCGTCGAGGCGCTGATGTCGATCTCGATGGGCGCGCCGCAGTTGCGCCTGTACCACTCCGAGCTGTGGCTGCTGGTCGGCGCTGTCGTCTGGTCGGCGGCCTACCTGATCGAGCGCCGCGGCGTGCCCGGCGCGGTCCGGCGCCCGATGTGGCTGGCTGCGCTGGTGCTGTTCGCCCTGACCCCGATCACGATCCTGAACGTCGGCGTCGGGGATGCCGACATCACCGGCAGCGCGCTGCTCGCGCTCGGCACGCTCGCCATCGCCGTGTGGCTGGACCGCCAGGACCGCAGCGCGTTGGCCTTCGGGGCGATCACGCTCGTCGCCGCCGCCAGCACCAAGGACGAGGACCTGTTCGCCGGCATCCTCGTGCTCGTGATCGCCGGCATGTTCGTGCTCGTCCGCCACCGCGACGAGCTGATCCGGCGCCGTCCCCGGCTGCGCTCCGCGTGGCCGTGGCTCGGCACCGTGGCCTGGTTTGCCGTCTTCACCGGCGACTGGCGCCTGTGGCAGGCGAGCCACCATCTCAGCGACACGGTCACGCCACCGCTGCCGAAGGCGCTCAGCCCCGTGTACTTCATCGACCGCCATCGCCTGCACCAGGTCGTGACCTACCTGCTCCAGCAGACGCTCCAGCAGTGGGGGTGGCTGGCGGCGATCTTCCTCGTCACCTGCGCCGTCTGCTGGGCGACCAGGATCGCCCGCGCCACGGTCGTGTTCTACCTGGCGGCGTGGTTGGCGATCGCCGCCGTGATCGTCTGGATCTACGTGACCACGCCGCTCAGCCTCGGGTTCCTGATTCCCACGAGCATCAACCGGACGGTCGGCGTGTTCATGGTCCTCGCCGCCCTGGCCACCGCCCACCTGCTGGCCCAGCTGCTCCGATCGGACCCGCCGTGAGCGGCGCTGTGTCGACCGTGCGCGTAGCCGGACCGCACGCGTATCCGCTCGCGCCGGGCTCCGACGTCGGCGGTGAGGTGTACGAGCGGATGCTGCTGGAGCGGCTGCCGTCGCACGGGATCGAGCTGATCGTCGGCGTGCCCGGCGATCATCGTGCGCTCGGGTTGCCGGAGGGCGTCCGCGTCGAGGTCATCGGCCATCGCCTCGGCCTGCACTGGACGCGCGCGCCGCTGCGCTTCACCCCATGGGTGGTGCGGCTGCTCCGCGCCGGCGGGATCGACGTCCTGCGCGCCCATTCGGTCCGCCATGTCGGCCCGTCGCTGCTGCTCGGCCGCGCGCTGGCCCGCTCGCGCGTGCCGGTCGTCATCCATCACCACCACTTCTTTCCGCGCTGGGCGCGCCTGGAGGCGGCGATCCTGCGCCGCGCCGATGCGGTCATCACCGTGTCGGAGTTTTCGCGCGCGGAGCTGGTGCGGGCGGGGGTGCTTGTGGCGCGCATTCACGTTGTGCGTGACGGGATCGCGCGCCCACCGCGTACGGCGGGCTGGCCGGCGGCGTGGCCGGCGGGCGATGGCCTGCGGCTGCTGGAGCTCGGCCGGCTGGAGCCCCGCAAACGGCCCGAGCTGGGGATCGACACGCTCGCCCAGCTGCGCCACACCGGCGCGCCGGTGTCGCTGGTGATCGCCGGCGACGGGCCGATGGCCGGCGAACTGGCGGCGCGGGCGAGCGCGGCCGGGGTCGGCGAGCGCGTGCGGCTGCTCGGGCGGGTCTCCGAGCAGGACAAGTGGCGGCTGCTGGACACCGCCGACGTGCTGCTGTTCGGCTCCACGCTGGAGGGCTTCGGGCTGGTCGTGGCCGAGGCGCAGTCACGCGGGGTGCCCGTCGTCGCGGCGGCCGGGACGGCCACCGTTGAGGCGCTCGATCCCGGGCGAAGCGGGGTGCTCGTCGAGCCGACGGCGGTGGCGTTTGCGGCCGCGGTGGCATCGCTGGCCGATGGTCAGCGGCGCGCCGCGATGGGCGCCGCGGCGCGGGAGTTCGCGGCGCGGTTCGACTGGGATCGCTGTGCCTCAGAGGTGGCGGGCGTGTATCGCACGGTGGCGGGCGCCCGGTGAGCGAGCCGCCGTTCATCCGCGTGCACCCGGCGACGGCGACACCGCCGCTGCTCCGCTACGAGGCGAACGTCACCTCCGACTCGGGCGAGGACGGCGTGATCGCCCACGCGCTCCAGGTGATCGGCGCGCGCGACGGCTGGTGCTGCGAGTTCGGCGCCTGGGACGGGCGGCACGCCAGCAACACCTGGTCGTTGATCGCCGAGCACGGGTACCGCGCCGTGTTGCTCGAGCGCGACGCCGAGCGGTTCGCCGCGCTGCGCCGGACCCATGCCGGGCGCGACGGCGTGATCGCCCTGCAGCGAACGGTCGGCTTCGACGGGCCCGACCGGCTCGGCGCGATCCTCGCCACGACGCCGATCCCGGCCGACTTCGACCTCCTATCGATCGACATCGACGGCAACGACTACCACGTCTGGGACGCCCTGGACGGCTACTACCCGAAGGTGGTGGTGGTCGAGTACAACCCGACGATCCCCAACGAGATCGACTTCGTCCAGGCGCGTGATCTGCACGTCTCCCAGGGCTCGTCGCTGTCGGCCCTGGCGCGACTCGGTGTGGCCAAGGGCTACCGACTCATCCACGCCACCGTGGTCAACGCGATCTTCGTCAACGAGGCGTACGCCGCGCTGTTTGAGCTCGCCTCGCCGGCCGCGCTGCGCGCCGATCTCTCCCAGGTCACCTGGATGCTCCAGACCTACGACGGGCGGCTGAAATTCGCCGGCTACGACCGTGTCCGCTGGCACGGCGTGGCGCTCGATCCGCGGCGCCTACAGCTCGTCCCGCGCGCGCTGCGCGCGTTCCCGCCGAGCTTCTCGCCCGTCCGCGCCCTGGTTTTCCGGGCCTGGCGAGCCTGGCGCGCTCGACGGGCCTAGCGCGCTGGCGGTTGGTTGGCGCGTTTGGCGGCGCGCTCCCGGGCGAGGCGGGCGGGGCTCCCCGCCGGCGAGGGCGAATACCATGGGCGAGTGCCCCTCCGCGCTCGCATTCGCGAACGGCTGACCGTCACCCCCGAGCAGTACACGAAGGTCGCCTGGATCAGCCTGGTCGTGCTGTCGCTGATCGTGCTGACCGGCGCCGGGGTGCGGCTGACCGGTTCGGGCCTCGGTTGCGCCGACTGGCCGCGGTGCACCACCGGGCACGTGTACCCGCCGTTCCAGACGCACGCGCTGATCGAGTTCGGCAATCGCGTCGCCGGGGCGCTCGTCGGGGTGATGTGCGCGGTCGCGGTGATCCTCGCCTGGACGCGCCGGCCGTACCGCCGCGACCTCTTCCGGATCAGCTGGCTGCTGCCACTCGGGGTCCTCGCGCAGGCCGTGCTCGGCGGCGTCACCGTGCGCCAGCGCCTCGCTCCGGGGTGGGTGATGGCGCACTTCTCGCTCTCGATGCTGATCATCATCGCCGCCGTCGCGCTCGTCTGGCGCGCCCGCCACGAGCCCGGCTCGCGCCCGCGCAGCACCGACCGGATCTCCGTGTGGTCGGTCCGAGCGCTCGCCCCGCTCGGGGCGCTGACGATCGTCGCCGGCACGGCGGCCACCGCCGCCGGCCCCCACTCCGGCGGTGCGAGCGGCCAGCACATCGCGCGCCTCACCTTCAAGGGCAAGGACACGCTGCAGTGGGTCGTGAACCAGCACGCCACGATCGGCGCCCTGTTCGGGTGCGCCGTGATCGCGGTGTGGTTCCTGCGCCGCCGGCGCGGGGCGAGCCCCGACCAGCTGGAGCTGCTCGTGACCGTCGGCGTGCTGCTCGCCGGGCAGGGGCTCGTCGGCGCCGTCCAGTACGAGCTGAAGCTCCCCACCGACATGGTCTGGGTTCACGTCGGCCTGGCCACGACGACGTGGGTGGCGCTTCTGTGGGCCGTCTGCTCCGCCGGGCGCCTCGCCCCGCGGACAGCGCCGGCACTGACCGAGCCGCCGCACGCGGCTCCACGGACCTTCGAGTCGGTCGGCGCCCTCTCCATCCACGACGACGGCGGGTGATCCTGCATCCCTGGGAGCCTTTTTGGTCGCATTGACACATTAGGCTCCCAGCGATGTATATCCCCGCTGTGCAGGGCAGTCGACGCTGATCGGCGGTGCGCTCCGTTACGATCGGCGATGCGCCGATGGCTTCCGAGAACTCGACATCCGCGATGCCAGCGCCGGCCGGGCGCGGTACCGACGCGTCGCTGAACATCCTCGTCGTCGACGACGAGTCCGATCTGCGCGAGATGCTGACCCGGTCGTTCTCGCGTGAGGGGCATCGCGTGATGGCCGTCGCCGATGGTCGCGCGGCCGTCGACCGCGCCAGCACCGACCACTTCGACATCGTCCTGCTCGACGTCGCCCTCGGCCCCGGGCCCGACGGTTACGAGGTGTGCCGCACGCTGCGCGGCCGCCGCAACGTCGTCCCGATCATCATGCTCACCGCGCTCGACTCCGAGGCCGACGCCGTGCTCGGGCTCGAGGCCGGCGCCGACGACTACGTCACCAAGCCGTTCGGCCTGGCCGAGCTGCGCAGCCGCATTCGCGCCGTGCTGCGCCGCGCCGGCACGCGCGCGATGGGCGACGAGGTGCTCGTCGTCGGTCCGATCTCGCTTGACCGCGCCCAGCGCGAGGTGGCGATCGACGGCCGTCCGGTGAAGCTCACCTTCTCGGAGTTCGAGCTGCTCGACGCGCTGATGGCCGACCCGGGCCGGCTGCTGAACCGCCAGGAGCTGTTGCGCGCCATCTGGGGGGACAGCGCCTACCGCGACCCGCGAGCCATCGACGTGCACATCCGCCACTTGCGGGAGAAGCTCGAGCCCGAGCCCGAGCAGCCTCGTCACATCCTCACCGTCCGCGGCGCGGGCTACCGACTTCGAGGTTCGTAGCCGTGAGGGCGCGACCGCGGCTCGTCGCCCTCGGTCTGCGTGGACGCATCGTCGGCGTCGTCGTGCTGTGCACCGTCGCCACCCTGAGCGTCGCCGCGATCGCGCTGCTCGGCCCGCTCGAGTCCTCGCTGCGCAAAGCGGCAGAGAACACGCTGAAGACCGACCTCCGGAACGCGACCGGGAAGTTCCGCAGCCTCCATCTGGCGGAGATCGCGCTCGCCAGCCCGCCCGCGACGTCGACCGACGCGAAGGGCGGCCCGCAGGCCGCGGCCGTCACGGCCCTGGAGGAGCAGGGCGTCGGGCAGCGCAGAGCGCTGTACCGCGCGATCGAGGCGGTGACGACGCGCACCGGCGCCGGCCCGAACGGGATCTCTTTGCGCGCGCCGCCCGACCAGACCGGCGTGTCGCAGCCGGTGCTCGTCTCCCAGACCGGATACATCGACCCGGACACCGCCGTGCCGGCCGAGGACGCCGCCGGCTCGTTCGGCGACGTCACCCGCGCGGCGCAGCTGGGCAAGACGGTCTACACCGAGGGCACGCTTGGCGGCAAGGACGTCGCCCGTGCCGCCATCCCGCTCAAGGATGGCTACATACTCGCGGTCCGCAAGGACATCGACGAGATCCCCGGCGCGGTGCATGCCGTCCGCCAGGCGTTCCTGTATGCGGTACTCGCCGGGCTGGGCCTGTCGCTGATCCTCGGCATCCCGCTGGCGGCGCGGCTCGTGCGGCGCCTGCAGAACCTGCGCGTGACGGCGCTGAAGATCGCCGACGGCGGCCAACCGGTGGAGGTGCCGGAGGATCGCGTCCGCGACGAGGTCGGCGACCTCGGGCGGTCCTTTGCGGTCATGCAGCGCCGCCTCCGGCACCAGGAGGAGGCGCGCCGCGCCTTCGTGGCCACCGCGTCGCACGAGCTGCGCACGCCGCTGACCTCGCTGGAGGGGATGCTCGAGTTGCTCGACGACGATCTCCGGCACGGCACGCCCGACCTCCAGGACGCGCGCTCGCTCCTGGCCAGCGCCCGCGCGCAGTCGCGCCGGCTGGGCCGGCTCGCCGCCGATTTGCTGGATCTCAGCCGGATCGACGCCGAGGTGGAGCTCCGATCCGAGCCGATCGAGCTGGGCGAGTTGTGCCGCGCGGTGATCGCCGAGTTCGATCTCGGCACTCGCGCCCGCGGGGTCCGGGCCGGTCTGGAGGAGGCGCGCGCGTCGATCTGGGCGCTCGGGGATCCGGGCAGCGTCGCCCGCATCCTGCGCATCCTGCTCGACAACGCGGTGCGGGTCAGTCCGTCCGGCACCGAGGTGACCGTCGAGCTGGACGGCGAGCCGGTGCCGCGGATGAGCGTCCGCGACCGCGGGCCCGGCGTCGATGAGGCCGAGCGGGAGCTGATCTTCGAGCGCTTCCATCGCGGACGCGCGACGGGCGGCGACGCGGGCTTCGGGCTGGGGCTGGCGATCGGCCGCGAGCTGGCCGAGCGGATGGGCGGCACCCTGGAGCTGGATGCGCCCGACGGCGCCGGCGCCCGCTTCACGCTGACGTTGCCGGTCGCTCGGGCGACCGAGGAGGACCACGTCCTCACCGCCTGAGACAGCGAGCGGACGCGGCGGCTCAATAGCATCACTCGGATGGACGAACGCCTGATGCACGCGATGCTCGCTGCCGACGAGCATCATTGGTGGTACCGCGGACGCCGCCGCATCATCGCGGTCGAGCTCGCCAACCTGCCGCTGCCTGCAAACGGGAAGGTGCTCGATGCGGGCTGCGGTTCGGGGCGCACGCTGCCCGAGCTGACCGCGTACGGCGAGGTGTCGGGCATCGAGCTGGACCCCGACGCGGCCGACGTGGCGCGCGGGCGCGGCGACTACGACGTTCGCATCGGCCGCCTGGAGGAGCTTCCGTGGCCGGACGCCACGTTCGATCTGATCACCTGCCTTGACGTCATCGAGCACACCCCCGATGACGAGGTGACGCTGCGAGAGTTGGGGCGCGTGACGCGTCCCGGCGGCTGGCTGCTCGTCACCGTGCCCGCCTATCAGCTGCTGTGGTCGCGCCACGACGAGGACAACCACCACTTCCGCCGCTATAGCCGCGGGCCGTTGCGACGGGTGGCCGCCAGGACCGGCTGGGAGGTGCGGCGGATGACCTCGTTCAACAGCCTGCTGCTGGCGCCCGCCGCGGTCGTCCGCCTGGCGCAGAAGCGCAGCCGTCCTGAGAACGGCGATCACTTCAAGGCCGACCTGAACATCGGGCCGACGTGGCTGAACGGGGTGCTGGAGCAGCCGCTGCGCGCCGAGTCGCGGTGGCTGGCGCGTGGCCGCAGGCTCCCCGCCGGCCTGTCGCTGCTGGCCGTCCTGCAGCGGCCGCCGGGACCCGACTCGGCGGCTGCGCGCGGCTGATGCTCGCGCTCGCGGCAATCATCAACGTCTCGAGCAGCCTTGGCTATGCCCTTCCCGCGGTCATCGGCCTGGAGTCGTTGGGGGTCCCGTCGCCGGGCGAGACGGCACTGGTGCTGTCCGCCGTGCTGGCCAGCGAGGGCAAGCTGCATATCTGGCTGGTGCTGGTGATCGGGATCAGCGCGGCGATCGTCGGCGACAACATCGGCTACTGGCTCGGGCGGCGGATCGGCCGGGAGGTGCTCGAGGCACCAGGACCGCTCTACCGCCGGCGCCGGCGGCTGATCGCGATCGGCGACCGCTTCTACGACAAGCACGGGCCCAAGGCGGTGTTCATCGGCCGGTGGATCGCGCTCGTCCGCTTCGCCGCCGCGTGGCTCGCCGGGATCAACGAGATGCGCTTCCTGGAGTTCTTCTTCTGGAACGCCCTCGGCGCGATCACCTGGGGCCTCACCTATGGCCTCGTCGGCTACTACGGCGGCAAGAGCGCCGCGCACGTGATCACCCAGGTCGGGATCGGCGGCGCGATCGCGCTGGGCGTCGCGATCGTGGTCCTGCTGATTCAGCTGCGCCGCCGCGAGCGCCGTCATGCGCGGGAGTTCGATCCGCCGGCCGGAGACGATGCCAAGTCTCCCGACTCAGCCAGCTGACAGTCGATCGCCCGTCTCAGCCACCCCTTTCGCCAGCGGCCGTAGGTAAGGTCACCGCCGATGACCGCGAACGTGGTGGAGACGCCCGAGGTCGGGTTCTGGCGCCGCGGGCTCCGCGCTGCGACCGCGACCGGGCGCAAGCGGCCCGGATACCTCGCGTGCGTGCTGCTCATCCTTCCGCTCGTCGTCGTGTGGTCGCTGGCCACGCCGATCGAAGGCGTCGTCGACGATTCGGCCAGTCTTGACACGGCGGCCGCCGTCGTGCGCGGCGAGTTCGGTGGGCCGGAGATTCAAACGCCGGCGGGGAAATCTGTGCCGGTGCGGGTCCCGGGCGAGATCGCGGCGCTGAACAACGTCTCGGATTGCCTGCTGAACGTCGATGTCCTACCCAACCAGTGTCCGCCGGCGCCGAAGGTGTCGAACGCCGACACGACGACGCTCACGCAGTTCAATCGGTACCCGCCGCTGTCCTACCTGGTGGAGGGTTGGCCGACGCTCTTCCTGCACGGCAGCGCCGCATACTGGGTCGCCACCCTCGTCGCCGCGGTGATCCACTCGCTCCTGCTCGCGCTGGCGCTATGGCTGCTCGTGACGTTCGTGCCCCGCCGGCTGTCCGTGCTCGGGTGGCTGACCGTGCTCACCCCACAGGTCCTGTACCTCACGGGTTCGCTGAACGCCTCGGGCTTTGAGATCGCCGCGGCGACGGCGATGTGGGCCGGGCTGCTGGCGCTGGCCTCGGTCGACGATCCCCCGGATCGCCTGATTGGCTGGACCGCCGCGTCGGCGCTGATCCTGATGCTCGCGCGGCCGACGTCGCCGGCGTGGGTGGCGCTGGCGGTCGTGATTGCCGCCGTGGTCGCCGGTCGCGAGCGCGTGCGTGCGCTGGCGCAGCGGCGAACCGCGCGGATCGGCGCCGGCCTGCTCGTCGCCGGCGCACTCGTCGCGCTGGTTTGGCTCCTCGCCGCCGGCGCGCCGCAGCTGTTGCCGGTGGGCAAGCCGCCGGCGCCGGTGTCGTTAGTGACGGCGTTCCGGACCGTCCTCGGGGCCTTCAAGGGAGCGCTGGTCGGGCAGCTCGGTGATTTCGAGGGGTACTACATCCCCTCGTTTGCGTGGGCGATGTGGTTCACGCTGTTCGCCGTCGTCTGTCTCGCCGGCGCCGCGGTGGCGCCTCGTCGCACGATGTGGTGCGCGATTGCGCTGGCCGTGCTGATCGTCGCCGTGCCGCTCGTCGTCAGCACGTTCGAGTACAACAGCTACGGGTTTCCGTGGCAGGGCAAGGACGGCACGCCGTACGCGGTCGGCCTGCCGTTGCTGGCCGCCACGCTGATTCCGCAGCGGGTCCTGCTCGCCCGGGCCGGCCGGCGCCTGTGCATCTTCGTGCTGGCGTGCTTTGCGGTGTGCGCCATCGCAACGTTCGTCTGCGTCCTGCACCGCTACGGGAACGGCGTCGATGGCTCGTGGAGCCCGGCGCACTTCGGGTGGCAGCCGCTGGGCGGCGCCTACCTGCTGACCGCCGTGTTCATCGTCGCCGTCCTGCGGCTCACGATGTCGGTCTGGTGGTGGTCCCGGGCCGCCGTCGCGGAGATGAGCGCGCCCGAGCTCGCCGTCGAGGAGTCCGTTCGAAGCCTCGCCTGACGGCCGTAAAACGCCGGACGCTGGCGTTCAAGCTCGCCGGCGGTGGCGCCGATACAAGCAAAAGGTGCCACAGTGTGCGTGGGGGATTCTCGGAACTACCCGATCCAGTCTGTTGCTCGTTCGCCTGACCAGCCGCTGCGTGGCGGCCCTCACCCTTCTGTGCGCCATGGTGGCGTTCGCCGCCGTGCCCGCACCGGCGGCCGCTGCGTCCAAGAGCACGAAGCCGTTGCCGGTCACCTCCGCCTCAAGGTACCTGGCACTGGGCGATTCCGTCAGTTTTGGCTATCAGGACGGCACCAACATCACGCCGTTCCAGCTGAACAGGATCGTCGGCTACCCGGAGGTGCTGGCCCAGCAGCTGCACCTGAACCTCGCCAACGCCTCATGCCCCGGCGAGACCAGCTCCAGCTTCATCAACACCTCCGCCCCGGACCTCGGCTGCGAGCCGTACCGGGCCGACTACCCACTCCACGTTCACTACGCCGGTAGCCAGCTCTCCTACGCGCTCAGCTACCTGAAGTCCCACAAGAACGTGAGGCTGGTCTCGCTGGAGATGGGGTTGGTCGACCTGTCCCTGTGTCAGCAGCACAGCTCTGACGGGTGCTCCAGCGCGGCCGAGCTGGCCCCGATGGACAGGACGCTGGGCGCCAACGTCAAAACGATCCTCTCGGCGCTCCGCAACAAGGCGCACTACACCGGTCAGCTGGCCGTCGTCAACTACTACTCCACCAACTACGGCAGCTCGCTCGAGAACGGGCTGACGCTGAACATCGACGACGTGCTCGATGCCGCCTCGCTCGGCTATCACGTGAAGTTCGTGAACGCCTACACGGCGTTCGCGACCGCCTCGGCCAGGGACGACGAGGATCCCTGCTCGGCTGGACTGATCGACCCGATCGGCCCCGGCGTATGTGGTTACCACCCGACGCCCGCCGGGCAGACCGTGATCGCCGACGCGATCCGCCACGCGATTACGGTCGGCAAGCCGGCCTGAGCTCCTCGGCCGCTCTAGACTCGTGGCGGTGAGTCGGGAGCGCAGTACGGCCCAGAGCGATGAGCGGGCCGGGAGGTTCGTGCTGGTCGACACGATGCGCGGGCTCGCCGCTCTGAGCGTGATCCTGTTCCACGTCAGCATCCTGTTCGTCGGGCCGAACGGGAACAACAGCGTGTGGGGCTGGATCGCCAGCCGCAACGTCGGCCAGCCGGACACGTGCGTGATCATGTTCTTCCTGATCTCCGGCTTCGTCCTGTACCGGCCGTTTGTGGCGGCGCGGTATGCCGGCCGGTCGATGCCGAGCGTGCGCAACTTCGCCATCCGGCGTGCTGCACGGGTGCTCCCCGCCTACTGGGTGGCGCTGGCGATCGCGACGGTGTGGGTGCCGCTGCCCGAGGTCCAGTCCGTCAGGGGCGCGCTCAGGTACGGGCTGTTCCTGCAGGCGTACGGGCCCGAGCCGCAGGCCGTGATGGGTCTCCAGCAGGCGTGGACCTTGTGTGTCGAGCTCCCCTTCTACTTCGCCCTGCCCGTGATCGCGTGGGGGGTCCGGCGGCTCGGCGCGCGCGTCTCGGTGCTCACTTCCGAGGTGGCGATGTGCCTGACGCTGATGCTGCTCACGCCGATCTACCAGGTGTTTGTGCTGAGCAACACCTTCACCACGGACCCAAACCAGAAGATCGAGCAGCTACAGATGTGGCTACCGGGGGGGATCGGCATGTTCGCCATCGGGATGCTGTTCGCCGTCGTCAGCGTCGATACGTCCGCGCGGCTCCACTGGCCGCGCTGGCTGACGCTCGTCGACCGCGCCCCGTGGCTGTTCTGGCTGCTCGGGATCGGCGTCTGGTTCCTGATCGTGCCGGTGGCCAACATCCAGGGCTGGTCTGGCTTTGCCGGCTACATCCCGTCGGAGTGGATGAAGGCGCTGAACTGTTCGCTCATGATGCTCCCGGTCATCTTCGGCGAGCTGGAGCACGGCTGGCTGCGCCGGCTCCTCGGCCTGCGCCCGCTGGTCTGGTTCGGGACGATCACCTACGGCGTCTACCTGTGGCACGTGCCGCTGCTGACGATCATGCAAAACCGGCTCGTTCCCCATGGCGCGGTCGTCACGTTCCTCGTACTGATGGTGGTCACGATCGCGTTCGGCGCCGCCAGCTGGTACCTGATCGAGCGGCCTTCGATGAGGCTGGCGCGCCGCTATCTCCGCGCTCGGTCGGCGGCGCAGGCGCAGCCGATCGCGGTGCACGGCGGGGAGCCGGTGATCGGCGTCGCGACCGATCGCACCGGCGAACGGTCCTAGCGCGCGGCCTCGTTGGTCCTAGCGCGCGGCCTTGTCGAGGTCGAGCGCGCACGAGTTGATGCAGTAGCGCAGGCCCGTCGGCGTCGGGCCGTCGTCGAACACGTGCCCCAGGTGGCCGCCGCAGCTGCGGCACCGCACCTCGGTGCGGACCATGCCGAGGCTCGCGTCCTGGTGGACCTCGACGTTCTGCGCCACCGCCGGCTCGTAGAAGCTTGGCCAGCCGGTCCCCGAGTCGAACTTCGTGTCGGAGGAGAACAGCTCCGCGCCGCAGCCGGCGCAACGGTAGACGCCGTCGTCCTTGACGTTCCAGTATTCGCCGGTGAACGGGCGCTCGGTGCCCGCCTGCCGGAGGACTTCGTACTGAGCGGGGGTGAGACGCTCGCGCCACTGCTGATCGTTCAGCTGCTGGGCGGGCGTGTCGTTCTCTGTGTCCATGGCCTTCACGGTAGCGCGCTGGGGCTCTCCAGATAGCTGCTGCAGGCGCGGTCGTCGGGCTCGATCAGCTCCATCGCCAGCGAGGACCAGCCGAAGTTGACGGCGCCCATGCCGGCACCGGTGTGCGGGTCGTAGTACTCGCGCAGCCCCTGGGCGGCGATGGCCCCGCTGACGCGGGCGGCCAGCTCGGCGGCGGGCTCGTCGTAGCCGAGCCGCTTGCACCCGAGCCACACCATCCACGCCGCGTTCACCCATGACGGCCCGCGCCAGTACCGCCGTGGGCGCAGGCCGCGCCCGTCTTGGGTGGAGAACGTCGCGTCGTCGGCTGCCACCGACGGTGGCGCCACCGCCGTCCAGAAGCGCGCGGGGTCGAGCAGATGCTCCTCCACCAGCCGACGGCCGATCGCCTCGGGCAGGTCGGGCAGCGCCAGCGGCGCGAGCGCCGTCCAGGTGAGCGGGAACGGGTCGACCGGCGCTGGCCGCGAGACCGGCCAGAACAGCCCCGTGCCCTCGTCGTAGAAGCGCTCGACGATCGCCGGCGTCAGCGACGGGCGGCCGAGCGCCATCCGCGAGATCGAGTAGAAGACGTTCGTCATCACCTCGCAGACGACCGGACCGCCGGCCGCAGCGACCCGGCGCAGGTCGTAGCCGAGCCGCCGGTTGCGGCGAACGAGCAACACGAACTTGGGCCGCCCGTGGGCCCGATCGCGCCACACCGGATCGAACTGCGGGGAGGCATCGAGCCCCGACTCGTCGGGCTGGACGATCCACAGCAGGCCGTCGCCGTCGAGGTCGCGGTTCGCCTCCAGCCAGTCGTGGTGGCGCGCGATCCCCGGCTCCTCGCGCGGGTCCCCGACGGCGATCCGCCACGCCCAGGCCAGCCCCGGCGGCTGGATCGAGGCGGTCATCGGCGCGTCGGCCGAGATCACGTTGTATGTGTGGCGGCGCAGCCCGGTGAGCGGCGTGTTCCAGAAGATCGTGTGGCCGATGAAGCCGTCGGGCCGCTGGGCGGCCAGCAGCGAGGACAGCTCCCGGCGCGAGCGATCGCGATCGAAGCGCCGCCAGACGATCGCGGTGAAGCACGAGTCCCAGTACCACTGCCATGGGTAGTGGCCCGGGCTCGGGCAGGTGTAGGCGAACGGCGTCCCGTCGCTCTCGCGCGCCCCCTCGCGCCAGTTCTCGCGGAGGATCCGCTCGCACGTCGCGTGGACCGCCTCCTGTGGTCCGTCTGGCAGCATCCGGCGGCCATGCTGTCAGCTATACGAGTGCGCGGCGCCGCCGGCTGGATCCGCCGGCGGGCGATCGAGCTGGCCGACCGGCCGGCCGTCGCGCTCCGCCGCACCGTGGCCGCGCTTCGGGGCGAGGCCGGGCCGGCCCGGCCGCTGCCACCGCGGCGCCTGCGGGCACGGACCGGTGCGCCCGGCATTCGCGAGTTCGTCGAGGGCGGCCAGAGCGCGGCGGTGGAGCTGGAGCGGGCGCTCACCGGGGCGGAGCTGCCGGTGTTGGGCGACTACGCCTCGCTACTCGACTTCGGCTGTGGCTCGGGCCGCGTGCTCCCGCACGTGCAGGCGCTGGCGCCGGGCGCACAGTGCGCCGGCTGCGACGTCGACGAGGTCGCGATCGCCTGGGCGCAGCGAGCGCTGCCCGGCCTGCGCTTCGCCGTGAGCCGCGCCGAGCCGCCGCTTCCGTTCACCGCCGGCAGCTTCGAGCTGCTGTACTCGATCTCGGTCTTCAGCCACCTCGACGAGCAGCTCCAGGATCGCTGGCTAGCCGAGCTCCAGCGGATGCTGTCGCCCGGCGGCGTCGCCCTGCTCACCGTCCACGGCGCGCACGCTCACGAGCAGTTCCGATCCGGCGCGGTGAGCACCGGCTGGTGTCCGCCGGAGGCGTTCGCGGGAGGCCCGCTCGGGAGCGACGCCTTCCGCTTTGTCCCCTACACGCGCTCGCGCTGGAACAAGGGCGAGCTCCCCGGCGTCGGTGCCGACTACGGTCTCGCCTTCCACGGGGAGGGCTATCTGAGGCGCCGGTGGGCCGACTTCTTCGAGGTCGTCGACATCACCCCGCACGCGATCGCCGGCTGGCAGGACGTCGTCGTCTGCCGCAAACGTGGCGGCGGCTGATCGACGCGCCGTATCGTTAGCGGCATGGATCTCTGCCTGATGATCGAGGGACAGGAGGGCGTCGACTGGCCGCAGTGGCGGGCGCTCGCCGCGGCGTGCGAGGAGCACGCGATCCCGGCCCTGTTCCGCTCCGACCATTACCTAAACCTCGACGGCGGGCATCCCGAGCGCGGGTCGCTCGATGCCTGGGCCACGCTGAACGGACTGGCCGCCGTGACCTCGAAACTCAGGCTCGGGACGATGGTCTCGCCGGCGACGTTCCGCCACCCGTCGGAACTGGCCAAGCTGGTCACGACGGCCGACCACATCTCCGATGGCCGCATCGAGCTCGGCCTCGGCGCCGGATGGAACGAGCGCGAGCACACCGCCTACGGCTTCGCGTTCCCGGGCCTGCGGGCGCGGATGGACATTCTGGAGGAGCAGCTGCAGGTGGTCCACGGCAACTGGTCCGACGGACCGTTCTCCTTCCAGGGCGCGCACTATCGCCTCGACGACCTCGACGCCCAGCCCAAGCCACTGCAGCGGCCGCACCCGCCGCTGCTGATGGGCGGGGCCGCCGGACCGCGGAGCTGCGCGCTCGCGGCGCGCTTCGCCGACGAGTACAACACGGCGTATCCGACGGTCGCCATGGTCCGCGAACGGCGCCAGCGCGTGGTCGAGGCCTGCGAGCGGGCCGGGCGCGAGGCGATCCCGTTCTCGATCATGACGGCCGTGATCGCCGGCGCTGACGCGGCCGACCTGCGCGAGCGCCTCGCGCGGGTGGCTCGCGCTCGAGGTGGCGATGGCGCGGCGCTCGCCGCCCAGCCGCCGCCGGGATGGGTGATCGGGACGGTCGAAGAGGCCGCCGAGCAGCTGATCGAGCTGCGCGACGCCGGCGTGAGTCGCGTTCTCTGCCAGCACCTCGCGCACGACGACGTGGAGTTCGTCGCGCTGCTCGGCGACGAGCTCGCCCCGCTCGTCTCCGGTCGTTGACGAGCGCGGCGGGTACCTATATTGGAGATAGTGAGCGTCACCACCGAGCACCCGGCACCGTCGACGGCGGCTGCCGGGCGATCCGTCTCCCGCGGGCTGGTGATGCTCCTGGCCGTCGCGACGGGCGCGTCGGTGGCGAACCTGTACTACGCGCAGCCGTTGCTGCACGCCATCTCCCAGACCCTGCACACCGCGCCCTCGACGGCAGCCCTGCTGGTCACCGCTTCGCAGATCGGCTACGCCGCCGGTCTGCTGTTGATCGTGCCGCTCGGCGATCTCCTCGACCGCCGCAAGATGCTGTGCCGGATGCTCGGGGTGGCGACGCTGGCGATGGCCGGCGCGGCGGCCGCGCCCGACCTTGGCCTGCTCGCGATCGCGATCGCGATCGCCGGCGTGACCTCGACCGTCGCTCAGGTGCTCGTCCCGTTCGCCAGCATCCTCGCCTCCGAGGAGGAGCGCGGCCGCGTCGTCGGCCAGGTCATGAGCGGGCTACTGACCGGCATTCTGCTCGCGCGGACGGTCAGCGGGCTCGTCGCCCAGGTCTCCAGCTGGCGCGTCGTGTTCGCGTTCGCGGCCGTGTCGATGGTCGTGCTGACGGCCGCCCTGTGGCGCGCGCTGCCTGACGTGAAGCCGACGAGCGACGCGACCTACCCACGGCTGCTGGCGTCGGTGCTGGAGCTCGTCCGCCACGAACCCCTGCTGCGCGTGCGGATGGTCTACGGCGCCCTTGGCTTCGCGAGCTTCTCAGTGCTGTGGACAACGCTGGCCCTGCTCCTCTCGCGGCCGCCGTTCAACTACGGCGAAGCGGTGATCGGCCTGTTCGGCCTGGCCGGCCTCGCCGGCGCCGTCGCGGCGCAGTTCGCCGGGCGGGCGGCCGACCGCGGTGGCACCGTCGCGGCGACCGGGGTGGCGCTGGCGGCGATCGCCGGCGGATGGGCGCTGGCCGCCCTCGGCTCCACCAGCGCGGTGCTGCTGCTGGTCGGGATCGCAGTGCTCGATCTCGGCATCCAGGGTCAGCAGATCCTGAACCAGACGCTGATCTTCTCGTTGCGGCCCGAGGCCCGCAGCCGCATCACGTGCGCCTACATGACGGGCAACTTCGCGGTGGGCGCGATCGCCTCCGCCGCTGCCGCCGCCGTGTGGGACGCGGGCCACTGGGGTGCCGTCTGCGCGCTCGGCGGCGGGCTGAGCGCGTTGGCCCTGCTCGTGTGGCTGGCCGCGCGCGTCGGCTTGATCCGCGACGTGGCTCGCTAGTCGCCCTTTCTCACGTTGCTCTGACGTAATCCGTAGCCGCCTCTCACCGGGGTCCCGGAAGGTGTCCGGTGCAGCACCCGAACCCGAGAGCTTGGAGCAACGAAATGCCAGACACCGGAGCAATAGCCGCATACAGTCCGCCCGGGGCGCGCCCACGAGTCGCACCGGGTCGCGCTGCCCCGGCTCGCGGCGCCGCGGCGCGCGGCGGACGCAAGGCCCGCGCCCGGACCATCCGCATCCGCGTCCTGGCGCTCGCCGTCGCGCTGTTCATCGCCGCCTGGGTGGTCATCGGGGTCCAGATGGCCACGGGTCACGATCCCGCGCTGTCCGCGACGGCCCAGCGCAACTCGGTCGCCACTGCGCAGACGAGCTCGAGCACGAGCGGCTCCGCGGGGTCGAGCGGGTCCTCCTCCGGGTCGAGCGGCTCGACAGCGTCGACTGGGTCGAGCGGATCGACAGGGTCGAGCGGGTCGACAGGGTCGAGCGGGTCGAGCAGCTCGTCCGGCACCACCGCGGTCAGCACCCACCAATCGTGAGAGCGGCGGCTTGGGCGATAGTGGTCGGTAATCGACGCTAATCGCCCAAGCGGTTCGCCGTGGGTCGCGTCAGCGACGCGAGCACGGTTGAAGGCGTAGTTTCCGCCGAATAGCGAATAGCCGTGGTTTCTGCGGGGTCAACCCGTCCGTCCGGAGCACCCGGCACCATGGCCGACCCGTGAGTGCTTCGCGATCGACGACCCTGCGCGCCTGGCAGCAGCGCGCGCTCCAGGCGATGGCGGCCTGGGAGCGCGGACCCTTCCTGATCTCCGCCGCGCCGGGCGCCGGCAAGACCCGGCCCGCGCTGGAGCTCGCCCGCCGCGAGCTGGCGGCCGGGCGCGCCACCGCCGTCGTGATCGCCTGCCCGACGGCGCCGCTCACGCGGCAGTGGGCGCGGGCGGCGCACGACCTCGGGCTGGACCTCGCCCCCGACGTCGATTCACCAAAGCCGCCGAAGGGGTTTCAGGGCGTGGCCGTCACCTACGCGCGGATCGCCAAATCACCCAGCCGGTGGGGCCGCGCGGCGTCGAAGGGCACGTTGGTGATCGCCGACGAGGCCCACCACCTCGGCGAGGAGCTGGCGTGGGGTGAGGGCTTCAACACCGCCTTCGCGGCGGTTCCGCGCTGGCTGCTGCTGTCCGGAACCCCGTTTCGCTCGGATGAGGCCCCGATCCCGGGCATCAGCTACGACGGTGACGGCGTCGCTGAACCCGACATCGCGTACACGTACGCCGAGGCGGTGCAGGACGGCATCTGCCGTCCCGTCAGCTTTGTCGCCTACGACGGCTCGCTGTCGTGGCGCAGCGGCGACGACGTGATCGAGTCAAGCTTCGAGACCGTCCTCTCCACCCGCGAGGCGAGCCGGCGCTACCGCACGGCGATCTCCACCGAGCTGCCCGACGGCCTGCCGCGCATCCTCCGCGAAGCCGACCAGAAGCTTCGTGCCATCCGCGCCGAGGGCCACCGCGACGCCGGCGGACTGGTGATCGCCGCCGACTCCGACCACGCGCGCCGGATCGCCAAGCAGCTGCACGAGGCGACGGGGCGGGCACCCGTCATCGTGCTCCACGCCGAGCCGCGCGCCGCGGCCAAGCTGACCGACTTCACCAACTCCCGGGATCCATGGATTGTCGCCGTCAACATGGTCTCCGAGGGCGTCGACATCCCGCGGCTCCGGGTCGGCGTGTACGCCACCGCGGCGAAGACGCCGCTCGTCTTCCGGCAGATTGTCGGCCGCTTCGTCCGCACAATCGCCGGCCGGGCGCCCGAGCCGAGCTGGCTGTACGTTCCGGCCGACCCGATCCTCCGCGATCACGCCGCGTCGGTCGAGCAGGAGCTCCGGCCGGTGCTGCGCACGCGGGAGCTGGCCGACGAGGTCGACTTCGACCCGGAGGAGAGGCTCGCCACTGAGCGCACCGCACCTCCCGAATTCGTCCCGCTGAGCGCCGACGTCGCCCCGCAGATGACGTTGTTCGGGCCGCCCGCTCCGGCGGCCACGGTGCTGACGGCGGCCTATGTGCCGGCCAACGCGACGATCGAGTTGGAGCCGGAGCCAGTGTCGGACGACCGCACACCGGCCTTCGAGCGCCGGGCCCTACTGCGCTCCGAGCGTCATCGACTCGTCTCCGAGCTGCGCCGGCGCGACGGTTCCAGCCACCGCGAGATCAACGCGTGGCTGAACCGCAAGGTCGGGATCGGCCGCGTCGAGGACGCCACGCTCGAACAGCTGGAGCGCTCGATCGAGATGCTCGTCGCCAAGCTCTCAGCTCGCTCGCGTCGCCCCTGACGCGGCCGTCGACAGAATAGTTGCGCCAGCAACCATTCTGCTATCGTGACGGCCATGGAACTTGGACTGGCCACCTTCGCCGACCTCAGCTCGGGCATCAGCCCCGAGCAGCGGATGCGCAACCTGCTGGAGGAGGCCGAGCTGGCCGACCAGCTCGGGCTCGACGTATTCGCGATCGGCGAGCACCACCGGCCCGACTTTCTGGTCTCCGCTCCGGCCGTGGCGCTAGCGGCCGTCGCCGCGCGGACCGAGCGGATTCGTCTCTCCAGCGCCGTCACCGTGCTCAGCTCCGATGACCCGGTGCGCGTCTTCCAGGAGTTCGCCGAGCTCGACCTGATCTCCGGCGGTCGCGCCGAGATCATGGCCGGTCGCGGCTCCTTCATCGAATCTTTCCCCCTGTTCGGCTACGACCTCGACGACTACGACGACCTGTACGCCGAGAAGCTCGAGCTCCTGCTCGCGATCCGCGATGACCCGTCCGATGTGACCTGGGCGGGCAAGCATCGCCCGCCGCTCAGCCACGCCGGCGTGTGGCCGCATCCGGTGCAGGACGCCCTGCCGATCTGGGTCGCCGTCGGCGGTTCGCCGCAGTCGGTGGCCCGCGCCGGTGTGCTCGGTCTGCCGTTGACCCTCGCCATCATCGGCGGCCAGCCGGAGCGGTTCGTGCCGCTGATCGAGCTGTACCGCCGCGCCTGGGCCCAGGCCGGCCACGACCCGGCGCAGGCGAAGGTGGGGATCAACACGCACGCGTTCGTGGCTGAGAGCTCGGAGGCGGCCGACCGGGCGTTCGCCCCCTCCTACCTGGCGATGATGAACCGCATCGGCCGCGAGCGCGGTTGGCCGCCGTCGGGCCGGCCCGAGTACGACGCGCTGCGCTCGCCGAGCGGGGCGCTGGCCGCCGGATCGCCCGAGCAGGTGGCGGAGAAGATCGTGTTCGAGCACGAGCTATTCGGGCATGATCGGTACATCGCCCAGATGAGCGTCGGTGCCGTCGAGCATGCCGACGTGATGCGCTCAATCGAGCTGTTCGGCACCGAGGTCGCACCGCGCGTGCGCGATCGCGTCGCGGCGCCCGTGGCGCTCTGAGAACCCAGCAAAGCGAAAGGACCACGACTGTGAAGAACTTCGGCCGGCTGATCCTACGAGCCTCTGTCGGAGGCTTTTTCTTCGGCCACGGAACCCAGAAGCTGTTTGGTTGGTTCGGTGGGTACGGGCTGGAGGGGACGGGCGCGTTCTTCGAGCAGCTCGGGATGCGCCCCGGAAAGCGCAACGCGCTCGCGGCCGGCCTCGCCGAGGCCGGCGGCGGTACCGCGATTGTCCTTGGCGCCGCGACGCCGCTGGCCGCCTCGGCGCTGATCGCGACGATGATCACAGCGGTTCACCGCGTGCATCTCAGCAAAGGCCCATGGGTGTCCGACGGCGGCTATGAGTACAACGTCGTCCTGATCGCCGCGTTGCTCACCCTCGTCGAGACCGGTCCCGGCTCTCTGTCGGTCGACGCGGCGCGCGGCAAGGAGTACAGCGGCGCCGGCTGGGCGCTGGCCGCCCTCGCGCTCGCGGCCGCCGGAGCGGCCGGCGCACATGCTGCCGCCGCGGCGACTCCGGCGCCCGAGCCGGCCGCCACCGAGCCCGTCGCCGAGCCCGCTTAGGAATGGAGCGCTAGGAACGCGACCGGCGCTCCGGCCGGGAGCTCTCCCGTCCCGGCCGGGATGCGGGCGAGCCCGTCGGCGCGGGCCGTCACGGCGATCTGGTGCGACTGCTGGCCTGAGACCGGCGTGAGCGTGGGCGCACCGGCTTCGCGGTCGTTCTCCGCCGTCCAGGCGGCGCCGCCGATCCGCACCCGGATCAGGTCGTCGCGCTCGGGGTTGCGCCGCACCGCCTCGGCGAGCACGCCGGGACGGAAGTCGGGTTGGAACGGCGCCCCCTGGAGCGCCAGCAGCGCGGGACGCACGAACAGTTCGAAGCAGACGAGCGCCGAGACCGGGTTGCCGGGCAGCCCGAACACGAGCGTCGGCCCGCGAACGCCGAACCACAGCGGCTTGCCGGGACGCAGGGCGACGCGCCAGAACAGCTCGCGGACTCCGAGTGCGGCGCCGGAGCCGCGGACGAGATCGTGTTCGCCGACCGAGACTCCGCCCGTCGTGATCACGACGTCGTGCTCCAGCGCATGGGCCATCGCCTCACGGTGCGCCTCTGTGGTGTCCTCGATCGTGGCGATGCCCACCGGATCGGCGCCCGCGGTGCGCAAGGCGGCCCGGAGCATCGGACCGTTGGAGTCGTAGATCTCACCGGCGCCCAGCTCGGCGCCGGGCGGGCGCAGCTCCGAGCCGGTGCTGACGAGCGCCACGCGCGGGCGACGGTGGCACGGGAGTGAGCGCAACCCGGCCGCGGCAGCCGCGCCGATCTGCGCCGGGCTGACCCGGCGCCCGGCGCTCAGCAGCCCGGTTCCGGCCGCGATGTCGCTCCCCGGCAGCCGAACGTGCGCGCCCGCGGGGACGGGCGCGGCCAGCTCCAGATGGTCTCCTGCAAGCACCGCCAACTCGACCGGGAGCACCGTGTCGGCGCCGGCGGGGATGACCGCGCCGGTGCTGATCGCGACCGCGGCGTCGCGCGGCAGCTCGCCGACGAACGGCGTCCCCGCGGCGGACTCGCCGACCAGCCGCAGCGATCCCGGCGTGTCGGCGGCGCGAAAGGCGTAGCCGTCCATCGCCGAGGCGGCAAATGACGGCAGGTCGGAGACGGCGGTCACATCCTCGGCGAGCACTCGGCCGAGCGTGTCGTCGAGAACCACGGGTTCGGTCGGGAGCGGGACAACCTCGGCGGCGATCAGCGCCAGCGCGTCCTCGATCACGATCGGGCTCGTGAACACCGTCATCAGACGGATTCAACTACACCGTCAGTAAATAGCTTGACAGTTATATAGCCAGTTCGATATATATTGGCGATGCCGCTCACCGCGATCGAGGCACTGGCCGAGCCCCACCGCAGGCAGATCCTCGATCTCCTGAACGCGCGCGAGCGCTCCGTCGGCGAGCTCGTCGGCGAGCTTCCGGTCAGCCAGCCGGCCGTCTCGAAGCACCTGCGGGTGCTGCGCGACGCCGGACTGGTGCAGGCGCGGACCGACGCGCAGCGCCGGATATACACCGTGCGGGCGGAGCCGCTGCTGGAGCTCGACCGCTGGCTGGCGCCCTACCGGCGCCACTGGGCGCGTCGGCTCGACGCGCTGGAGCGCCGGCTGGACCAGATCGACGAACATTCCGACGACGCCAAGGAGACCGCATGACCACCGAATCGCGGACTGCCGAGCTTGGGGTGCTGGACCGCAGCGCCCCCGACCCGCGCTTGCGCTACGAGCGCCGGCTCCAGCACGCGCCCGAGTTGGTGTGGCGCGCGCTCACCGAAGACGAGCATCTCGACGCCTGGTTTCCGACGACGATCGAGGGAGAGCGCGCCACCGGGGCGCCGCTGCGCTTTGCCTTCCCGGCCGAGCTCAGCGTGCCGCCGATGGAAGGGAGGGTGCTCACCTTCGACCCACCGAGGCTGCTGGAGTTCGTCTGGGGACCCGACACGCTGCGCTTCGAGCTGCACGCCGACGGTCGGGCCACGCGTCTGGTCTTCACCGTCACGCTCGAGGCGATCGGCAAGGCCGCGCGCGACGGTGCCGGCTGGCACGTCTGCCTGGAGAACCTGGTCCTCGACCTGAATGGCGAGGCTCACCGCGCTGGCCAGGACGGCCGCTGGCGGCAGGTCCATCCCGCCTACGTCGCGGGCTTCGGGCCCGATGCCGCCACCGACGGTCCGCCGCAAGAGTGGGAGGACGCCTACGGGGAGCCATAGTCACGCCCCGTCGGGCGGATCGACCCCCAGCTCGGCGAACAGCGTCGCCGTCGTCGTGCCGTCCACGAGCCTCTCTGGCAACGGTGCGCCGGCCGCGAGCAGGATCCGCAGCACCTCCGCGTACGGCGGCTTGTCGACCTCCTCGATCGTGCGCATCGTCGGACCGCCCTCCGGGTCGGTGCAGTGGCGCGAGCCGTGGAGCGCGGCGCCGACGGCGCTGCCGCCATTGTCGAAGGTGAGCGGCGCGCCCCGGGCGATGAGCTCCTTCACGACCTCCGGCCGGCCTCGCCAGCAGGCCTCGCCGAGCGGTGTGCCCTCGGCGCGCGGGCCGCGGTCCAGGTGCGCACCGGCGTCCAGCAGCCGGCGGACCGCCTGAACGTCGCCGGCCGCGATCACGGTGTCCAGCATGCCGTCGAGGTTCTCGCCCCGCGGGGCGCCGCCACGGCCCT
The DNA here is from genome assembly GCA_035552615.1 of Solirubrobacteraceae bacterium. Classification (GTDB taxonomy): domain Bacteria; phylum Actinomycetota; class Thermoleophilia; order Solirubrobacterales; family Solirubrobacteraceae; genus Palsa-465. Next base: position 26,184 of record DASZLC010000023.1, read on the forward strand.
GCAGGAACGCTCCGAGCGCGCGGTCCTCCTCGGTGACCGCCACGGTCGCGGCCCCGCGCTCCACGAGCAGCGCGGCGACGTCGTCGAGCCCCCAGCGAGTGGCCCATCGCAGCGGCGTGACCCCGCCGGCGTCGGGCTCGTCGACCGGAGCGTCGGCGTCGAGCAGCAGGCGCACGGTCTCGACCGGGCGACGCCGGTTGATCGCCTGGTCCAGGTGGCCGGCATCTCCCTGCGCCCCGTCAGCGCAGAACATCGCCACCATCGCGTGGTTGGGGAAGTTCAGCGCGCGGCCCAGGCAGTAGTCGACGACGTACTGGTGGGTGCCCGCCTCGATCACCAGCTGCGCGCATGTCGGATCGGCGAATTCGCACGCGTGGTACAGGATCTCGCCGACGGCGTGGGCCTCGTTCTCGTCGTTCGGATCGGCGCCGGCCTCCAGCAGCATCCGCGTCAGCTCGACGTCGCCGGCGATACCCGCCGCCCCGTACAGCGCGACCTGCTTCCAGTCTTCGTGTATGAACGATGCGTTCGGGTCGGCGCCCGCGTCGAGCAGGGTCCGGACGACCTGGCGGATGCTCTCGGCGCGCTCCGGCATCCCTCGGATCAGGCGCGAGAAGCACGCGTACAGAAGCGGCTCGCGATCCAGCGGACCGGTACGCGCCCGCGCCCGCTCGGGGGCATGCGAGAGCAGCTCCCGCACCGTCGCCACCTCGCCGCTCACGCACGCACAGGCCATGTCGTGGCGGGCGAGCGCGGGGTCGGCGGCCAGCAGCGCGCGGGCGCGGCGCACGTCGGCGGAGTCGGCCGAGCGCACGAGCGCCTCGGCGCGCCTATCGGGACGGGCGGGGAGTGAATCGGGCTCAGGCACAGCAGCTCCTCTCTAGGATCCCACGCGGCCCTCGCCGGGCGCGGACCGGTTTCCTGACCGCTGGGCGGGGGTAGACCGGCGCCATGAGGGTGGGGCGACGGCTCCTGACCGTGATGACGCTGATCCTCGGCGCAGGGCTGCTCTCCGCCGGTCCGTCCGTCGCGGTGACATCCAACTACGGGGTCGCGGCGACGTTATTCGACAATGCCGAGCAGGTCTTCTATCGCTCCAGCGACGGAGGCATCGACCAGGTCGTGTACGGCAAGACCGGTTGGAGTCAGCCGACCGCGGTGCCTCGTACGGCCGGGACCGCTCTGTCGGCACCCGCCGTCGACGTCTGGCGGTCGGGAAGCGAGCTCGACCTCTGGTACCAGACGCCCAACGGTGGGCTCGACGAGATCTATTACACGGCGGCGCGCGGCTGGGTGGGGCCGCATGAGATCACGGGCACCGCGGGCACCGTGACCTCTGCTCCCGGGGTCGACGTGTGGCGCGACGACACCGAGATCGACATCTGGTACCGCTCCAGCGACAGCGGGATCGATCAGATCTACTTCACCGACAAGACCGGCTTCGTCGGGCCGCACGAGCTGACGGGCTCCGCTGGCACCGCCACGTCGGCGCCAGCGGCGGACGTGTGGCGCAACGACACCGAGATCGACATCTGGTATCGCGCTCCGAGCGGCGGGATCGATCAGATCTACTTCACCGACAAGACCGGATTCAGGGCCCCGGTGCAGATCGCCGGCTCGGCTGGCTCGGCGCTGTCGGCGCCGACCGTCGACGTGTTCCGCAGAGGCACCGAGCTCGACCTCTTCTACGAGTCAAGCAGCGGGGGGATCGACGAGATCCACTTCACCGACGCGATCGGGTTCTCGCCGGTGGACGGACTCCCGCGCACAACCGGGAGCGCCTCGTCGGCGCCCGGCGCGGTCGTCTCGGAGAACGGCACCGAGGTCGACGTCTTCTACCTCGGCACCGACGGAACCCTCCGGGAGACGTACTTCACCGACGCGACCGGATGGATCGGGCCGCTCGCCCCGGTACCCGTCCCATCGCCTGCTCCGCCACCGCCCACCAGCACGGTGACCACGACAACGGTCGTGACGACCCCGGTGAACCCGCCGGCGCCGGCGCCGAACGCCGGCCCGCGCGTCCGCGTGAGGCTCAGCTTTGGCTGGACCTGGAACCGTCACGGGACCCGGCTGCGGTGGGTGCGCGCCTTCCGCTTCCCGCGCCGCGCGCGGCTCGTCGTGAGCTGCGCGGGACGCGGCTGCCCGTACCGGCGCCTGACCGCCGCGGGTCCTGGCGTGCGGCGGCTGTGGCGCGCGCTAGAGCGTCACCTGTACCGGCCGGGCGACCGTCTGTCGCTGTCGATCAGCGAGCCGGGCCGGGCCACCGAGACGGTCCTCGTGCGGATCAGGGCCGGGGCGCTGCCGAAGCTGCGGCTCGAATGACGACACGGATCACGACGCGAGCCGGCCGCGACGGAGCTCGCAGCGAGAGGAAGTCGCGCACGACGCCGGCATGCCGGCAGTACGGGCAGCTCATCGCATCGTCTGCCGCCAGCGTCTGCCCGCCAGTCGACACCGGGGCGTCGCATCGAGCGCAGGCCAGCGTTCCGACTCCCAGCACGCTCATGCGGTTCGCTCGACGCCGCTCCTCCTGCGCGGGCGACTCCGGCCCGCCACGTTCGCCGAAGCCCGAGGTGTTGATGCCTCGCAGGAAGCTCATCGGCCAACCAGTGTAGGCGGCGATGAGTTTCTCCCACGCGCGTGGTCGTAGGGATGAAGCTTCACACGACGGCGGACGACAAATCAACCAACAGAGAGGCACGACATGCCCACCACCACCAGCCGGATCGACACCATCAGCCTGGTCTGCGTCGCCACGAAGGATCAGGACAAGGCCGTCGATTTCTACGTCGACACGCTCGGCTTCGAGAAGCGGACGGACACGCCATTCGGCGGCGGCTACCGCTGGATCGAGGTGTACCCGCCGAACGGCACGACCGGGATCGCGCTGGCGACGCCGCCATCCGGCCAGGACGCCGGCGGGATGCAGACCGGCATCACGCTGACCACCGACGATGTCGACGCTACCCACGCCCACCTGCGCGACCGCGGTGCCGATGTCGACGCCGAGGTCTCTCGGATGGGCGCCCCGGTGCCGGACATGTTCTGGTTCCGGGACCCCGAGGGCAACGTCCTGATGGTCGTGCAGTCGCCCGAGCAGTAGCGACAGTGGAGCGAGAGGGGTGGGCTTCGAAGCCCACCCCTCACACCGTCGGGCCGAGCGGGAGCGGTGAGGCCGGTTTCAGCTCCTCCAGGCGCAGCAGCGTCGTCACGCGCGCCGCGCCGCCGCGGGTGGACAGCCGGATCAGCACCCGCTGCAGCTGCGCGATCTCCCGCGCGACCACGATCAGCATCGCGTCGGTCTCGCCCGTGACCCAGTCGGCCGAGATCACCTCCGGCATTCCGAGCACCGCCTCGGCGAAGCGCCGGTGGGTGTGGTCGTCGTGGCGCTGCAGCGTCACCGCGACGTAGACCTGGATCTGGAAGCCGGCGGCCGTCGGGTCGAGCCGCGCCGCGATCGACCGCACGATGCCCGATTCCTTCAGGCGGCGCACCCGGTTCAGCGTCGCCGCCGGCGAAAGGCCGACGATCCCGGCGAGCTCGACGTTCGAGCGGTCGGCGTCCCGCTGCAGCTCATCCAGGAGCTGCAGGTCAATTAAATCCAGTTGATCAGCCATCTCACCAAATATTTGATCGTCTCGATGGCGATCTGTCAAATCACCGGCCGAATCTTGTCGATCTGTGGCCATCATGGAATACATGAAGACACCGACGCCACGCCGCGCCGCGCTTGCCGCGCTCGCCATCGCCGGCGCCCTCTGGGGCTTGATCGTCCCGCTGTCCAAGCTCTCGCTCGGATGGCTCGGTCCGGGCTGGCTCACGGTGGCTCGGTTCGCGCTCGCCACGCCGGTGCTGGCGATCGCCGGCCGCCGCGGACTGCGCGGGGCGCTCTCGCCGCGCGTCGTCGCCGCGGGGGCAATCGGGTTCGGAGCGGTGATCCTGCTCCAGAACGCCGGCATTGAGCGCACGAGCGTCAGTCACGCCGCCGTGCTCGTCGGCGCCGTTCCGGTCCTGGTGGCGCTGATCTCGGCGGGCATGGGCGACGCCGTCGCCGGTCCGCTGGCCTGGGGTGGCTATGCGGTCGCCCTCGGCGGGGTGGCGCTGGTAGCCGGCGGCAGCGGCAGCGGCGCGACGATGCTCGGCGACGGGCTGGTGCTCGCCTCGGCCGTCCTGTCGGCGGCCTTCATCGTCGCCCAGGGCCGGCTCCTGGAGGGCCGCGACGCCACGGCCGTGACCGCCGTGCAGTTCGGTGCCGGGTTGTTCGTCGCGCTTCCCTTCGCCGTGGCCGGCCAGGGCTTGCCGCACGCCCCGGCGAGCGCCATGCCGCTGCTGGCGGTGGCCGCGCTGGCGGTCCTCGGCACGATGCTGCCGTTCTGGCTGTTCGCCTACGGCCAGGCGCGGGTCCCGGTGCGGATCGCCGGCGCCTACGTGAACCTGGAGCCCGTCGTCGGCGCCGGGCTCGGCTGGCTGGCGTTCGGGAACGTCGCCGCCTTCGGCCAGGTTGCGGGCGCCGTCGCAGTGCTCGTCGGGATCGTCGTCACCACGATGGCGGGCGATGATTCGATCGCGCGATTGAGCGCCTGGGCCGCCTCGATCGGACGCCAGCCCGGATCCCGCGCGGCGCGATAGCGTCATCGCCTTGCCCGAGTTCGCGTTGCCCTTTCCGGCCGAGCTGATCGATGATCTGGCCGGGCGTTTCCCCCAGATCGATGACGTGCCGCTGCTGGCGCTTGGGGCCGCGGCGCGCGCCCGCGGCCACTACACGCGCGCCGAGTTCATCGAGGTGTGCCGGTGGAAGACGGTGCGGTCAGGCCCCAGGGTGGCGCTGAACACGGAGGAGGCGGTGGCCGGCGCGACCGCTCGCTCGCTCGCGACATCCGACGAGACCGAGCGCATGGAGGTGCTGCTGACGCTGCACGGCGTCGGCGTCCCGACCGCCTCGACGCTTCTGTACGTCGCGTTTCCCGAGGCGTATCCGATCCTCGACGTCCGCGCCCTTGAGTCGCTCGGCGTGAGGTCTCGCTCGGTGTACCCGGTGAGCTTTTGGCTGCAGTACCTGGAGGCGTGCCGCGGGCTGGCGCGCCGGCACGGCGTGAGTATCCGCACGCTCGACAAGGCCCTCTGGCAGTACTCCAGGGAGCTGCACGGGTAGGAGAACCGTTCCCCCGCCGCGCCCCGACGCGCGAGGGGCCCCGGTCTCCCGGGGCCCCTCGTCACATCTCGGTGTCGACCGGCGCGGCGATCAACCGCAGCCGGTGTTGAAGCCGCAGCTGGAGCACGTGTAGCAGCTGCCGGTCCGCTGCATCATCCCGCCGCATTGCTGGCAGGCCGGCCCCAGGTCGAGCCCCTTGCGCATCGCCGGGATCACCGGCGGCGTGTCGGTCAGCGCCGCTGTCGGCGGGACCGAGGCGCTCTCGTGCGAATGCCCGTTGCCACTGCCGTGCTTGTGCGTGAGGCCATTGCCGTTGCCGGGGCTGGTCTGCGTCTGCGCCGGGGTCGGAGCCGGACCGGCGGTATCGCCGTGGTGCGAGCTTGCCGCCTCCTCCGCCGCCTGCCGCGCCCGGACGTCGGCCGTCAGGATCCCCAGCTCCTCCTGCAGGTCGACGTCGAGGAAGCGCGAGGCGAGCCACCGCATGATGTAGTCGGGCATCGATTTCGCGAACGGGATCTCCGGGTTGCCGGTCATCCCTTCCGGCTCGAAGCGCATGTAGCTGAACTTCCGCACCAGCGTCTCCAGCGGCACGCCGTACTGCAGCGCGATCGAGATCGCCGTCGCGAACGAGTTCATCATCCCGCGCAGCGTCGAGCCCTCCTTGCCGATGTCGGTGAGGAAAATCTCCCCGACCGACCCGTCCTCGTACATCCCGGCGGTGATGTAGCCCTCGTGGCCGCCGATCGAGAACTTGTGGGTGAGCGACTGGCGCTCGCGCGGCATCCGCTTGCGCTTCGGCGGCGCGGCGGCCAGCGCCTCCGTCACCGCGGCGTCGATGTCGGCCTGCGTCAGGTCCTCGCCACCGGCAGACGCCGGCGCTTGCAGCTGCGCGTCGGTGCGCAGCGCCTGGGCGGTCTTCGAGCCGTCACGGTAGATGGCCAGCGCCTTCACGCCGAGACGCCAGCCCTGCAGGTAGGCGTCGGCGATGTCCTCGACGGTGGCCGTCTGCGGCAGGTTCACCGTCTTTGAGATCGCGCCCGAGAGGAACGGCTGGATCGCGCCCATCATCTGGATGTGACCCATGTGCGAGATCGCCCGCTCCCCGACCGCGACGTCGAACACCGGAAGGTGCTCGTCGGCTAGGCCGGGCGCCCCGATGATCGTGCCGTGCTGGTTGATGTGGGCCACGATCTGGTCACGCTCGGCCTCCTCGTAGCCGAGCGTCTGCAGCGCCAGCGGCACCGTGCCATTGACGATCGTCATCTGCCCGCCGCCGACCAGCTCCTTGAACTTGACCAGCGAGAAGTCCGGCTCGACACCGGTCGTGTCGCAGTCCATCAGGAAGCTGATCGTGCCGGTCGGCGCCAGCACCGTCGCCTGGGCGTTGCGGTAGCCATGCGCCTCGCCGGCCTCGACCGCCTCGTCCCACGTCGTCCGCGCCGCCCGGAGCAGCTCTGTGTCCGGGCAGGAGTCGTCCGGGATCACCCGCGACGCGTCGCGGTGCATCCGCATCACCGCGTTGTGCGGCTCGCGGTTCTCGGCGTACCGGTCGTACGGGCCCATCTCACGCGCGATCCGCGCTGAGCCGAGGTAGCCGCGGCCCGTCATCAACGCGGTGATCGCCGTCGCCGTGGCCCGGCCCTCGTCGGAGTCGTACGGCACGCCGTTCGACATCAGGTACGCGCCGAGGTTGGCGTACCCAAGCCCAAGCTGGCGGAACGCCCGCGCGTTGGCCGTGATCTGCGCCGTCGGGTAGCTCGACGGGGAGACGACGATCTCCTGCGCCAGGAACACGATGTCGACCGTGTGCGTGAACGAGTCGACGTCGAACGTCCCGTCGGCACGGCGGAACTTCATCAGGTTCAGCGACGCCAGGTTGCATGCCGAGTCGTCGACGTGCATGTACTCGGAACAATTGGCAACCACGAATCCATCCACCATGTACGAGTGGTGAAGAGGCTCGGTGAGGTTGTAGACGTGCTCCTGGCCGTCCTCCTCACGCGACACGAGCATCGTGCCCGGTTTGCTGCCGTAGCGGGTCGTCTCAGCGAGCATTGCATCGAGCGCGGCGATCTTGCGCGGCGTCGAGAACCCGATTGCGTCGGCGAACACTTCCATGTCGCTGCCGCTGATTCGCAGGTCGAAGCCCTCCCGCGATTGATATTCGACGGTCGAGCCGTCGTTGCGGGTGTAGGTGAAGCTGGCATCGCGGGCATCGGTGATCCGGTAGATCCGCCCGCGGACGCCGAAGGTCGACAGGATCCGCTGGACGTCGCGAAGCATGACTTCACTTCGGCTCCCGAGACCAACGTAGCGGTTGGCCTTGCCGCCCGTCTCGACCCGCGACACGCATCCGTCGGCGCCGAACAGGCCTCGCAGGAACGCGGCCTGGATTTCGGTTGGAGCAATGAACAGCGCAGCCGGCACTCGCTTATCGTGAGCGCGAGCGGTCGTCACGCCGAGTCCGCGGAACAGCTCGCGAACCGCTTCGCTGCCGGCGCGCAACTGCACCGTGCCGTTGTCCATCTGCTGGCGCGAGACGCCGCCGATGAGCTCGCGGAGCATGCCCTCGTGAGAGTCGGTGAGACCGTCGTCGAGATCATCGCCGCCGTACACCCACTGCGTCTGCGAGTCGGTCATGCAGCCGTCGCCGACAAGGTGGCCGGTGAGCTCAGCCAATCCCTCGCTCCAGGCATTGGGTAGTTCCTTGTAGGCGACTGTCCCGCCGCGTGAGAACGACTTCGCGAGCGCGTGGACCTCAACCGGAAGCGCCCAGGACGCGTCCTCAGCCGGCGTCGGAGAATCGTTCAGCAGTACGCGATCGGAGCCTGCCAGCTCCGCGGCGGTGACGTAGCCGCGGTTCAACGTCCAGATCCTGTGGTTGGGCGTGCAGCGGAGCTCGGCGCCGTTGGCGAACCTCAGGCGGACGATTGGGCTGACGCCGTTACGCATGAACGCGACCGGCTGGGTCGCCACGACGCCGGTGCTCGGCTCCTCCGCGGTGGCCCGGTGGGTGTACACGCGGATCTCTTCGCCCGCTTCGCCACGGGAGATCAGCTCGGCGATCGGCATCAGGCCTTGCGTAGTGTGGACCCGTGCATCGCCAGGGAAGCACGGGTTCGACGCGTTGATCCGGCCCGAGTTCGGGCACGTGTGCCACTGGTTGATGACCGTGTCGTATTGGACGCCCGGGTCGGCGCAACGCCACGCGGCGTCGGCGATCTTCTTCATCAGCTCGCGCGCGGGAATCGGATCGCCGGTCGGCTGGCCGGTGGTGCGCGAGGTCAGGTGCCAGTCCTCGTCGTTCTCGACCGCCTTCATGAACTCGTCGCTGACGCGGACCGAGTTGTTCGCGTTCTGGTACTGGATCGAGTGGAAGCCGTCGCCGTCGATCGACATGTCGAACCCGGCGTCGCGCAGCGCGGCCGCCTTGTCCTCTTCCTTGGCCTTGCACTGGATGAACTCGACGATGTCCGGGTGGTCCACGTCGAGCACGACCATCTTCGCCGCGCGGCGGGTGCCGCCGCCGGACTTGATCGAGCCGGCCCACGCGTCGGCGCCGCGCATGAACGACACCGGACCGGACGCGGTGCCCCCGCGGCTCAGCGGCTCATGCGATCCGCGGATCTTCGACAGGTTGATGCCCGAACCCGAGCCACCGCGGAAGATGATCCCCTCCTTGGTGTTCCACTCCAGGATCGACTCCATGTTGTCCTCGACGGACAGGATGAAGCACGCGCTCGCCTGCATCTTCGGGCTGCCGACGGGATGCCAGCCGACGTTGAACCAGACCGGCGAGTTGAACGCCGCGTACTGGTGAAGCAGGATGTAGGTGAGCTCGTGCTCGAAGCTCTCGGCGTCGGCATCGGTGGCGAAGTAGCCACGCTCGTGGCCCCACGTCGCGATCGTGCCGGCCACGCGTGTCAGCATCTGCTTCACCGAGCGCTCGCGCTCGCTGGCGCCGGGCTGACCGCGGAAGTACTTCTGGGCGACGATGTTCGTGGCGTTCTGTGACCACGTCTTCGGAAACTCGACGTCCTTCTGCTCGAACGAGACGCGCTCGCCGTGGGCGATGCGCGCATCGCGGATCTCCCACTCAACATCGTCGAATGGGTGGGTGCCCTCAGTGGTGAAACGTCGACTGATCGACAGCCCCAGTCCCGCCTGAGAATCCTGATCAAATTGGGTCTGCGGCGTCTGCTCCATACCTGCCGGCTCCTCTCGATTTCCGCTATTTCGGCTGCTTTCACCCGGCTCCTTGGCGGCCGAGCGGGTAACAGCAGATCCTCGCGAATGGTCCGGACGGAAAGACCTGTCTGGAACCTCTCGCAATATCCGGAGGCGGTCCCGAACCTGCCTCTCTATTTTAGCGAGCCCGCCCCCTCGACCGCCCGTCTTTCCCCGCAATCTCGGGGGTTTCTCGCCGCTCGCAGCGAGCGGCTTCAGGCCCCGTTCGTGCTAGCGTCGCTCGGCTGATGTCGACGTTTCCGCTGTCCTCCACGGGCGGGCCGCCTGACGGGGCCGGACTCAGATCACGCGCGATCGGCGCCGTCCGCCGGCTCACCGCCGCAGAGCGGCTCGGCCTGGCGCTGCTGGTGCTGGTCCTGTACGCCGCATTCGCTCACGGTGCCGTCCAGGCGGTGTCCCTGCCGCGCTCGGCCGCCGAGCCGCGCCTCCAGGTCGCCGTCGCGGCCGTGGCCGCGATCACGCTGGGGGTCTGGCTGTGGGGAGGGTCGCTGCGGCTGGCCGCTCCGCGGACGGCCCTGGCCGGCCTGGTGCTGCTGGCCGCCTTCGCGGTGTGGATCGGCGTCAGTCTGGCCTGGAGCGTCTCGCCCGACGGCACCTGGCTCGAGCTGAACCGCTATGTCACGTACACGATCGTGCTGGCCCTGGCGATCATCGTCGGCGCCTCGGCGCGCCGCCCGATCGAGCTGGTCCACGGGGGGTTCCTCGTCGTCGCCGCGCTCGTGACGTGCTACGCCCTTGGCCAGAAGCTCGTTCCGTGGGTGCACATCCCGGGCGTGATCAATCTCAATCACACCGGTCCGACGCCTCGTCTCCAGGAGCCGTTCGGCTACTGGAACGCGCTCGGTCTGTTTCTCTCGATTGCGGTGCCGATGGCGCTCGCGGTGTGCGTCGACCGCCAGCGCTCGGCGCGGCTGCGTCTGGCCGCGGTTGTGCTGTTGGAGCTGATCTTCCTGACGATTGGCTTCACGTACTCGCGCGGCGGCCTCGTTGCGCTCGCGCTCGGGATCGTCGTCGCACTGTGGTTCGGCGGCGCACGCTTACGCGGGCTGCTGTGGCTGGCCCTGGCCGCGGCGGGCACGGTCGTGCCGTTGCTGCTCGGCCTGCTCAGCCACGCACTCACCACCGCGAATGTCGGGCTGTCCCAGCGCTCGAAGACCGGCGCCGAGCTGGCCGCCGTGGTGATCATCTCGCTGATTGCGCTCGTGATCGTCGGCCGTCGGCTGCTCGAACTCGAGCGGACCGTTCGCATCGGCCCCGCCCGCGCGCGGGCAATCGCGCGCGGGCTGATCGTCGCCGCGGGCCTGCTGGTGCTGGCCGTGGTGGTCGCCGTGGGTCTCTCGAATCGCGGTCTGACCGGGACGATCTCGCACGCCTGGCATAGCTTCACCTCGAGCCGCGGAGTGAACGCCACCGACCCCGCCCACCTGTTGTCGGCCGACTCCGGCAACCGTTGGGTGTGGTGGAAGGAGGCGGTCGGCGCCTTCAGCGCACGGCCGCTCGGCGGCTGGGGCGCCGGTTCCTTCCCGGTCGTGCACCTGCTCTACCGGCGCAATGACCTCGGCGTCCTGCAACCGCACAGCGCTCCGCTCCAGTTCCTGGCGGAGACGGGAGTGATCGGCGCCGTACTGGCGATCGCCGCGTTCCTCGCGCTGCTCGGCGCCGGGGCGCGGAGCGTCCGCCGGCTCGCCTCGGGCCGGGAGCGGATGCTGGCCGCTGCGTTGCTCGGGGCGCTCGTCGCCTACGGCGTGCACGCCTGTTACGACTGGGATGCAGACATTCCCGGCCTCACGCTGCCGGTTCTGGTGTTCGCCGGGGTCCTGGCCGGCGCCGCCGCCGACGGGTCCGGAGCGCGCCACCGCGGGCGCGAGGCCGCCAACGGCCACCTCCCCATCCGGCTGCCTCTTCGCGGGCCCGGCAACCCGGGGCTGGGCCTGCGGCTGATGGCGATCGTCGTCGCCAGCGTGGCGATGTGCGCCTACGCGCTTTCGGCCGTGCTGCCGAGCCTCGCTGCCAGCAAGGCCTACGCGGCCGAGGTGAGGGCCGGGACGGGCACGCCGCAGGCGCTGCGCGGGGCCGACCAGGAGGCGGCACTCGCCACCCGCCTTGATCCGCTCTCCGACGATGGCCTGCTCGATGAGGAGCAGGTGGCGCTTGATCGCCAACAGCTCAGCCGGGCGCGCGCTCTCGTGCTCGAGGCGCTGCGCCGTGACCCCGCCGACGTCACGGCGTGGGAGAGGCTCGCCTACGTCGAGGTGCTCTCGCGGCAGCTGAAGGCCGGCATCAGCGCGGCCCAGCGCGTCCTGCAGCTCGACCCGGAGGACCAGCAGACGATCGAGTACATCGGCGGTGTGGCGGCCGGCGCGACGGCCCAGCTGGCGCTGCCGCAGAACTCGCCGACCGACCTCCAGACCCCGCAGAGCACGGCGACAGCGACGGCGGCCACAGCGACGACCGGCACCGTCACAACGCCGTGACGGCGATCCTCACTCGTCGTGCAGCAACGCGTTGATCTCCTCCTCGGCGAGCACCCGCGCGCGGGCATCGGTCGCCGAGGTGATGATCTGTAGCGGGTCCTCGTAGCCGACCGGTCGCTCCGCCAGCGCCCGCTGCGCGTCCTTCAGCTCGGCCTCGAGCTCGTTGACGCGTTTCACCGCCCGCTCGCGCGCCGCCAGCGCCTCTGCGGTCTCCTCCGAGATTGTTCGCGCTCGCTGCTCGGCGCGGTCGCGCTCCCTGAGCGTCGTGCGCAGCTCGTCTCGGACCACGCGCAGCTCGGCTTCGGTGTCCTCGACGACCGCGGCCTGAGCCATCAGCTGGGCCGCGAGCTCATCCACGTTTCCTTGCTCGCGCTCGCCACTATCTGCATCGCTCAGCTGCGACAGCCGCTGCTCGATCGCCGTCAGCTCCGCCTCGCGCGCGCGCAGCTCCTCGGTCACGCGCGTCACCGCGGTCGCCGCCTCGCGCTCGTTGTCCTCCAGCA
>DASZLC010000024.1:0-20427 GCA_035552615.1 Solirubrobacteraceae bacterium
TGGGCGTACAAGTTCGTGATGCTCGAGGTCTCACGCAAGGCGGCACGGCACATGTGGCGCGGGCGACTGGCGTTCGTCGCAGTTGAGGACTGGTCCGAGATCCCCGGTCGGTTCGGGTTCACGCCGGAAGAGATGGTCGAATGGCGCGAGCTGATCGACGCGCTGCGACGGGCGATCGAGCAGGAGCTGACCGACCATCAAAGGGCGGTGCTCGGCGCGGTGGTGCTGCGTGGGGTGCCGGTCGATGAGGTCGTCGCCGAGCTCGGCACGAGCCGCAACGCGATCTACAAGACGCTGTTCGACGCCCGCCACCGGCTCCGAACGGTCCTGGCCGCAACGGGTCATCTGGTGACCGAGGTCGGGTCGTGAGCGGCCACCAGAACTTGTTGGGCTTTCTGCGCACCGACCCGGATGAGGCCGCATGCGCTGAGGTGTTCTCGATCATCGAGGTGTATGTCGAGCGTGAGCTCGCGTATGGCGACGCCGCCGTGCGGTATCCGCGGATCGCGGCGCACCTGCAGTTCTGCGAGCCGTGCCGGCTCGACTTCGACGGTCTGATGAGAATCGCTCGCACGGGGTAAGAAGCGGGCGCGGGCGGGTGCAGAGTGAGTGTCACCCCATCCCGATGAAACAGGAAGTCAATGACCGATATCACTGCTGTGTTCGAGCGCGAGCAAACGGAGCTCGCCGCTTCGACGCCACCCCCGATCGACGAGCTGGTCGGCACCGTCCTTCAGGACGTGCCGCTGATCGACGTTGCCGGCGGCCCCGTCCAGCTCAGCGCCGTGCTCGATCGGCCGGCGGTGCTCGTCCTCTACCGCGGCGCGTGGTGCCCCTTCTGCAACAGTGCGTTGCGCGCCTACCAGCAGGAGCTCGTCCCCGAGCTTGCTGAGCGCGACGTTGCCCTCGTCGCGGTCAGCCCGCAACGACCCGACGGGTCGCTCTCGATGCGCGAGAAGAACGAGCTGACCTTCACGGTCCTCTCCGATCCTGGCAACCAGGTCGCCACCGCCCTCGGCGTGCTGACCGGACCGTCGCCGGAGGCTCGGGCGGCGCAGCTCGAGCTCGGGCTCGATCTCGAGGCCGTCAACGCCGATGGCACAGCCGTGCTGCCGATGCCGACGGTCGTGATCCTCGACGGCGACCGCACGATCCGCTGGATCGACGTTCACCCCAACTACGGCACCCGGACCACCCCGGGCGACATCCTCGCCGCGCTCGACACCCTGGAGGACTAACCCATGAGCGACACGATCACCCTCGGTATCCTCGCGCTGCTCGATGCCAAGCCCGGCAAGGGGGACGAGCTCGGCGCGTTCCTGAAGGCCGGCCGGGAGCTCGCCGCCGCCGAGCAGGGCACCGTCACGTGGTACGCGTTCAAGATCGACGAGACCCACTACGGGATCTTCGACACCTTCGCCGCCGAGGACGGCCGCCAGGCCCACATCAACGGCGAGATCCCGATCGCCCTCGGCAAGGTCGCCGGCGAGCTGCTGGCCGCCGAGCCGAGCATCCGACCGGTCGACGTCCTGGCCGTCACGTAGCCGCCGATATGACACACGAGATTCGGATCGGCGTGCAGCTGTGGCCGGGGGGTGCGCCCAGCTACCTCAGCTGGCGCGACGCGGTGCTCCGCGCGGAGGCGATCGGAGTGGATGTCGTGTTCGGCTACGACCACTTCCACAGACCGGCAGTGGAGCGCGGCCCGAGCGGCGTCCAGATCCTTCCCGAGCAGCCCGATGTCGCGAACTTCGAGGGATGGACGGCACTGGCGTCATGGGGTGAGATCACCTCGCGGGTGGAGATCGGGCTGCTCGTCACCGGGATCGGATACCGCAATCCGGATCTGCTGGCCGACATGGCACGGACGATCGATCACATCTCAGGCGGGCGGCTGATCCTCGGTGTCGGTGCCGGCTGGTATGAGAAGGACTACGCCGTCTACGGCTACGAATATCCGACGCTCGGGCAGCGGATGGCGATCTTCGCCGACGGCCTTGCCCGCATCGAGCGCCGCCTCACGCAGCTCCTCCCCGCCCCGATGCGGACGATCCCGGTCCTGGTCGGCGGCGCAGGCGAGCGCAAGACCTTGCCCCTGGTCGGCCGCTACGCCGGGATCTGGCACTCCTCGCTCGAGGTCGACGAGTTCCGCCGCCGCAACGATCTCGTCCGGGAGCACGCCGCCGCCGCCGGCCGTGACGAGACGCTGATCGAGCGCGCGATCACCTGGACGGACGCCGCGGCGGCCGACGGGCTGCATGCCGAGGGCGTCACCCTGTTCACGACCGAGATCAAGCCGACGGCCGGCGGGTACGACCTCGGCACGCTCGACGAGATGCTCGCCTGGCGTGACGCGAGCCGTTGAGGCGAGCGAAGGACGACGATGTCCCAGCTCGGCGCTGGAGACCTCGACGCTCACGAGACCGAACCGCGATCAGACCAGCGAGCGCAGACCCGGCCAGGCGCCGCGCGCCGGCGCTGCCACATTCGCATTGATCGAGCCGAGCCGCTCGATCGACAGCGACACGTCATCGCCGGGTGCGAGCCACGGGTACTCGTCGGCGCCGTGGCGGAGCGAAAGCTCGAGGATGCACCCGCCCTGACAGGTTCCGCTGCCGACCAGCGAGTCGGCCTCCACGCAGGTGTTCCACGACGAGTAGGAGATCAGCTCCTCGAAGGACCAGTACGCCGAGGACCACTGGTCGGTGCCGTACACCCGGCCGTTGACCCGCGAGGTCATGCGCAGGTCATAGCCGTTGCCCGAACGGCTGTCGGCGATCTCGTCGGGAGTCACGAACACGGCACCCAGCGAGGAGGCGAAGTCCTTGCCTTTGAACGGTCCGAGCTTGCCGTCCATCTCCCGGAATTGGAGGTCACGGGCCGACCAGTCGCACAGCACGACGAATCCGGCGATGCAGGCGCCGGCCTGATCCGGTGTCAGAGACCGCGCGGCGCGGCCGAGGATCGCGCCGGCCTCGAGCTCGAAGTCGAGCTGCTGCGAACCGCCGGGGATCTCGACGGCGTCCCGCGGACCGAGGATGCTGGCGACGTTCGAGAGGTAGCCGATCGGCCGCTCGTACCAGACATCGGGCCCGCGATCCATTCCCAGGCTCCGCCACGCCGGGAGCACGTGCTCCTCAAAGACCATGAAGTCACGCATCGCCACCGGATCGACGGGCCGCAGCAGCGCCAGCGTGTCGAGCGGGGCCTCGTCGGCCGGTGCGGCGTGGATCCTCGACCCCAGCTGCTCCAGCAACTCGCCGTCGTCGCCAAAGTGGTCCTCCAGCCTGGTCTCGGTGGGCGAGAGCTCCGCAACGTCGTCGTCGCGGAGCAGGCCGAGACGCGGTCCCTCCGGTGTCCCGGCCTTGATGAAGCGCATGAAGTCTCCTAACGATCGGGTGTGAGCGGCTCAGGCGTGGCTGGTACGGCGGCGGACGAGCGTCGCCACAGTGACCGCGGTGACCAGGCCGGCGCCGTAGAAGGCGTCCTGGACCCAGCCGGTGCCGCCCAACAGCTGCAGGCCGAGGATCCCGGTCTCCAGGAAGTAGATCCCGAAGAAGGTCCCCATCGGATTGAACTGCCCCGGTGTCACCATCGCCGTGCCGAGGAACACGGCGGCGAGCGCGGGGAGCAGGTACGTCGACGCGCCGGTGGGGTCAAAACCGCCGACGCTCGCCACCAGCAGGATGCCGGCGAAGCCGGCCATCGTCGCCGCCGCGATGTAGCTGCCGGCGCGGATCCGGTTGACCGGAATGCCGGCCAGGCGCGCGACCTCGCGGTTGGCGCCGACGAACACGATGTGTCGCCCGATCGGTGTCCAGGTGATGACGTAGGCAAAGAGCAGGCAGAGGCCGAGGCCGTAATAGAACGACAGGGGTAGTCCGACGATGTTGGTCAACGCGATGTTGGAGAAGCTCGTGCTCGTCACCGAGATCGTGTTCGACCCGGAGATGAGCTCGGAGATCCCCAGGAACAGGCTCGCCGTGCCAAGCGTCACGATCAGCGACGGCACCCCGAGACCGACGATGAACAGTGCATTCAGGCACCCGCAGCCGATGCTGGCCGCCAGCGCAATCACACACGACAGAACGAGGCTGACGTGGTGCAGCGAGCTGAGCACCGGGATGATCGTCGCCGAGAGTCCCATCACGCTTGCGAACGAGAGATCGAACTCCCCGACGACGAACGTGCACAGGGCCGCCAACGCGAGAAACACCAATGACGACTGCGAGCCGAAGATGCTCTGCAGCGTCGAGATCTGCAGGAACTTGCCCGGCATGGCGCCCCCGTAGATGGCGGCCATGACAACCCACACGCCGATCAGCGCGTAGCGGGACGCGATCGAACGGGCCCGGTCGGACGTGGTGAGGCCTGGGCGAGACAGTGGCACGAGCGTGGGTTCGGGCGGCTCAGGAATCGCCTCCGGGGCTCTGCTCTGAACCGACGTCGCTGTGCCGTGGTCGGACTCAGTCATGCTGCGCTCCTTACCGCTGACTCGGTGTAGGCATAGACCTGCTCGAGGAGAGGGATGTCGGTGTCGGTCTCGGCGTGTTTCAGCTCGCCGCCATGTGTGTGGATGAGGACCCGATCGCACGCGGCGCTGAGGTCCTCCGCCTCGCTGGAGACGATCACGACGGCGACGCCTGACTCGGCCGCCGACTGAAGTGCGCGGAGGATGTCCTGGCGCGCTCCCACGTCTACCGCTTGGGTCGGCTCGTGCAGGATCATCACGCTCGGCCCGAGGTGCAGCCATTTCGCCAGCAGCACCTTCTGCTGGTTGCCACCGCTGAGCTGCTTGACGAGCAACGACGGCGTGCGCGGTCGGATGTCGAGCCGCTCGGCGGCACGCTCGGCTTCAGCGTCCTGCCAGCGGCGCGAGACGAACCACGGCCGCCCTCGGTGGCGCAGCGCCGGCAGGCTAATGTTGTCGCGCACGGAGAGCTCAAAGGCCAGGCCGTCGCGATCCCGGCGCTCGGGAACCAGCACGACGCCGAGACGGATGCAGGCGGCGATCGACGATCGGCTGAGGTCAAGCGCTCCGGTCGGCGTCCGGAGGATGCCGGCGCTCGCGCGCTTGGCGCCACTCAGCAGGTAGGGCAGCTGCTCATAGCCGCTGCCGGGCACGCCAATGATGCCGAGCACCTCCCCGCGCTCCGCCGCGAAGCTGACGCTCCGCAGGCCATCACCGGCCAAGCCCGACACCGTCATCACCTCGTCCGGGTGGGATACCGCCGGCTGTGCTCGGGGGCGTGGCGTGACCGTATCCACCGTCCCGCCCAGCATCCGTCGGGCGATCTCCTGCTCGTCGAGCTCGGCGGTCGGCAGCCCGCTCCCCACCACATATCCATCCCGCAGGATCGTGAGCCGGTCGGTGACCGACATCAGCTCGGCGAGGTTGTGGCTGATTACCACCGCCGAGGAGCCGGCGGCGGCCAGCCGGCGGAGCATCGCGTGCACCCGCTCCAGGTCCTCGCCGGTCAGCGCGCGGGTCGACTCGTCGAGGATGATCAGACCGCTGCCGTCGGTCTGGTCGCGCATCGCCCGCGCGATCGCCACCTCCGCGCGTTGCGCGGCGGTGAGCGTCTCGACCAGGGCGATCGGATCCAGCTCCACCCCGAGACGGGCCAGCGTGCGCTGTGCGAGGGCATCGCGTCGGCGTCGGTCGATGCGCCCGTACGCCGTGGGGAATCCGCCGACGCAGATGTTCTCGGCGACGCTCAGCGCGTCGAGCAGCCCGAGATCCTGGTGCACCACCGAGACGCCGGCCGCGTGCACGTCCGGCCAGCGGACGGGCAGCCGCATGATCGCGCCATCGACGCGGTACTCCGCGCCCGGATCGGGTGCGTGCACACCGGTGAGCAGCTTGATCACCGTCGATTTGCCCGAGCCGTTTTGCCCGGCGAGGCCGTGGACCTCGCCCGGAAAAACAGTGAGCTCGGCGTCGTGCAGGACCTGCGTGGTGCCGAACGTCTTCGACAGGCCGCGAACGTGGAGCCGGGGTGCCACCGTCATGGTCTCAGCAGACCGCCTGGGCAATGAAACGACGGAAGTGAGTGGTGGTACGCCATGGCTCTTGATCTCCCCATCTCGGATGTGCGAGCGGACACGGGTCGACGGCACAGCATCAAGTCGTTCCCTCTCCTCGTGGACTCGCAATTAGTGTTGCAATATTTCTTCAGCCGTGTCAAGGTCTATTGGGAAGAAAAAATTCTTCAGGACTGAAAAAAGATTTCGGAGCGTTAGCTAGCCTTGTACCCCGCCAGTCATCCGGAGCTGCACATGAGCAAGATCGCGTCGCCGAAAACCCTGAGCCGGGCCGTCTTCACCGCCGTGCGCGCCGAGGTTCTATCCGGCCGCCTGGCGCCAGGCTCCCGTCTGCTGCCGCGTGAGCTCGCCGCCACGTACGACGTCAGCGTGTCGGTCGTACGTGAAGCGCTGACGCGGCTCTCGGAGCAAGGCCTCGTCGTCGCCGAGCCGCAGCTCGGCTTCTCGGTCGTCAGCCTCGACCTCGATGACATGCTCGACCTCTATCGGCTGCGGGTGCTGATCGAAGGCACGGCGCTCCGTGACGCGATCGAGCACGGCGACATCGAGTACGAGACGCGCGTCATCGCCAGCCACCACCGCCTGGAACGAACTCCACAGATGGTCGACGATGGCTCCGGCCAGATCACCGAGGAATGGGCCGCCGCTCACGGCGAGTTTCACCACCAGCTGCTCAGCGCATCGACCAGCCCCCCGGCTGCGCGACCTCGCCGACCGGCTCCGCGACACCTCGGAGCTCTACCGGCGCTGGTCGGGAACGCTCACGACGAACCTGCCTCCGCGCGACATCCCGGACGAGCACCGGGCACTGATGCAGGCCGTGCTCGACCACAACGCCGACGGCGCGGTCACGCTGATCACCGACCACATCAACCGCACGGCGTCGCTGCTGGAGCTGTATGCGGCCGAGGCGCCCGAACCCGCCAGCTATGCCGCGTCCGGCGGCCGCGCACCGCGGCGCCTGACGACCGCCGGGCCCGAGACGTAGGTCATGCACGCCAGGCGCGCGCGCGGCTCGCCGCCGACCATCCCCTCGGCCAGGCGCTCGCGCTCCTCGTCGCTGGCCGCGTTGAGGTTCTCGGCGCCCTGCTCGACGACGACGTAGCACTGCCCGCACTCGCCGTCGCCCTCGCACACGGTCGGCCAGCGCCAGCCGGCTCGCCGGGCCGCCCAGAACAGCGGTTCCGTCTCGCCGACCTCGAGATCGGCGTCGGCCGGCAGCACGTGCACGAGGTGAGCGGTCATGTCGTGGCCAGCTCGCGGAGCAGGGTTCGCGTCGCCTCCGCCTCGGCGCGGTTGGTGACGAACTCGGTGGCGGCGAGGTCGCTGGCCCCCGCGTCGGCCAGCGCGGCCGCGCCGGCGCGGACCTCGGCGGCGGTACCGACCAGCGCGACGTCGCCCGGGCCGGCGGCGCCCTCGCGCTCCAGGACCGTGCGGTAGGAGTCGAAGTGCATGAACTTGCCGAGCACGTGGTCGACCTGGGCGCGGACGCGGCTGCCCTCGTCGGTCACGCACACCGGGAGGCCCGCCACGATCCGCCGGGACGGGCGTCCGGCCGCTGCTTCGCACAGAGCGGGCTGGATCGCCTCGGCGATCGTGCGCGGCCCGGCCAGCCAGAGGATCACCCCGTCGCTCTGGCGGCCGGCCAGCGACAGCATCCGCGGACCCATCGCGGCCAGCAGCACGGGTGGCGTCGCCGCCTCGCGCGTGCCGTGCGAGAGGTCGTCCTCGCCGGACCAGATCTCGCCGACGGCGGCGACGCGCCGGTCGCTCACCGCCGGTCCGAGCACGGCGAGGTACTCCTCCATGTGCTGGGCCAGCTTGCGGTAGGTGACCTTCAGCGCCGGCTCGATCAGGTCCTTGTGGCCGACGCCGATGCCGAGGGCCAGGCGGTTTCCGACCGCCTGCTGCACGGTCAGGGCCTGGCCGGCCAGCATCAGCGGATGCCGGGCCCAGGTCGGGATCACGGCGGTGCCGAGCTCGATCCGGGTGGTGCGCGCGCCCATCACGGCGATCGCCGTCAGCGCGTCGGGGACGGCCAGTTGCCCGAGCCAGTAGGAGGCGAAGCCCTGCGCGTCGGCCGCCGCGGCGTGGTCGCACAGCTGCTGCAGCGACGCGCCGGTGGCGATCAGGCCCGATCCGTTGATCCCGATGCGCATCGCCGCGAGCTCAACCGACGAGGCGGTGATGGCCGGCCCAGGCGCGCTCGCGCAGCTCGCGCTTGAGCACCTTGCCGGCCGGGTTGCGCGGCAGCTCGTCGACGGCCTCGACACCCTGCGGGCACTTGTAGCTCCCCAGCTGCTGGCGGCAGGTGGCGATGATCTGCTCCACCAGCGCCTCGTCGGCGATGTGGCCGGCCTTCAGCACGACGAGCGCGTGTGGCGTCTCGCCCCAGCGCTCGTGCGGGACCCCGATCACGGCGGCGTCGGCCACGGCGGGGTGGGTGACGATCACGTTCTCGATCTCGGCCGGGTAGATGTTCTCCCCGCCGGAGACGATCATGTCCTTGATCCGGTCGTGCAGGTACAGGTAGCCGTCGTCGTCGAGGTAGCCGGCGTCGCCGGTGCGCAGCCAGCCGTCGGGCGTGATCGCCGCCGCCGTGTCCTCGGGACGCTGCCAGTAGCCGAGCATCACCTGGGTGGAGCGCACGACGACCTCGCCGACCTCGCCGGCCGGCACTGGCTGCAGCGTGTCGGGATCGACCACCTGCAGCTCGACCCACGGGAGCGGGCGCCCGCACGAGCGCAGTCGCTTGGGCTCGTGGTCGGCCGGTGCCAGGTAGGTGAGGCAGCCGCTGTGCTCGGTGATGCCGTAGAGCTGGATCAGGCCGCACCGCATCACGTGGATCGTCTGCCGCAGCAGCGTCTCGGAGATCGGCGAGGCTCCGTACATCATCGTCCGCAGCGTCGAGAAGTCGACGTCCTGGCAGCCCGGCGCCTGCAGCACCGCGGCGATGATCGCCGGGACGAGCAGCCCGTTGGTGACCCGGAACTCCTCGATCGACCGCAGGATCGCCCCGGGCTCGGCGGCGCGGAGCATCACGGTGCTGCCCCCGACGAGCATCCCGAGCAGCATCGTCCCGGTGCCGCCGATATGAAACAGCGGCGAGACGACGAGGTTCACGCTGTCGGCGTCATATCCCCATAGGACGGCGGACTCCTCCAGCCGTCCCAGCAGGTTCTCGTTGGAGAGCAGGACGCCCTTCGGGGCGCCGGTTGTCCCCGACGTGTACAGCTGCAGCGCCACGTCGCCCGGCGCCGACTCCGCTCCCGGATCGACGGCCTCGTGGCGCGCCGCCCAGGCGTCGAAGTCGTCGGTGCTGAGCAGCCGCGTCCCGTCTAGCCCGGCCAGCGACGGCACGAGCTCGGCGCCGACGACGAACACGGCCGGCTGCGCGTCGTCGATCACGGCGGCGACCTCGGCCGGCGCCAGTCGCCAGTTGATCGGCACGTACACGGCGCCGCACTTGGCCGCCGCGAACATCACCTCCAGGCACAGCGGCGTGTTGCGCTCCAGCATCGCCACGCGGTCCCCGGGGCCGACGCCGTCGGCGGCCAGGGCGGTGGCGATCCGGCTGGAGCGCTCGTCGAGCTGCGCGTAGGTCCAGCTCGCGCCCTCGAAGTGGAGGTACGGATGGTCGGGCCGCGTCGCCGCCTGCTGACGGACGAGCCCGGCCAGCGTCGCCGTCGGGCTCACGCCGTGATCTGGCTGAACATCTCGACTCCAACCCCGGCGGTGGTGCCGCCGTCGACCGTCAGGTCGGTGCCGGTGATGTAGCCGGCCGCGTCGCTGGCCAGGTACAGGATCGCGTCGGCCACCTCGTGGGCCTCGCCCATCCGTCCCAGCGGAGCCATGCGGTTCGACAACGCCTCGATGTCGATCCCGGCCATGTCGGGACAGTCCATCATCCGCGTCCTGGTGGCTCCCGGGCACACGGTGTTCACGCGGATGTTCATCCCGGCCAGCTCCAGCGCCGCCACGCGCGTCATGCCGCGCACGGCGAATTTCGCCGCCACGTAGGCGAGCAGGGCGGGGCTGCCCTGGAGGCCGTCGATCGAGGAGACGTTCACGATCGAGCCCGCGCCGGCGACGGCCATCCCGGGAACGACGGTCTTCATCCCGAGGAACACTCCCGTCTGGTTCACGTCGACGACCGATTGGTACTCCTCCAGGCTCATCGCCGTCAGCGGGATGGCGCGCAGGATGCCGGCGTTGTTGACCAGCACGGTGACCGCACCGAACCTCTCCTCGGCCACGCTCAGCGCCGCTTCCCACTGGCTCTCGTCGGTGACGTCGAGGTGCGTGTACGCGGCGCGGTCACCGAGCTCGGCGGCCAGCGCCAGTCCCTCGTCGTCGACCACATCGGTGAGCAGCACGCGCGCGCCCTCGGCGACGAACAGCCTCGCCGTGGCGGCGCCCATGCCGCGTGCCGCCCCCGTGATGAGCGCGACCTTGTCCTCGACCCGTCCTGACATCACAGCCTCCTCGTTGATTGACATGCCTCAGCCGGCCGTGCGCACCATGCGCACCCGCTCGTAGGCGCGCGTGAACGCGCTCCGGTCGAGGTGCAGGTCCGAGCGGTCGACGTCGTAGCGGTCGAGGTAGGGGATCAGCGCCTGCAGCGCGGCGCGTCCTTCCAGCCGGCCGAGCGCCGCGCCGAGGCAGTGGTGGGCTCCGTGACCGAACGCGAGATTGGCGTGACGCAGCCCCGGGCGGGTGATGTCGAAGCGGTGGGGATCGGGGAACTGGCGCGGGTCGCGGCTGGCAGCCGCAATCAGGCAGACCATCACCGTCCCGGCGGGGATGTCCTTGCCGTGCATCGGCTCGGGCTCGCGCAGCTGGCGGAACACGAACTGGACGGGCACGCAGAGGCGCAGCGTCTCCTCGATCGTGCCGTCGAGCAGCTCCGGATCGCGCTGGAGCGCGGCGAGCTGGTCGCGGTTGTCACAGAGGTAGGGGACCGCGTTGCCGATCATGCTCGTCGTCGTCTCGTTGGCCGCGGCCATGATGATCAGCAGGAACAGGACGGCCTCGGCGACGCTCAGCGTGTCGACCTCGGTGGCGCGCACGATGTCGCTGATCACGTCCTCGCCGGGGGCGCTGCGGCGCGCCTCGATCAACGGCATGAACAGCTCGGCGAACTCGCTCAGCATCTCGATCAGACTGATCGCGGCGTCGATCGTGCCGCGGATCTCGCCGTGGACGCACGTGGAGAGGACGTCGGACCACCGCTTCAGGTCCGCGCTGCGCTCGGGGACACCGAGCAGGTCGGCGACGGTGCGGATCGGCACGGGCACGGCGATCTGCGACATCAGCTCGAACTCGTCGGCGCCGTCGAGGCCGGCGAGGCAGTCCGCGACGATGCTCTCGATGCGCGGTTGCAGCGATTGGATGCGCCGCGGGACGAAGCCGCGGTTCACGATGTTGCGGATCCGGCGGTGGGCCGGCCCGTCGATGCCAACGATCACCTCGGCGGAGGCGAACTCGGTGACATCGAAGGGGAGCTTGGAGACCGACTGCATCAGCCGCTCCAGCAGCGCCGGATCGGTGTCGGGCGCGACGGTCGGCGGAAAGCCGATCAACGACTGGTTCGGCGCGGCCGAGAACCGGCCCTCGTCCTTCAGCGCGTCGCGCACGTCGTCGTAGCGCGAGAGAACGTATTGGCCGTCCGGCAGTCCGTACAGCGGGTGGTGCTCGACGAGCTCGTCGATCGTCTCCACCGTCCGCCCGTCGCGCCAGCTGACGTCCCACGGGTCGAACGCGAATGTCTCGTCCGTCACTGCATGTCCCTGAAGGCTGCTCACGTCTCTCTCGCTCCTCCTCACCGACCGACTTCCTGGCGTAAGTGAAACAGACCCAGCCGCACCTGTCAAGCGACTGCGGGTAGCTTCGAGTGTCATATAACCCCCAAAATACACGCGATCCATCTTGATTAGAGGACCAACTGCTGCTAAGGTCGCGCCATCGTCTGTTTTCCGAGGGAGGTACCAGATGGCAACGACTGAGCAGCCGACGTCGCGACGCCCGCCGGCGCCGACCCAGCTGATCGCGAAGGAGCGCTACACCTCGCAGGAGTTCCTGAACTCCGAGCTGGACACGATGTGGTCGCGCGTGTGGCAGATCGCCTGCCTGGAGTCAGACATCCCGAACCCGGGGGACTACTGCGAGTACACGATCGGGCTGGAGTCGGTGCTCGTCGTGCGCGGCTTCGACGGTGTCGTCCGTGCCTTCCTGAACGTCTGCCAGCACCGCGGCCGCCAGCTTCGCCAGGGCGCCGGCAACACGCACCAGCTGCGCTGCCCCTTCCACGGCTGGACCTGGAACCTCGACGGCACGCTGGCCGAGGCGCCGGAGCGGGAGGAGTTCTGCCCGTTCGCCAATGAGGAGGTCGCGCTCGTCGACGTCAGGGTCGACCAGTGGGAGCAGTTCATCTTCATCAACCTGAACCCCGACGCCGAGCCGCTGCTCGAGTACCTGGGCGCGATCCCCGAACGCCTGAAGGGTCACAAGCTCTCGGGCCAGTACAAGTGGTTCTCGCGCTCGACGACGTTGCCGGTGAACTGGAAGACCGCGCTCGACGCCTTCCAGGAGGCCTACCACGGGCGCTTCGTCCACGCCGAGTCGATCCACTTCGTCGACTACGTCGACAACCCGATCGAGCTGCTCGACCGGCACTCGGTGCTGAGCGCCACGTTCGGCGTGCCCGACCGCTTGATCAACGTCGAGACCGACGTCGACACGATGCTCGACGCGATGGAGTGGACGTTCGCCGCGTTTGGCGAGGACACCCAGCTGATCGGCGCGCTGCGCTCGATGAACCTGCCCGAGGGGACGCTCCTGCGCGAGGTGCTGATCCCACTGATCGCCGGCGGCATGGCCGAGCTCGGCATCGACGTGTCGGAGCTCTCCGAGACCGAGCTGGTCGACGACTGGGAGTACTTCATCTTCCCCAACGTCGAGCTGCACGTCCTGTCGTTCGGCGCCTGGATGTTCCGCACCCGGCCGATCGACGACGACCCCGAGTCGATGATCTTTGACATGTGGTACTTCCACAAGGTCCCCGACGGCATGGAGACCCCGCCACCGGCCGAGCACATCCACGTGCCCAATGGTGAGACCTGCGGCGCGGTGATGGACCAGGACTTCCGCCAGGTCGAGGTCCAGCAGCGCGGCTTTCACTCCGCCGGCTTCAAGGGGCTGCGCCTCAGCACGATGGAGACGCGGATCAGCCACATGCACGACGTCCTCGACCGCTACATCAACAGCTGAGCAGTCCCATGTCCACCCAGGTCCTCGCCCCGCGCCTCGGGGTCACCGTCACCGAGGTCCGGATCGTCGAATGGCTCGTCGCGCAGGGCGAGCACGTCGCCGAGGGCGATCCGCTGCTGGCGGTCGCCACCGACAAAGCCGAACACGAGATCCCCGCGCCGGCCAGCGGCGTGGTCCATCACATCGCGGCGGTCGACGAGGAGTGCGCGATCGGCGCGGTCCTCGGCGAGATCGCCTAACCGCAAGAGAGAGGAAGAGCGTTGTCGATCACTGACACCCCACGGGCGCAAGCCACCGTCGACGAGGCGACCAGGCTGAAGATCTTCGAGACGACGACCCTGATCAATCTGGCCGACGAGCAGCTGCGCGACATGCTGATGACCGGCAAGATCGCGATCATCTACTACTCGCCGCGCGGGCAGGAGGTGCTCGCCGCGGCGGCCGGCGCCGCCCAGCGGCCGGGCGACTACTCGGTGACGACGTACCGCGGTCTGCACGACATGCTGGCCGGCGGGGCGCCGCTGCGCGAGACGCTGTCGGAGATGCTCGGCAAGGGCAACGGCACCTGCCGCGGCAAGGGCGGTCCGATGCACATCTCCGCGCCCGAGGCGGGCGTGATGGTGACGACGGGCATCGTCGGCGCCGGCCTGCCGATCGCCAACGGGCTCGCGCTCGCCTCCAAGATGCGCGGTGACGGCAAGGTCACGTTCGTGAACTTCGGCGACGGCGCCACCAACATCGGCGCCTTCCACGAGGCGCTGAACATGGCGGCGATCTGGGATCTGCCGGTGGTGTTCATCTGCCAGAACAACCAGTACGGCGAGTTCACACCGCGCCTGGAATCCCAGAAGTGCGAGAACATCGCCGACCGGGCGGCGGGGTACGGGATGCCGGGTGTCACCGTCGACGGCAACGACGCGGCCGAGACCTACCTGGCTGTCGCGGCGGCCGCCGAGCGGGCACGCCGCGGCGGCGGTCCCACGCTCGTGGAGTGCAACACGTTCCGCTTCATGGGTCACTACTTCGGTGAGACCCAGGAGTACATGCCGGCGGACGTGATCGCCGCGGCGATGGCGGCCGATCCCGTCCCGCGCCAGCGCGCGCAGCTGCTGGAGCTCGGGACCGACGAGGCGGTGCTGGCGGAGATCGAGCAGCGCGTCGGCCAGGAGGTCAGCGAGGCGGCCGAGTTCGCTTTGGCCTCGGCGCCGCCGGATCCTCAGGAGCTGTTCGACGACGTCTACGCGGAGAGGGTGAGCATCTGATGGCCAGCATCACGATGGCAGCGGCGCTGAACCAGGCGCTCGACGAGGAGATGGACCGCGACGAGCGCGTGTTCCTGATCGGCGAGGACATCCCCGACCCGACCGGCGGCGCGTTCCAGGTCACCAAGGGCCTGTCGACCAAGTACGGCCTGGAGCGCGTGCTCGACAGCCCGATCTCCGAGCAGGCGATCATCGGAGCGAGCACCGGCGCGGCGATGGCCGGGATGCGCCCGGTGGCGGAGATCATGATCTGCGACTTCCTCGGCGTCTGCATGGACCAGCTGGCCAACCACGCGGCCAAGCTCCGCTTCATGTCCGGCGGGGCCACCACGGTGCCGATGGTCGTGCGCACGATGGGGAGCGGCGGGATCAACTTCGGCGGCCAGCACTCGCAGATGCTGGAGGCGTGGCTCGTCCACACGCCCGGGCTGAAGGTCTGCATCCCGAGCACGCCGGCCGACGCCAAGGGCCTGCTCACGGCGGCGATCCGCGACCCCGACCCGGTGGTCATCATCGAGCCGTGCGTGCTGTACTCGGTGCCCGGCGAGGTCCCCGAGTCAGCGCACGTGATCGCGCCGGGCACGGCCGACATCAAGCGCGCGGGCAGCGACGTCACGGTCGTCACCTACGGGCGCCAGGTCCACGACGCGCTGGCCGCCGCCGAGGCCGTGGCCGGCGAGCTGAGCGTCGAGGTCATCGACCTGCGGTGGCTGCAGCCGTGGGACGTCGAGACGGTGCTCGCGTCGGCGCGCAAGACGACGCGGGTAGTCGTCGTTCACCAGGCCGTGCAGCGCGGCGGGTTCGGCGGCGAGGTGGCCGCCGTGCTCCAGGAGCACCTGTTCGGGACGCTCACCGCACCGATCCTCAGGGTCGCCGGCAAGAACACCCCGGTGCCGTACGCCACGGAGCTGGAGAGCTTCCACATCCCGTCCGCGGAGGAGATCGCGACGGCGATCCGCGCTGTGGCTGAGGGGTCGGGATGACGGTGCTGGCCGACGAGGCCGTGCTGGACGTGGTCGCCGACGGGCCGGTGCGGGTGCTGACGATGAACCGGCCCGAGCGCAAGAACGCGGTCGACGCCGTGTTGCACTCGGAGCTGACGTACGTGTGGTCTCGGCTGCTGGCTGATCGCGATGTCCGCGTCGTGGTGATCACGGGTGCCGGCGGCGCGTTCAGCGCGGGCGGCGACGCCGAGTTCCTGCGCGCGGTCAACACCGATGCGGAGTTCCGCTGGCGTGCCCTGGATGAGGCGCGCCGGCTGGTGGGCGAGCTGGTGCGGTTCCCGCTGCCGGTGATCGCCGCCGTGAACGGGCCGGCGGTGGGGCTCGGCTCGAGCCTCGCCTCGCTGTGCGATCTGGTGCTGATGAGCGACACGGCGTACTTCGCCGACCCGCACGTGCTGCTGGGCGTGGCCGCGGCCGATGGCGCGGTGGCGACGTGGCCGCAGCAGCTCGGCCCGCAGCGGGCGAAGTACCACCTGTTCACCGGTGAGCCGATCAGCGCCGATCAGGCGCTGGAGTGGGGGCTGGCCAACCAGGTGCTGCCCGCGCAGGACGTGCTGCCCGCGGCGGTCGCGCTCGCGCACCGGCTGGCCGGGCTGCCCGCGGCGGCGCTGCGGGCGACGAAGCGGGCGGTCAACCTGCACCTGGAGCATCAGGCGCTGGCGGTGATGGATTACGCGACCACCGCCGAGGAGGGCCACTTCGCCGACCCGGCGCTGGCCACCACGATCGACGGCATGACGAGGAGGCGCTGATGTCCTCGCTGACGACCCTCCAGGACGACATCGCGCGCTGGCGGGAGGTTCACGCCGCCAAGCTCGACAAGGCCGCCGTGCGTCGGGGCCTCACCGGGGAGCCGCTGGAGGTGCTGTACGCGCCCGGCGAGGACGAGACGTTACGGGCCGAACGCGACATCGGGCTGCCCGGCCAGTTCCCGTACACGCGCGGGGTGTATCCGGCTATGTACCGCGACCGGCTGTGGCAGATGCGGCTGTACTCGGGGTTCGGCGACGCCGAGTCGACGAACGAGCGCTGGCGGTTCCTGCTGGCGCACGGCAACAACGGGGTCAGCGCGGCGTTTGACCTGCCGACCCAGTGCGGGCTTGACTCCGATCACCCCGAGGCGGCGCCCGAGGCCGGTCGTGTCGGCGTCGCCGTCGACTGCGCCCGGGACTTCGAGCGGATGTTCGCGGGCCTGCCGGTGCAGCGGATCGGCGTGTCGCTGAACGCCCACTCGACGGCGCCGTTCATCCTGGCCATGTTCCTGGTGGCGATGGAGCGCCAGGGGATCGCGCCGGGGCAGCTGAACGGCTCGATGACCACCGATGTGCTGAAGGACTACGTGGCCCGCGGCACGTGGATCTTCCCGCCGGCGGCGGGGATCCGGCTGGTGGGCGACGTGTTGGAGTTCTGCTGTGCGGAGATGCCGCGGTTCTACCCGCTGGTGATCCGCGGTCCTGACATGCGCGACGCGGGCGCCACCGCCGTGCAGGAGGTGGCGTTCGCGCTCGCCAACGCGATCGCCTATCTGGAATACACGCGGGCGCGCGGGCTCGATGTCGACAGCTTCGCTCCCCGCCTCTCGGCCCAGTTCTACTACTACGGGGATTTCCTGCAGGAGGCGGCCAAGACGCGCGCGGCGCGGCGGATCTGGGCGCGGATGATGCGCGAGCGCTTCGGCGCCACCAATCCGCTGTCGGGCCTGCTGCGCGTGACGGCGTCGGTCGGCGGCACGCACTTCCAGGTCCACGAGCCGCAGACGAACATCATCCGCGGGACGCTCGGCTGCCTCGGCGCCGTGCTGGGCGGCTGTCAGGGGATGCTGCTGGCCGGCTACGACGAGGCGTTCGACATCCCGACCGAGGAGACGGCGCGGTTGGCGCTGCGTACGCAGCAGATCGTCGGCTACGAGTCCGATGCCACGGCCGTCGCCGATCCGCTCGGCGGCTCCTACTTCGTGGAGCGGATGACCGACGAGATCGAGGTGGCGGTGCTGGCCGAGATCGACAAGATCGAGGCGATCGGCGGCGCGGTGCAGGCGATCGAGAGCGGTCACATGCAGCGCGAGATCGCCGCGTCGGCCTACGACCAGGAGCGCCGTGAGCAGAGCGGCGAGAAGCCGCTGGTGGCGGTGAACATCCATCAGGGTCAGCAGGAACCGCCCGAGCTGATCGTCCACGCCCCGGACGGGACGGTGGCCGAGCGTCAGCGCGCGCAGCTGCAGGCGCTCCGCGCCGACCGCAACGAGTCGGAGACCGAGCGCCAGCTGTCGCGGCTGTGGCACGGCGCGCAGGGCGAGGAGAACCTGATGCCGATCCTGATCGACTGCGCCCGCGCCGACGCCACGCTCGGCGAGATGGTCGACGTGCTGCGCGGCGTGTTCGGCGAGTTCGTGGAGCCGGCGCTATGAGTGCCACCGCGCGGAAGGGGCGGGTGATGGTCGCCAAGCTCGGCCTCGACGGTCACGATCGCGGCGCCAAGGTCGTCGCGCACGCGCTCCGGGACGCCGGGATGGAGGTCATCTACACCGGCCTGCGGCGCACCGCCCGCGAGGTCGTCGTCGTCGCGCTCGACGAGGATGTCGACGTGATCGGGCTCTCGATCCTGTCCGGCGCGCACCTGGCGCTGGCCGGGCAGGTGCTCGACGAGCTCGAGGCGCATGGCGCCCGCGACCAGATCAAGGTCGTCGTCGGCGGCACGATCAGCAGGACCGATGCCGTCGCCTTGAAGGAGCTGGGCGTGGCCGAGGTGTTCCCCGTGCGCTCGCCGCTCGACGAGCTGGCCCCGCGCGTGCTGGCGCTGGTGTCCCGATGACGAGCACGGTCGCGGACCCGCTGGTCCTCGGCGCACGGCTCACCGGCGGCTCCCGCACGGTGACCGATGTCGAGATCGCGCTGCTGCCGGCGATCATGGGGGCGATCAGCCCGCTGTTCCACGACGAGGAGACGGCACGCCGCTCCTCGCTAGGGCGGCGCGTGCTGTACGGGCCGGCGCTGCTCGGCATCGCGATCGCGTGCACCGAGCCGTTGTTGCACGGGCGCGTGATCGCGCTGGCCGGGATCACGGATGTGCGCTTCCGGGCGCCGGTCGGTGTCGGCGACACCGTGACGGCGTCACTGACGGTGACCGAGCTGCGCTCGAAGCCGGAGAAGCCCGGCGATCTGCTCCTGGTCGAGGACCAGGTGCACAACCAGCACGGGGAACTGGTGCTGGAGTTCCGCCGCGCGATCATGATCCGCCGGGACGCGCCGTGATCGCCGAGCGCCCCGCGCACCCGGCCGCCGGCTCCGATGAGCGCGCCGCGTTCGTCGAGGCGCTGCGCGATTTCGCCGCGCGCGAATGCGGCACCCGCGCGCAGCGCGACGCGCTGACGGACGGCGACCGGGACACGCACAGCCAGAGCGTCTACGACAAGCTCGCCGAGCTGGGCTGGATCGGCTGCTGCTTGCCCGAGGAGTACGGCGGCGCGGGCGGCACCATCACCGACGCCTGTCTGAGGCTGGAGGAGACGGCGCGCGGGATGGTCCCGATCTACGGGGTCGGCACCTCGCTGATCGTCGCGCATGCCGTCGAGCGGTTCGGCACCGAGGAACAGAAACGTTCGATCGTCGGCGGCGTCTGCCGCGGCGAGGTCGTCTCGATCGCGATGTCCGAGCCCGAGGCGGGATCGGACGTCGCCGCCCTGCGCTGCCGGGCCGAGCGCGTCGACGGCGGCTACCTGATCAACGGTCAGAAGACGTGGATCTCCAACGCCCACCACGCCGCGCGGACGCTGGTGGTCTGCCGCACCGACCGTGAGGGCGGCAAGCACGACGGCCTCAGCATGCTCGACGTTCCCGCGGGAACGCCGGGCGTGGTCGTGCATCCGATCCCGACGATGGCCGGACGCGAGGTCAACGACGTGTTCTTCGAGGACTGCTTCGTGCCGGACGAGGCGCTCGTCGGCGCGCCGGGAGCGGGATGGAAGCAGCTGATGGCGGGGCTGAACTTCGAGCGGCTCGTCACCGCGGCGATCATCCTCGGCGCCGGGCAGCGCGCGTTCGACGACGCGCTGTCGTTCGTCCGCGAGCGCGAGCAGTTCGGCCGGGCGATCGGCTCCTTCCAGGTGATCAAGCACCGGGTCGCCGATCTCGCCACCGAGCTGGAATGCTGCCGGCTACTGACCTACGACGTCGCCCGCCGCGCCGAGGAGCGCCCCGACGTGCAACTACCACGCGAAGCGTCGATGGCGAAGCTGAAGATCACCGAGACCGCCAAGCGCGTCGCGATCGAAGGCATGCAGATGATGGGTGGCTACGGCTACGCCACCGAGTACGACATGGAGCACCACCTGCGGACCGTGATCATCTCCACCGTGTACGCCGGGACGAGCGAGATCCAGCGCGAGATCATCGGAAAGACGTACGGGCTGTGAGCGGTGTCGCTGAGCGTTCCTCCGTGCTGTCGGGGCGGCTGGCCGATCCGACGCTGACGCTCGGCACCGACCCCCGCGGTGACCCGCGGATCGGGGGCGCCCTGGCGCCGTTCTTCCTCGACCGTCACCTCGCCCCGCCGCTCGTCACCGCTGATTCACCCCGCGCTGAGCAGCTCGCCTTCTGCGCCGGGGTCGAGGCGGAGCTCCAGGCCGTGCTGGCCGCGCTCACCGACCCGCTGCCGACCGTCGCCGGAATCACCCGTGAAACGGTGAGCGGGCCGACCACAGTGTTTGTGCACCGCCCTTCGAGGCATGCCGGACCGCTCCCGGTTGTCGTCCATCTCCACGGTGGTGCAATGTCGATGCTCCGGGCGGCCGACCCCGTCTACGCCCGCTGGCGCGATGAGCTGGCGGCGACCGGGCTGGTCGTCGTCGG
>DASZLC010000025.1:0-49934 GCA_035552615.1 Solirubrobacteraceae bacterium
AGCTCGAACTGATGCACCCACGCCCAAGCTCGTCCGCTAAACGAGCCCGAGCCAGGGGCGTGAGCTTGCCGAACGTGCCACTGCATGGTCGCCACAAGGATTGTCACATTAAGCACGCACCCAGGCAACTCGTCGCGCCGCCCTCGTCAAAGCGTCGGGCAGCTGGTCCTCGGCGAAGCATGCGTCGACGGGTTGCACTTCAACCGAGGTTGACGTCAAGCGGCGGTCGTCACTCGCCTTGGTGCCCGCCTCGTGGCGGTCGCGGCGGTGTCCTGGCGGAGCGGCAGGACCCGATCGTCGAACATGCGGCACACGTCGATCGATTCGCAGTTGCATTTGCTGCACATCTTCAACACGCGGCGCACCGACGTCGCCCGCGCGATCAGATCGTCAAGCTCTGGCAGCTTCAACACTGCGAGCTGGCGCAAACGTTCGTGGGCGGGCTGGTCACGTGACCCGAGCAGCTCGCGGATCTCCTCGAGCGTGAACCCGACACGCTGCGCGGCGTCGATGATCGCCAGTCGGCGAAGCACGTCCTCCGTGTACCGGCGCTTCCCCGCTGCGCGCTCTGGCTCAGGAAGCACCCCGCGCGCCTCGTAGTAGCGGATCCGCGAAGTGCTCATCCCCGCCCGTTCTGCCACCTCGCCAATCGCCAGCTGTTGCACGACCTCGCTCAAATCTTGTGGCTCCGCTTGACTTCAACCCGGCTTCAAGAGCAAGGCTACCGGCATGACGTTGACGCGACACCTGCGCCGCACTGCCGCGAGGACCGCGGTGACGCACGCGGCGATCGCCAGTGCCCGGCGGTTGCATTTCACGGGCTGCCGCGGGGTTGCCGGACAGCCGCGTAGCGGCTGATGTCTTGGTCCAGCGTTCCCTGGGTGTCGTACTGGCCGACGTGCACGAAGATCACCTTGCCGGCGGCGTTGATGAAGATCGTCGTCGGCAGTCCTTCGATGGCGGCGAGCGAGGACAGGTCGGTGGTGGTGGTCTGGTAGCTGGGGTAGCTGACCGGGTGTTGAGCCAGGAACGTGCGCGCGTCACCGGCCGAGTCGCTGGTGTCGGCGCCGATGAACGCGACGCGGCGGCCGTAGCGTGCGGACGCGGAGGCGAACAAACCGAACTCAGAGCGGCACGGCACGCACCAGGACGCCCAGGCGTTGATGACGACCGGATAGCCGCGCAGGGCGCGCAGACGCGCGCGGAGGGCCTGCACTCCCCCGAGCAGCTGGCCCGCCTGGACATGGAGCGAGGCCAGCGGGGGCGGCGAGCCGGCCAGCTCCTGGCGCGCGGTCTCGGCGCCGGGAGGCCCAGGAGCGCGCGCCAGCGCGGCGCGCATCGTGCGTGCGAGCACGCTCGTGCTCGGCCAGCCCGCGGTCGACATCGCCCGGTAGTAGAGGATCCGGCCGCTTTTTGAAATGAGCACGAACCACGGCAGGCCGAGAACCTCGTAGCCGTCGGCGATCCTGCCGCCGCGGTCGAGCGCGACCGGATACGACAGCGGTTGCGGCAGCCGGTGCAGGAACTGTGTGACGGTGCTCAAGCTCGGCTCGACACTGGCTTCGTCGACCGCGGTCAGCTTCGGCAGGCCGGTGCGGGCGGCGAGTTTCTCGTAGCTGTTGAGCGCGGCAAGCTGGCCGGCGAGACCGCTCGTCTCCTGATCCCAGGTGGCGAAGAACAGGTACAGCCGCGCGGCATTTCCCGGGCCGACGTTGATGTCTCCCCCTCGGGCGAGTGGCAGCGTCGCGGGCGTGCCTGGCGTTGTCGGCTGCACGCGAGCGTAGGAGATATTCGCGTGCACCGCGGGGCGTCCCGGCATCAGCGCCGAGCTGCTCTTCGCCAGCAGCTGACCGAGCTGCGGTACCGCCGTGTAGGACATCTGGGTCATGTACAGCCGCGAGAGCCTGCCTCGCGGGTCGATCACGAACAGCGCGGGAGTGTGTGTGATCTGGCCGCGCTCGACGGCCGCCTCGATCCCGTAGTGCTTCCACACCTGCTTGAGCTGGGGCAGGGAGCCGGTGAGGAAGTCCCAGGAGTGGAGCATCCCGTGCAGCTCCGAGTAGGACCACACGTCCTCGACGGCGGTGGCCGCAGGATCGGCGTCGATTCCCAACAGCTGGACGCGCGATCCGGCACGGCCCAGCATCGCCTTGGCGTCCATCATCGCGGTCGTCGTCAGCGGGCACACGGTCGTGCACTCGGAGTCGTTGAAGGCAAGGATCACGGTGTGGCCACGGAACGAGCGCAACGAGACGGGCTGGCCGAACTGGTCGGAGAGCGTGAAGCCGGGGGCGACGCCGGAGATCGGTGTCCCCGGATCCAATTCGGGGTTGGACGCCAGCGCCGCGGCCTGCGAGGGAGCGGGCGTGGTCGGGCGCAGGACGATCAGCACGACGGCCGCAACGGCGCCGAGAATAGTCACCAGCGGGATCCAGAAACGTCCGCCCCACTGCACGCGAAGCGCCGGGCGACGCCAGCCGCTGTGACGAAGCGCCCAGCGGACGCCAAGCCCGCCCACCACGATCGCGATCAGCGACAGCACGATGATTCCAAGCGTGTTGGCCGTGCCCTGCCCGCTCGCGGGCGCGGTGCTGAGGCCGCTGCCGGTGCCGGCCCCGCCGCCCTGCGCCGGGGCGCTGGGCGAGCTCGCCACCGCCGGCAGCTTCACGCCGGCGGCGCGCGCCATGCTCCTCACCGCCGCCGAGGTCGCGCGGTAGAACCCGTCACCGCCCGCCCGGATGGGGACACCGGCCAGCCGCCGGTAGGTCGATCCCGAGGCGTGCCCGGGCCAGTTGAAGCCGAACCCGTCGGGCATCACGACCAGCAGCCGGCCCTTGTAGGCCAGCGACAGCTCGGTCCCCAAAAAGCGCGCGTACCCACGCGGGTTGCGCCACAGGGCCGTGACCGCTCCGAGGTCAGAGGGGCCGGCGATGATCGCCACGCGGACCGGAACACCCGCCCGCGCGGCGGACTTCAGCAGCGTCGCGAGCGCGAGCTGCTGTTGCACCAGCAGGCCCGCATCCGACCCGGCGAACAGGTTCTGGTAGACGAGCACATCGCTACCGGGGTCGCCGTCGGCGAGCGCGACCGTGGGCACGCTCGCGGCCACCACGCAGATCGCGGCGAGCACGGCGACCGCTGACCGCACCAATCGCGAGGCGCAGCTCATAGGAACGCAAACTACCGCGCCGGAGCCAACGTGCGCTAGCCGCCGTGGTTCGAGAGCTGCAAGCTCATATCGCGCACGGCCCGCACCGTCCCGCGCACGTTGCCGCTGACCTTCGAGCGACCACCCGACCGTGGCCGGTAGGCAACGCCGACCTCGGTGACGCGCCAGCTCTCCGCGGCGGCTCGCAACACCATCTCCAGTGGCCAGCCCGAGCCGCGGTCCTGGAGCCCCAACGCGAGCAGCGCCTCGCGCCGCGCGGCTCGCATCGGACCGAGGTCGGTCAGCGCGGCGCCCGTGCGACGGCGCAACTCGAACGCGAGCACGCGATTGGCGAGCTGAGCATGCCATGGCCACGCTCCCGGCTCGGGCATCCGAGCGCCGAGGCAGAGATCGGCCGTGCCGCCGGACACGGGGTCGGCGACGCGGTGCAGTTCGCCAGGATCGAGCGAGCCGTCGCAGTCCATGAAGCAGACGACCTCGGACTCTGCGGCGAGGAGCCCCGCGAAGCAGGCCGCTCCGAAGCCCCGCTGCGGTTCGCGCACGACCCGTGCGCCGCACGACGCGGCGACCTCGGCCGATCCATCGCGCGAGCCGTTGTCGACGATCAGCGGCACGAACCCGGACGGCATCGCGGCAATCACGCCGGGAATCGACTCGGCTTCGTCGAGCGCGGGCAGAATCACCTCGATCATTCTGCGCACGGTAGCCGGGCAGTTCTTACGCCGAGCGAACACACGCTGCAAACGGCCGACGAGCGGGCAAACGCCCGGTAGCGTGGCAACGATGATCCTCGTGACCGGAGGTGCCGGGTTCATCGGCTCGCACGTCGTCGACGCGCTCGTCGACGACGGCCATCAGGTGCGGGTGCTCGACGCCCTCCTGCCGGCGGCGCACGCGGTGCGTCCGGATTACCTGAACCCGGAGGCCGAGTTCGTCGAGGCAGACGTCGCGGACCCGGACGCGATCGCCCGAGCTCTCCGAGGGGTTGACGCCGTCTGCCACCAAGCGGCCATGGTGGGCCTTGGCCTGGACATGCTCGACATCGCCGACTACGTCCGCCACAACGACCTCGGGACCGCGGTGCTGCTGAAGCAGCTGGCGGCGACGGGCTACAGCGGCCGGCTCGTCCTCGCCAGCAGCATGGTCGTCTACGGGGAGGGCGCCTACACGTGCGCGGAGCACGGCCGGGTGGCGCCCGCCCCCCGCGACCCGGCAGACCTCGCGGCAGGAGCCTTCACGCCGCCCTGCCCACGCTGCCAGGGCGAGCTCCAATCGATCCCCGTGGAGGAGTCCGCGCCGCTGGACCCCCGCAACGTCTACGCGGCGACGAAGCTGCATCAGGAGCATCTCTGCTTCGCGTTCTCACGTGAGCAGGGGGTGCCCGTGACGGCGTTGCGCTACCACAACGTGTACGGGCCGCGGATGCCGCGCGACACGCCGTACTCCGGCGTCGCGGCGATCTTCGCCAGCGCGCTCGCCGCAGGCGCTCCGCCACGCGTCTTCGAGGACGGCGGGCAGCTGCGCGACTTCGTCCACGTGCGCGATGTCGCCCGCGCGAACGTGATCGCGCTGACGCGTGCCGATCCGGCCGTAGGTGCGTTCAACGTCGCCAGCGGGACGCCGCGCAGCGTGGGGGAGATGGCGCAGGCGCTGGCCGACGCCGCCGGCCCGGACGCTCCGCGACCGGTTGTCACCGGCGAATACAGGCTGGGGGATGTGAGGCACGTGTTCGCATCGGCGGAGTTGGCCGCGCGCGTCCTCGGCTTCAGGGCGGCGGAGGACTTCCACCGGGGGATGGCCGAGTTCGCCTCAGCGCCGCTGCGCTCGCTCTGATCGCTCGTGCATACGCCAGCCCCGACAGGGCGAAGATCACCCCCGTGGCCAGCAGCCACCGCGCCAGGTAGCCGCTCTCGCGGATCCCGCTCGCCAACAACTCCGACTGTGCCCCGAACCCGAAGATGACGGGAAAGAAGGTGAGCAGCAGCAACCCGCTCAGGATCGCCGGGATCCGAAAATACGGCGTCGGGTTGACGGCACGAGCCCGCCGCTCGGCGTCGATTCGAGCCCGCCGCGGGCCGAAGGCGATCCGGTCCAGCAGCGAATAGAACGGCAGCAGCACCACGTCGTGCAGAACAGCGGCTGCGGCAAACCAGATCAGCACGCTGACGACGTCGCGCGGTCGATCGAACCAGCCCACCACCGCCGCCGCGGCGATCGCGAAGCTCACGAGCAACGCGATCAGGTGCAATGGCCCCGCGCCGTACAGGGCACGAAAGCGTTGCAGCAGCTCACCCGGCCGGGTCATTCGGGCACCGGCGTGAACGTCATCATCGTCACCCATTTCGTGCAGTGGTCACCCGGCACGGCTGGGCTGATCACACGCGCGGGGTAACCGTGGTCGGGCGACAGGTCGAGGCCGTTCACGCGGAGGGCGAGTAGCGAGCGATCATCGGCGACCTGCTCGTGACCGAGTGAGGCCCGACCGAACGTGCCAGGGTCGAGTGACCTCGTGCTGAGCGTTGCCCGCCCGTGCACACCGCACAGCGAGGCGAGGTCACCGAGCCGCACACCGCTCCACCGCTGGGTGGTCGACCACCCCTCGACACACGCGATCGGCAGATCGTAGCTGTGCTGTGGCAGCGCCAGCAGCTGCTCGCGCGACAGTGACACCGCACGCTTGCCGACGAGCATCACGCGCCAGTTCGCCCCGACGTCCGCGGCCGAGATTCCCGCCGCGATGGCGGTCTTGTTGACCGGGAAGCCGAGCGGACCAGGGCGCACACGGCCGCGCGGCAGCAGCAGCGCCAGTGCACGGAA
Source organism: Solirubrobacteraceae bacterium (assembly GCA_035552615.1). GTDB lineage: Bacteria > Actinomycetota > Thermoleophilia > Solirubrobacterales > Solirubrobacteraceae > Palsa-465. The sequence goes on from DASZLC010000025.1 coordinate 5,987, forward strand.
CGGCCCGCCGATCGACTGTCCGGCACCCTGTAGCCCGAGCAGCAGCGCGCCCGCACCGACCGTTCCGAGCAGCGCCCGCCGGGACATCGTCGCCTGCGCGGGACGGACTGCCACAAGTGACCGCTCGCTCGGATTCACCCCGACTTCGGGGACGACGTCCAGGAGTTCGCGGCGCGTCTTCAACGACCGGCGCATCGTCCCGAATTTCAGTGTCACATGGACCAGAAAGGCGCCGATGAACACCCACGCGCCGTAGTAATGCGCCTGGGTGAAGAAGAACGGGAACACGTACCAGTACTGGATGTTCAGGATTCCCGTCGCAAACTCAAACAGCGCCCCCCCGACCAGCAGCGCGAGCGACAGTCGCTCCAGCGCGTGCGCCGGGGTGCGAACGGGCGGCCACTCAAACAGTCGGGGGATCACGGACCAGAGCTTCGCCAGCACGACCGGGAACAGTGCGAGTCCGATCGTGACGTGCAGTCCCTGAGTCAGCGCGTACAGCCAGGTCGGGCTCGTCGGCCAACCGAAGAGGTAGAAATCGAGCGGACCGTTGACGTTCCGGCCGAGCGCGTTCGAAAAACTCAGCCCGGGCTGGTAGGCGTCGTTCGACAGCAGGCCGGTGATGATCACGATCGGGAGCCCGATCAGGAGGACCAGGCCGAGTACCGCCGTCAGCCAGGGCCCCCGCAGCGGGCTGCGCCAGAAGTCCGCCCTGAAGGGTCCGGGCGGAGGCTTCGACGGATCGACACCGGGTAGCCGCATAGCACGTGACCTTGACAGACGTGCACGCGCCTGAGAACGGGCGGACCGCCGCGTTAAGTCACTGTTCATTTGCGCCGCTCGTCAAGAGTGAACAGAGTCTTACGGCTGCCCACGACGCGGTTTTCGCGCCAAGCCGCGGATTAGCATGACCGCGTGACATCCGTTGCACTGCTCGTAATCGCCAAGGAGCCGCTGCCCGGCCGCGCCAAGACGAGGCTGACGCCGCCGTGCAGCATCGACGAGGCGGCCGGGCTGGCCGAAGCTTCCCTGCTGGACACGCTCGACGTCGTCGAACGCACCCCGGCGGCTCGCAAGATCCTCGTGTTTGAGGGCGACGCGCGCCGCTGGCGGCGCGGCGGCTTTGAGGTCATGGCGCAGCGCGGCGCCGGGCTGGCGGAACGGCTGGCCGCCGCGTTCGACGATGTCGACGGGCCGGCCCTGCTCGTCGGCATGGACACGCCTCAGCTGACGCCGTCGCTGTTGCTCGACGGGCTGCGCGCGCTGACCGAGCGCGATGTCGACGCCGTGCTCGGCCCGGCGCTCGATGGGGGCTACTGGAGCGTGGGGTTCAACCGACATGTCCCCGGAGCATTCGCGGAGGTGCCGATGAGCTGCTCGTCGACCTGCACCGCCCAACGCAGGCGGTTCCGGGAGCTTGAGCTGCGCGTCCACGAGCAGCCGGAGCTGCGCGACGTCGACACGATCGAAGACGCGCGTGCGGTTGCGAGCGCTGCTCCGCACACCGGATTCGCGCAGGCGCTCGCCGCGATCCGATGATCAGCGCGCTCCGCATGTACGACGACGGCCTGCGGGGCATCGGCCGGCCGGGCGCTCCTCATCACGCGCGACTCAGAGACGGCACGATCATCCCGCTGCCGATCGAGCGGTATCTCGGGCCGGCCGACGCGACCGACGAGCACCTGCTCGACGGCCTCAGCGGGCCCGTCCTGGACGTCGGCTGCGGCCCCGGCCGCCACCTCCGCGCGCTCGCCAACCGCGGGGTCTTCGCGCTCGGCGTCGACCTGTCGCCGGTCGCGGTCGAGCTCGCCGTCGGACAGGGCGCCCGGGCGATCGTAGGCGACATCTTCGACGAGCTGCCGGGGAGCGGAACCTGGCGTAGCGCCCTGTTGCTCGACGGCAACATCGGCATCGGAGGCTCGCCGGTACGGTTGCTCGCACGCCTCGGGGCGCTGCTGGGATCCGACGGCGAGCTGCTCGTCGAGCTGGAGCCCCCGGGCACCGTGACGTGTTCGACGGAGGCTCGACTGGAGCGCGACGGCGTTGCCAGCGCGTGGTTCCCGTGGGCGCGCGTCGCCGCCTGCGAGATCTCGCCGATCGCCCGGGCGGGCGGCTTTGAGGCGACCGAGGTGTCGCCCCTCTCCGGGCGCTGGTTCGCCCGCCTACGGCGCCAGGACCAGCGCCCACATCCGGACCGGCAGGCTGCGACTGCCGGCTCGGTACCGTGAGCCGGTGCCCGTTCTCACGGCCCGCGGGATCACGAAGACAGTCGGCCGCGGTCGCGCCCAGCGTCGGGTGCTCGATGGCGTTGGACTCGACGTCGATGCCGACGAGGTCGTCGCCGTACTCGGCCGATCCGGCAGCGGCAAGTCGACGCTCCTGTATCTGCTGGGAGGGCTCGATCGCCCGGACGCCGGCGAGATCACGCTCGCGGGCGAAGTGCTCACGTCGCAGAAGCCACGAGCGCTGGCGCGCACCCGACTCAGGCACATCGGCTTCGTGTTCCAGTCGTTCCACCTCGTCGAGGAGCTGAGCGGAGCGGAGAACGTGATGCTTCCCGGACGCCTGCCAGGCGCCGCTCCAGGCGGTGAGCGGCGGGCGCGGCGTCTGATCGAGGAGCTCGGGCTGATTGATGTCGCCGACCACCTCCCACACGAGCTGTCAGGGGGCGAGCAGCAGCGGTTCGCGATCGCCCGCGCGCTTGTCAACGACCCGGAGCTCGTGCTCGCCGACGAGCCGACCGGCAACCTCGATGCGCAGAGCGGCGCCACGGTGCTCGCGCTGCTGCGCAACCTCACCGGACGGGCGCTCGTGATCGTCACCCACGAACCCGACGCCGCCGCGATCGCCGACCGCGTGCTGCAACTGGAGGAAGGACGGCTCGTCGCGTGCGATCGCGACGACGGCGCGCGCTCCTGACCGCGATCGGGATCGCGCTCGCGGCCGCGATGCTGTCGACGGCCATCGTGATCGCCGACGGCCTCGGCGACGGCTTCTCCCGGGCGGTCCGAGCGGCCGACCTCCCGGACGTGATCGTCCGCTTTCAGCCGCAATCGCTCGACCGAGTCGCGAGCCGGATCCGGGCGCTTGCAGACATCGCCGCGTTCTCGACGCGCCAGGAGTTCACGAACGTCGGCATCGGGGCGAACGGTCATCGCAGCCGGCAGGCGTCGGTCGAGGTGGTCGACCCCGGCCGGCGCGGCTACGCGATCGTCGCCGGTCGCGACCTCTCGTCGCGGTACGGCGAGGTGGTGGTCGAGCGCGGCGTCGCGCAGGCCTGGGGGATCCGACTCGGCGGCACCCTGTACATCCGCGGCGTCGGCCCGCAGCGCGTCGTCGGCTTCGCGGAGGCACCTGACGACGTCGGTTACCCACTCGGGGTTCCGCGGATCTACGTGTCCGAACGGGCAATCGAGGCCCGCTTCGGGCCCGAACCCGATCCCCAGGTCACCGTCGCCGAGATCTGGCTACGCAACCCGAGATACATCAACGAAGTGCTCGCGCAGGCGCGGACGACCAGCTACGGCCTGCGCGGGCTGCGCTTCGTCACCCGCTCCGGGGTCCGCGTCCTGCTCGATCAGGCGGCGGGGATCGTGATCGATCTGCTCGTGGCGCTGTCGGTGTTCGCGCTCGCCACCGCGGGCGTAATGCTCGCCGCGTCCGCCCGCGCCGAGGTCCAGCGGCGCCTGAAATCGATTGGGATCAACCGCGCCCTGGGCGCCTCGCGCGGTCATCTGGTGCGAGTGCAAGCCGTGGAGGCGATGGCCGTGGCCGGCCCGGCGGCGACGGTCGGCCTCGCGGTCGGCGTGCTCGTCGCCGTCGGGCCGAGCGATCGCCTGCTGACGATGCTGAACGAGCCCGGCGCCGGTTCCGGCCTGATCCTGCCACTGGCGGCCGGCTGGGTGGTGAGCGTCTCGATCCCCGTGCTCGCCGCCGCCTGGCCCGCCTGGCGGGCGAGCGGGCGCCCGCCGGTCGCGCTGCTCCAGGGGGCTGGGATCTCCCACGGCCGCGCAGCGAGCCGCCGGCGCGCCGGCGTCGTGCGTCGCGCCGCCCTCGGAGGCCTCGCCGCCCTCGGCGCCCACCTCGTCGCCGCTCGGCGGGGTCGTCTCGCGGCAACGGTCCTGACACTGGCCACCTCGGCCGCATTCGTGCTCCTGCTGCTCGCGCTGGCGGCGGCCCTGAACGTCCTCGAAACGGACCCCCAGGCGCTCGGCAAGCGCTACCAGCTGACGGCGTCGGGCTCCGCCGCGAGCGTCGGCAAGGCCCTCTCGGTGCCGGGCGTCGAGGCGGCCGCTCCGAGGTACGACGTGCAGGGGGTGGACTCGTTCTCGCTCGGCGAGACGATCGACGTGATCGCCTACCCGGGCGATCACACGATCTTCGAGGCGCCCCCGCTCACCGCCGGGCATCGGCTCCATGGCGACGGCGAGGCAGAGGTCGGCGCCGGCCTCGCGATCGCGCTCGGGCTGACCCCGGGATCGACGCTCGCGATCGCGTTGCCGAATGGCGCCGAGCTGCGGCTGCGCGTCGCGGGTGTCGTCAACTCGCTCGACCACGACGGCCGCGTCGCGTACGTCCCGGCGGCAGCCCTGCTGCGGGATGACCCCACGGCCCCGGAGACGCTCGCAATCCTGCTGCGCCAGAACGCCAGCGAAACGACCGTAAGCCATCGGCTCACGGCGATCGGGGTGCCCCCGACCCCGACCAGTGGCGCCACCGCTCGCGGTGTGCCACTCGTCGACACGCTCCGCACGATCCTGCGCGCGATCGCAATCGTGGACGGTCTCGTGTGCCTCTATGCGCTGATCCAGACGTGCGCGCTGACCGTCCAAGAGCGGCGCCGCACGATTGCCGTGCTCCGCGCCACGGGAGCCGGATCCGCCGCCGTGGCGCGGCTGCTGGCGGGAGTCGTGCTCGCGCTCGTGCTCCCGGCGGCGATCCTCGGCGTCCTGATCGAGCGCCTCGTGCTCGGTCCGGCGCTCTCGCGGCTCGCGATCAACTACGCGACGCTCGAGCTGGGGGCCGACTCCACGGAGATCGTCGCCGTGGTCGCCGGGCTGCTCGCCGCAGGCGTCATCGCCGTGCTCTGGGTGACGCGACAGGCCACACGTGAGACGGTCGTCACGGGGCTGACAAGCGCATGACGAGGTGGATCACACGCCGCCAGGCGCTCGCCGAGACACTCGCGGGTACCGCCCTGATCGCGACCGGCTGCGGCTCGACCAGGGCGCCCCAGGCCGATCCGCACGGCTCGACGCTCCGTACGACCTACCAGGACCCGGGGGGGACGGGTTCCCTGACGACAGGGCCGGGCGAGCCGCTGCTCCCCCGCACCGAGCTCGGCCCGCGGGTGCGCACGGCCGGCCTGCTGGCGACGATCGCACACGTCACCGACACGCACGTCCTCGATGCCGCGTCCCCCGCAAGAGTCACGTTCCTGGACCGCCTCGGCCCGCCGTTTCAGTCGACGTTCCGGCCGCAGGAGACGCTGACCGCGCAGGTGCTGGCCGGCGCCCTGGGAGCGGTCCGGGCGCTCCAGCCCGACGCCGTGATCGAGGGCGGCGATTTGATCGACAACGACCAGGCGAATGAGCTCGCGCTCGCGCTGGCCGTCATTACGGGAGGGCCGACGCATCCGGGAAGCGGCCCGGCGGGCTACTTCGGCGTTCAGTCCCCCGTCGACGCGGACCCGTTCTACTACCGCCCCGACCTCGACTCGCCTCGCCATCCGGGGCTGCTGGAGGCGGCCACGCGCGCGTTCACGAGCCCCGGCATCGACGGTGCCTGGTACCCGGTGCTGGGCGACCATGACGTCCTCGTCGCGGGCGAGATCGCGCCGACAACGCAGACGCGGGCGCTCGCGCTCGGCGGCGAGGCGATCTGGGACCTCCCGCCCGGTCTGAAGGCTCCGGCCGGGCTCGCGGCCTACCGCCGCGCGACTGGCGCGGCGGGCTACTCACCGGACGGCCCACCCAGCCCGGAGCTCGTCTCCGGCTTCCTGCGCCAGGCGCTCGGCGGGCCGGCGGTCCGCGTCCCGCCCGACCCCGCGCGCCGGGAGCTCGACGCCGATGAGTCCCTCTCCCGCGTTCGGAGTGCGTCGGGACTGCCCGCGACGGGTCCGCTGCTCGACTACCACGCCGACATCGGAGCCGACGTCCGCGTGCTGGTGCTCGACCTCGCCCGCCGTGGCGGTGGCTCTGGCGGCCTTGTTCACGTCGGCCAGCCGGCATGGCTGGCCTCCGAGCTCGCTGCTGCCGGCGACCGCTGGATCGTCGTCGTCTCCCATCAACCGCTGGAGAGCTCCGAGGGCGGCGGGCAGATCCTCGCACTGCTCGACCGCCATCCCCGCGTGATCGCGGCGCTCTACGGCCACATCCACCGCAACCAGATCGTCGCCCGGGGGACACCGGCGGGCGGCTACTGGCTGATCGGCACGGCGTCGCTCATCGACTACCCCCAGCAGGCGCGCGCGCTGCGGATATTGACAACCGCCGACGGTGGCGTCGCGATCCAGACGTGGATGCTCGACCACGTCTTCCCGGGTCGGCTGGGGACGATCTCGCGCCAGCTCGCCTACCTCGACGCGCAGGGCGGCAGGCCCGAGGGGTTCATCGGCACCCGGCTTGACCGCAACGTGACGCTGTACCGGGCCGCGGTGAGCGCATGAGCTCGGTGCTCGCCGGGGACCCTCCGGCGCGAGCGCGCACCGCGGCGGCACCGGATCGACACCGCGCGCGGCGCGCCAACACGCTCGTCGGCGTTCTGGTCTGCGTCGCCGCGGCTGCGCCGATCGCCGTCTATCTCTGGATCGCGTTACACCGCATCGGCTATCCGTACGAGCTCGACTGGATGGAGGGCGGATCGGTCGGGCTGGCGGCGCGGGTCGCTGCCGGCCACTCGCTGTATGTCGCGCCCTCGCTGTCGTTCGTCGGTTGGACGTACACGCCGTTCTACTACGTGGTCGCCGCGGCGGTGTCGAAGCTCACCGGCGTCGGATTCCTCCCGCTGCGGCTCGTCTCGCTGATCGCGTCGCTCTCGTCGATGGCTACCCTCGCCTGGATCGTGAGGCGCGAGACCCGCGACCGCGTCGCTGGGCTCGTCGCGGCGGGCCTGTTCGCTGCGACCTTCGCGATCTCCGGCGCCTGGTTCGACACCGGGCGGGTCGACTCGCTGTTCGTGGCGCTGACCCTGCTCGCGGTCGCGTTCGGCCGCTCGGCCCGGAGCGTCCGCGGGGGTGTCGGGCTCGGGGTGCTGTGCTTCCTGGCGTTCTTCACCAAGCAGTCGGCGCTGCTGGCACTGGTGCCGGTGCTGCTGTACCTGGCCGTGATCCGGCGGCGGGTCGGAGTGTCGGCGCTGCTGACGCTGGTCGCGCTGGTCGTCGGCTCGACGCTCGTGCTGCAGGCCGCGAGCCACGGCTGGTACGGGTACTACATCTATGGAGAGCTGCTGCACCAGCCGGTGGCCACGACGCTGTGGCGCCTGTTCTGGACGCAGGACATCATCGGCCACGAGTGGCCGCTCGTGATGCTCGTCGTGGGCGGCGCCGCAACGCTTGCCTGGACCGGCCGTGGGCGCCTGAGGTTCTCCTCGCCCGTTGTCTATTACGTCGTTGCGGCGGCCGGTCTGATCGGCTCGGCCTATGTGTCGCGGCTGCACACCGGCGGCTGGGTCAACGTGCTGATTCCCGCCTACGCGGCGACCGCGCTGCTGGCCGGGCTGACGTACGGAGCGGTCGTGACCGGCCGCCACGGCGGGATCGCCCGTCCGGTCCTCGCCGCCGTGGTGCTGCTGCAGCTGGTGCTGCTCCCCTACTCGATCGGGGCGCAGATCCCGACAGCGGCCGATCGTGCCACCGGAGCCGAGCTGATCACCGCTCTGCGCGGGCTTCCCGGACGGACGATCGTCCTGCGACACCCGTGGTACGCGACCCTGGCGCGGAAGACCGGCACGGCCCAGGGGGAGGCGATCACAGACGTCCTGCGCTCCTCCGACACCCGTGGGTCCCGGGCGCTGCTGGCCTCCCTCCACCGCGCGCTCGACGCCGAGCACATCGACGCGGTCGTGGTCGACTACCCGGGCGAGGGGAGCTACTTCGGCCCCGAGTTCACCCGCGACTTCCGCCTACAGCGACGTCAGATCACCCCGTCGCCGCTGTACCCGCTGACGGACCTGCGCAGCGCCCCGACGTTCGTCTACCTGCGCGTGCACGGCCCTCGATAAGTCGCCCGGGAGGCTCAAGCTCGCGGACGATCGTGCGTCGCCTTACCGCTGGCGCGACAGGTTGTCTCCGAGCTCGGCTAGCGTCTCGTCCAGCCGCTCAACATGGCGCAGGAACCCAAGCTCGTCCGGTCTGGCTTCATGGCACACGGCAGTGGGCAGCAGGTCCCCGTCGCGGCGGACCTCGTCGATCAGCGCGCCAGCGAGCGGGCGATCACCGGCGGTGACCCGCTGCAGGTGCTGCTCCAGCGCCGTCACAAGCTGACGTTGGCTGCGCAGCGTGCCGGCGGCGGCGGCCCGAACGGCCGGCTCCAGCGCGATCGGCCCCTGGACATCGGCGGCGACGTTGCGGGCGTGGTGGGAGATGAGCTCGAACAGCCGGAGGTTCTGGGCGACGTCCTCTCGCTGAAACGGGCTCCGCGACAGCGGCCGTGCCGTGACAAGCAGCTGCTGGCTGGCATGGTCGAGGCTGCGGGCGGCGGCACTTGGCGCGAGACCGTTCGCCGGACGGCCGTCGAGGCGCTGCGACAGCCCGTCGAGCAGATCGCCGAGACGCGCATAGAAGTCACGCGCCGCCACGCGGGCGGCGGCTCGCGTGCCGACCGGGAACACGAGCAGCGCCGCCAGCACCGCCACCCCGGCGCCGATCGCGGTCTCCTCCAGCCGGAGGACGAGCAGGTGGTTGCTGTACTCGCCGAGCTGGACGTACAGCTGCGAGACCATCACCGTCACGCCGATCACCATCAGCGCGTAGCTGACCCGGATGACGTAGACGCCGATCCCAAGCGCCAGGACGATCACCAGCACCGACCAGGTGCTGTCGCCGACGGCGTGCGCCAGCAGCGACCCGAGCAGGATCCCGACGACGGTCCCGAGCACGCGGTTAAACGCCTTGATCACCTGCTCGCCGCTGGTGAACGCGCCCATGAAGGCGACGAACACAGCGATCACCGCCCAGTAGAACCGGCGTTCGGAGAGGACCGAGCCGAGCGCGGCGGCCGCGGCGATGGCGATGGCCATGCGGATCGCGTTCTGGGCCGGCGCGTCGAGATGCAGCCGGGCGCCGAGGCCGCGTGCCCGCCCCGCGGCGCTCGAGCTCGCCAGAGCCGATCCGGGCAGGTTTCCGAACATCAGGGTGACCGGCGATTCGAACGGCTCGGTACGGAGCTCGTTGTTCGGGACCTCGCCTCGATGCCAGCGCTGAAGGGCCGCGGACCAGTTCGAGAGAGCAGCAGCCAGCCGGGTCACGCGCCCGGCCTCCAGGACGCCGATCTCGTCCGCCGCGCCGCCGTAGCGGACGAGCACGGCGAGGGCGTCGTCGGTGAGCTCCTCCGGGGCGTCGCGGAGCTGGGCCAGGCAGGCAGCGATCGCCGCCCGGAGCTCGGCGGGAAGCGGCACGTCGCAGAGGGCATCAGCAAGCCGACCGATGTTCTGCACGGCGATCTCGGTGGCGAACAACCGCTCGTGGAGCTCGGACGCGATGTCGGCGTGGCTGGCGAGCAGCCCGTCGACGATCAACGCCGCCTCGTTGAGGCGGGTGAGCCGTCGCCGCAGCCGTCGCCGGGCGTGCTCGCGGCCGCCCGCGGTATCGGCGTCGAACACGTGCGCGGCGGCGCGGATCACCCCGCGCGAGCGGGCGAAGAAGGCTCGCACGGTGCGCCGCAGCGCGCCCCGCGTGAGGGGCACGAACACCAGCAGCTTCAGCACAAGGTTGACCGCCGCCGCGAACCACAGGATCGCCGCGATCCACCCGAGCTGGTCCTCCGCGATCGCGCCGCGGCTGAGGAACCCGACCAGGTAGCCGACGAACAGCATCATCCCCAGGAAGAAGGCACGCGGTCCGATTCTGGGCGTCAGCTTCGGCATCCACACGCCGATCCCCATCACCACCGCCATCGCCGCGATCCCGATCGCCCGGTGCGCGGCAAGCTCAATCGACAGCGCCATCGCGGCCAGCAGCGGAACCGGTCCGAGCGCCATCGTCAGGGCCAGCTGGCGCGGGTCGGTCTCGGCCACCGTGAACGCGGCGAGCATCGCGACCAACCCGCCGAGCAACATCGCCAGGATCGTCGCGCCGTGGTGCTGAAGCAACAGCGGCGCCAGCTGGGCCGGCGCGAGCGTGACTCCGTGGGGCGGCTCGATCCACAGTCCGCGGAACGCCTGTTCGAACAGGTAGACGAGTCCGATCGTGACCGCGATCCCGATCATCACGCCGAGCGCGATCAGTAGCTGGTTCAGGCCCGGATCGAAGGCGAGCAGCACGTCGGCACGTTCCCGGATCCGGCTGGCTAGCCGCTCAGTCATTGAGCGCTCAAGAATGGCACGGCGGGCAGCGGGTGCCTCAAATCTCCTCGACGCCGAGCGTCCGCGCGGTCGCCGAGCGCGGCACGGCGGACTGTTCGGGCGCGGTGCGCAGCAGTTGGTCGCCGAACGGCGAGGTGACGCCGAACCAGTAGTGCTCGTTCTTGTAGTGGTGCAGGCGGTGACCCCGCCAGATCGCGTGGAAGTACCGGCCCTGCGGGCGGTAGGGCGTGTGGATGAGGAAGTGGCACCACTCGTAGGAGGCGAGGATCACATAGCTGATGACGAGTCCGGTGGCGGCATGGGCGAGGCGGTCGCCGCCCAGCACGAAGTGCACGGGGAATGACACCGCGTACACGGTCAGCGCGATCAGCGGGAAGAAGATGAGCATCCCGTAGACGGGGACGAGCACGCCGTCGAGCTCGGCCGGAGCGAGATGGTGAGCGCGGTGCTCGCGCGCCGCGAGCAGGTCGTGGCGAAAGCGCCCGATCCGGATCGGCTTGGCATGCAGCAGGTAGACGTGGATCATCCACTCGACGGGAGGCGTCGCGACGAGCACCCCGGCGATCACGATCGGATCGCGCCAGTCGAAGTGGCCGTAGGCGATCCTGACGGCCACCGCGACGACGATCGCGATCGCCAGCAGCGGCGGTGTCGGGCGGCGGATGAACGATCGCCAGCAGTCACCCAGGGTCAACCTGGTGGCGTCCCGGCGGGGAATCGCGTCTGCCGCTGCGGTGAGCCGATCAGCCTCGGACATCACCGCTGAATCTAAAGGCTCGCCGTTGGGATCAGTGGCCCGACAGCCCCGCGAACAGGCCGAGCAGGCCGCCGGGAACGGGTGGCGTGCCGGTCGTTGCGGTCGACGTCGCTGCGGTGGTGGTGGAGTCGCCGCTGGTGGCGCCCGTGCTGGAGCCGCTCGACGCTGCGGTCGTGTTGGCCCCGCTCGACGCTGCGGTCGTGCTGGTCCCGCTGCCGGCAGTGGACGGCGGGGACTCGTGGAAGGTGCCGCCGTACGTGCCAGGGGTGGAGCCGCCGATGGCGCTCGTGCCCCCGTAGCCGGTGCCGGGCGAGCTGGGGTAGCCGCCCGTATTGGTCCTCCTGGCCGGGTCCTGGCGCCATCCCGCCGCCGCCGCTGCGGAGGGGCTCGTGCCGCCAGCGCTCGGGCTCGGTGTGGCCGCGCCGGCGGCGCCCGCACCCGCGGCAGATCCGGGCGTCGGGCCGGTGGGCGTGACGGTGAGCGTGACCGGGCGCGACGTCCGCGCCCGCGTGCCCGCCGACGACCCTCTGGCCGTGCCGCGCGTCGCGTCCTTCGCATGATCGACGGCGCGGCCGCTGACCAGCGACCGGCTGACGGTGCCGCCCAGCGGCGCCGCGTGTGACCGCGCAGCGGTCTCCCCGCGGCGCGGGCGGGCCGACGCGTCGAGGCGGTGCGCACCGGCGTGATGGATCCGGGCGGGGGCGGCTCTGTGCGGATGGGGGGCGAGCAACACAACGCCGCCGACGGCGCAGGCCGATACGGCGCAGGCGGCCGTGACCTGGGTGAGCGCGCCCCCGAGCAGCGCACCTTTGGCCGCCAGGCCGCCGAAAATGGCACCGCTCCCGGCGACGCCGGTCGCCGGCACGGCGGTGAGTCCACGCAGCGCGCGGGCGTCGTCGCGCAGTGCCCGGCCGTACGCGCGGCAGGGCCCGCAGCCGCGGATGTGGCGGCGGACGGCCTTGTCGAGGCTGCCGCCGTGCGGGTCCTCGGCGAGGGCCAGGCATGCGGTGAGGCATGACATCTCGCTCGCCTCGCGATGCGCGCGCAGGCTCACACGGGCGCGCGCGATCAGGCCGCGCACCGCCTCCTCGTCGACCTCGAGCAGCGCCGCGATCTCGACGTACGAATGGCCGGCGAGCTCGCGCATCAACAGCGCCGTGCGCTGGTTTTCGGGCAGCTCGCGGATGCCCGCCATCACCGACTCCAGCTCGGCCTTGCCGTTGCTCGGTCCGACCGCAACGTCGGGCAGCAGCTCGGCGTCGGTGGGCACCGTGCGGCGCCGGCGGCGGCCGACGTCGATGGCGGCGTTGCGCGCGACGCGGGTCAGCCAGGGGCGAAGCTCGCGCGGAGGCGCGCTGCGCAAGGTGCCAGCCAGCGCCGTGAAGGTGTCCTGGGCCGCGTCCTCGGCGTCGTGCGTCGAGCCGAGCACGCCCATGCAGACGGCGATCACGCTCGGCCGGTGGCGCTCGTAGAGCACCGCGAACGCCGCCTCGTCGCCCGCGCCGAATCGTTCGGCCAGCGCGGCGTCCGAGCGCAGCTTCAGCAAACGGCCGGGTACGGCGAGCTGAGGCTTGCCCAGGGGTGCTACCGCATCCACGTGCTCGTCCTCGCTCGCCGTGTCCAGGCTGTCTTAGTGCTTCGAGCTCTCGTGCTTGCGCGAGTGCGTGTGGGACTTCTTTGACTTCTTGGACTTCTTCGTCGTGCTCGTCGTCACGCCGAGCAGCGCCTCGGCGCGCTTCAGAGCACTGGCCCGAATCGAGCTGCTGCTGCTCGAGCTGGAGGAGCTGCTTCCGGCCGGGAAGTCGAGGAGCAGCATCAGCGGTGCGGCCTGCACCTGCGCGGCCGTCTCGCCGGCGTCGCCGATCAACCCACCGGCGACGATGTCACCGGTCGACACGTTCGACAGCGATCCCGTCGAGAAGCCGAGGCCGCTGGTGCTGGAGCCGCCGATCACCAGCGTGCTCGTCCCGACCGTGAAGGTCGCGTCGGCCCCGGCGCCGAGAAGGCTGCTCGGGATCCCGGCGGTGACGTCGACGGTCACCGTGCCGGCCGTCGTGTCGGTTGACTTGACCGTGCCGACGAAGGCATACAGCTGGTGCTGCTTGGGCGCCGCCGCGGCATTCACCGACAGCGCCGCGCTGGCGAGGAGGGTGCCGATCGCGTCGGTCGGTGCCCCAGTGAACAGCGCGCGGAAGCGATCGCCGACCGCCAACTGCGAGAGCGTGGCGGTCGAGTGCCCGAGCGTGATGGTCGTGCTCTTGTTTGTGGTGATCGTCACCTGCGTCGCGGTCGGCGCGGTCGGCGTCGTGGTCGTTGATGTGGTGGTGGTTGTCGTGCCAGTGCCGTCGTGCCCGAAGCCGCCCGGGAAGAAGCCGAAGCCGCCGAAGCTTGGACCGTCCCCGCCCGCGGAGCCGTGCCCGCCGCCGAACGGCGGCACGACGAACGCGTTCGCGACAAACGTGCCCGCGGTGGCATCGACCGATACGACGGTGCCGACGACCATCGCCTGCGTGCTGGTCGGCGTCCCGGTATTCGGAGACGATCCGCTTGCCGCGGCCTCCGTCACCGCCACGCCGCCGAGCAACGGCAGCGCGGCGGCCAAGCTGATCATGAACTTCTTCACGACTTGTCCTCCCATGTGTAGTGCGCCGCCACGGACGGCCGGTTGGGTACAAGACGCCGCCGAACGGCAAAAGTGCGGCTGCGTCACCTGCCTAGACGTATGTTCGATATCGACCGGTGGCGAGCGAGCTTGAGTCTCGTGAGTCGAGCTAAGGGCAACGTTTGAACGCGGTGCAGCGCTACGGTCACAACATGGGCGCTTTGCGCAGTACGCTGGCGACGCGACCAGGTTCGTAACAGAGGCAGAAAGGGGTGAGGACATGGCATTGGGCACCGGTGAGGTCGAAGCGGATCTGATCGAGGCCGTGTGCGAGCGGGTTCGGGACAAGCTGCCCGCCGAGGCCGCCGGGCCGGCCGAGGAGTTCGTGCGCCAGTACTACCGCTGGGTTCCGGCCGAGGACCTGGCCGAGCGCAGCGCGCTCGATCTCTACGGCGCCGCCGTCGCCCATTGGAACCTGCTCCAGCACCGTGTCGGGAGCGAGCCGAAGGTCCACGTCTACAACCCGGTGTTCGACCGCAACGGCTGGCAGTCGCCGCACACCGTCGTGGAGGTCATCACCGATGACATGCCGTTCCTCGTGGACTCGGTGACGATGCAGCTCGGGCACGGCGGCAACGAGATCAAGCTCGTGATCCATCCCGTGATCCGCGTCCGCCGTGATGCGAACGGATACCTGCAGGACATCGTGCCGCACGGGGCGCCCGACGAGGAGGCGATTGCGGAGTCGATCCTCCACGTCGAGGTCGAGCGTGAAGCCGACCCGGCGCTGATGGGCTACATCCGTGACCGCGTCGAGCGGGTGCTGACCGAGGTGCGCGCCACCGTGGAGGACTGGGGGCCGATGCGCGAGCGCGCCCGCCAGCTGGCCGCCGAGCTGGCCGCTACGCCGGACGAGACCGGCGCGCGCGACCTCGCCGAGACCGGTGAGTTCCTGCGCTGGCTGGCCGACGACCACTTCACGTTTCTGGGCTACCGCGAGTACGTGATCGACCGCGGCCGGCGGCCGATCGGCCTCGAGGCGTTGCCCGACACGGGGCTCGGGATCCTGCGCGGCACGCCGCACACGCCGTTCAAGGCATTGGGTGAGCGGACCGCCTCACTGATCGATGACCCGCGCGCGCTGGTGCTGACGAAAGCGAACTCGCGCTCGACCGTGCACCGTCCCTCATATCTCGACTACATCGGGGTCAAGCGGTTTGACGACGACGGCCGCGTCGTCGGCGAGTACCGCTTTCTCGGCCTGTACACCACCGACGCCTACCGCGAGCACGCGCGCGAGGTGCCGACGCTGCGCGGCAAGCTGCGCTACGTCCTCGATCGCGCGGGGTTCCCGCCCGACAGCCACGACGCCAAGGCGCTGACCGAGATCATCGAGTCCTACCCGCGCGACTCGCTGTTCCAGATCACCAGCGAGGAGCTGTTCGAGGTCGCGATCGGGATCCTTGGCGTCGGCGAGCGCCAGCTCGTCCGGCTGTTTGTCCGCCGAGACCCGCTGGACCGCTACGTCGCCTGCCTCGTCTTAATCCCACGCGACCGCTTCAACACCGACACCCGCGAGCGGATTGCGGCGATCCTGATCGAGGCGTTCGGTGGGACCCACGCCGACTGGACGGTGCTGCTGGCCGAGTCGCTGAACGCGCGCGTGCACTACATCGTCCACGGCGGCCGGGGCGGCCGTGCGGTCGACCTGGCTGAGGTCCAGGTCCGGCTCGTGAGCGCCACGCGAGCGTGGACCGATGATCTCCGCGACGCGCTCACCGAAAGCCTCGGCGAGGAGCGGGGTGGCGCGGTCCACCGCCACTTCGAGAATGCCTTCCCGCCGGCCTACCGCGACGACTGGGTCGCCCGCTCGGCGGTCGCCGACATCGCCCGGATCGACGAGCTCTACACGCGGGGCGGCGAGCCGATCATCAACCTCTACCGTCCGCTGGAGACGCCCGAGGGCATCCTGCGTTGCAAGCTGTACAGCGCGGTCGAGGTGTCGCTGTCCGACGTGCTGCCAACGTTCGAGCACATGGGCGCGTGCGTCGTCGACGAGCGTCCGTATGTCGTCACCCCGGCGGACTCGCCGGGCGTGTGGATCTACGACTTCGGGCTTCGCTGCATGACCGACGACCTGGAGCACGCGCGCGGCCGCTTCGAGGACGCGTTCCTCAGCGTTCGGCGCGGCGAGCTGGAGGACGACGGCCTGAACGCGCTCGTGCTCGGCGCCGAGCTGACCGGCCGCCAGATCACCGTGATCCGCGCCATTGCCAAGTACCTGCGTCAGGCGGGGATCCCGTTCTCCGACTCGTACATGCAGCGCACGCTGATCGCCCACCCGGAGATCGTCATCCTGCTCGTGCGTCTGTTCATCGCGCGGCTCGACCCCGACCAGGTCGACCTGGAGCTGGCCGAGCAGCTGGCCGTCCAGATCGGGCACGCGATCGACGCGGTCCGGAGCCTCGACGAGGACCGGATCCTGCGGAGCTTCCTGTCGGTCGTGCGCGCGATCCTTCGGACCAACCAGTTCTGCCGCGACGCGCAGGGCGAGCCGCGGGGGTACCTGTCGTTCAAGCTCGACCCGGAGCAGGTGCCGATCCTGCCGCTTCCTCGCCCGCGCTTCGAGATCTTCGTGTATTCGCCGCGCGTCGAGGGCGTGCACCTCCGCGGCGGCACCGTTGCCCGTGGCGGACTGCGGTGGTCGGATCGCCGCGAGGACTTCCGCACCGAGGTGCTCGGGCTGATGAAGGCGCAGATGGTGAAGAACGCGCTGATCGTCCCGGTCGGCTCCAAGGGGGGCTTCGTCGTGAAACGCCCCCCGGCCGACGCCTCGCGCGAGGCGCAACTGGCCGAGGGCATCGCGTGCTACCGGACGTTCCTGTCGGGGCTGCTCGACCTCACCGACAACATCGTCTCCGGAGAGGTTGTGCCCCCCGAGGGGGTCGTGCGCTACGACGGCGACGATCCGTACCTCGTCGTCGCGGCCGACAAGGGCACGGCCACGTTCTCCGACATCGCCAACGCCGTCTCGGCCGACTACGGCTTCTGGCTCGGCGACGCGTTCGCCTCGGGCGGCTCGCAGGGCTATGACCACAAGGCGATGGGGATCACCGCACGCGGTGCCTGGGAATCGGTGAAGCGCCACTTCCGCGAGCTGGGAACCGACATCCAACAGACGCCGTTCACGATCGTCGGCATCGGCGACATGTCCGGTGACGTGTTCGGCAACGGGATGCTGCTGTCGCCGCAGATCAAGCTGCTGGCCGCGTTCAACCACATGCACGTGTTCCTCGATCCGGACCCCGATCCGGAGGTCAGCTTCGCCGAGCGCCGGCGGCTGTTCGCGCTCGAGCGCTCGGGGTGGGGCGACTACAACCCGTCGCTGATCTCCCCGGGGGGCGGCGTCTACCCCAGGACGGCCAAGTCGATCACGCTGAGCCCAGAGGCCAAGCAGGCACTCGGGATCGAGCTCGACGAGTGCTCGCCCACGGCGCTGATCAAGGAGCTGCTAAAGGCGCCGGTCGACCTGCTGTGGAACGGCGGGATCGGCACGTATGTGAAGGCGAGCGGCGAGACGCAGGCCGACGTCGGCGACAAGGCCAACGACGCGGTCCGCGTCGACGGCCGCGAGTTGCGCTGCCGCGTCGTCGGCGAGGGCGGCAACCTCGGCTTCACCCAGCGAGGGCGGATCGAGTACGCGGAGGGCGGCGGCCTGATCAACACCGACGCGATCGACAATGTCGCCGGGGTGAACTGCTCCGACCACGAGGTGAACATCAAGATCCTGCTCGGGGCGCTGCTGGCCGACGGCGACCTCACCGAGAAGCAGCGGGGCGCATTGCTGCGCGCGATGACCGATTCGGTCGCTGAGCGGGTTCTCCACGGCAGCTACAAGCAGACGCAGGCGATGAGCCTGGCGATGGCGCAGTCGGCGTCGATGGTCGACGTCCACCAGCGGATGATCCGCCGGCTGGAACAGGTCGCCGGGCTGCACCGCGAGCTCGAGTTCCTGCCCAGCGACGACGTCCTCGCCGAGCGGCGTCAGGCCCATCGGGGACTGCTCGCGCCCGAGCTGGCGGTGATCATGGCCTACTGCAAGATCCGCCTGTACACCGAGCTGCTGGACAGCGACGTCCCGGAGGACCGGTACCTGGAGCACGCGGACCTGGAGCGGTACTTCCCGTCGCCGCTGCCCGAGCGCTACGGCCCCGAGATGCGCGCGCACCGCCTGCGCCGGGAGATCATCGCCACCGTCGTCGCCAACCAGCTCGTCGATCGCGCCGGCACGACGTTCGTGTTCCGGCTGGAGGAAGAGACGGGCGCGTCGGCGGCGAGCCTGGCCCGGGCGTTCGCAGTGGCGCGCGACGTGTACCGGATGCGCGACCTGTGGGAGCAGGTGGAGGCGCTGGACAACGTGGTCCCGGCGAAGGTACAGATCTCGATGCTGATCGACGCCCGGCGGCTTGTGGAGCGGGCCACGCGCTGGCTGGTGCGTTCTAACCCGGGCACGATCGACATCGCCTTCACCACCCGGTACTTCGCCGACGGCGCGCGGACGCTGGCGCAGGCGCTCCCCGACGTGCTGAGCGGCACCGACCGCGACAGCTTCGACGCGCGCGCCGCCGAGCTGACCGATGCCGGCGTGCCCGAGCCGCTCGCCCGCCGGGCGGCCGGGCTGGAGCCGATGCTGGCCGTGTTCGACCTCGTCGAGGTCGCCGACGCGCTGGGGCGCGAGCCCCAAGCGGTGATGGAGAGCTACTTCGAGCTCGGCTCGCGGCTGCAGCTCGACTGGCTGGGCGACCGGATCATCGAGCTGCCACGCGCCAACCGCTGGCAAGCGCTGGCCCGTGCCGCACTGCGCGACGACCTCAACAACCTGCGGCGCGTGCTCAGCCAGGAGGTGCTGGAGCTCGCCGGTCCCGGCGTCGGCTCGCACGCGGCGATTGAGGCTTGGATGGCCCATCACGACGTCGCCGTCGACCGCTGCCTGAAGATGCTGGCCGAGATTCGCGCCGCGCGCGCCTACGACACGACGACGCTGCCCGTCGCGCTGCGCGA
Source organism: Solirubrobacteraceae bacterium (assembly GCA_035552615.1). Taxonomy (GTDB): domain Bacteria; phylum Actinomycetota; class Thermoleophilia; order Solirubrobacterales; family Solirubrobacteraceae; genus Palsa-465. Next base: position 24,928 of record DASZLC010000025.1, read on the forward strand.
GGTGCGCAACCTGATCCGCTCCGCCCCCCAGGGCGGGGTCGTGGCCAGCGCGGCCTCGATCACGATGGCTGGGTGATTCGCTGGCGCGAATCACCTGGCGAGAATCGCCCAGGGGGCGATTCTCGGGGCCCTGACGCACCCCCGATCGCTCAGGAGATAGTGACGGTCCGGCTGTAGGTCACGTCGCCCGTGTACGGGTCGAGGAAGGCGATCCGGACCGAGCCGGCGGCCGGGATCGACGCGTGGGTGACGAGGAAGCCCTCCGAGCTCGTCGTCGAGACCTCCTGCAGCGTGCGGTAGTTCGTGCTGTTGCCCTGCGCGTACTGCAGGATGGCGTACTGCACGGTCGAGTGGCCGGCGGGCCGCAGCTGCGCCCACACCGTCACGTTCGAGCCGTGGCGGGCCCGGGGAACCCAGATCGGCACCTCCCACGCGTCGTAGCTCGGCTTATGGGTGCCGTTGGAGAACTCCAGTCCGGTCTGGAACGTGCTCCAGTAGGCGCGCGTGCCCGGCGTGGTGTTCGGCTTCGGACCGTCGTCGACGAGCTCGAACTGGGCCAGCGTGCGCACGTACGGGTCCTGCCAGGTCATGTACTCGCCCTCGTTGAGGTATGTCTCCTGCTGGCTGAGACTGGTGTGGACGAAGGGGTTCGGTGGGTTGGACTCATACCCCCACTCGGTGAGGTAGATCGGCACGCCGCCCGCCGGATAACGGCCGTATCCCGCGTAGATCTGGGTGAGCAGCCGCTCGAACGACGAGAGGTTCTGGAGGGTGACGAAGTAGTGCTGCGGATAGGCCCGGTTCGGCGCGACGTCGAAGGCATACGGATGGTGGGCGTATCCGCTGGCATCGAACAGCCCGGGGTTGGCGGCGACGAAGCTGGAGGGCGCGCCCGCGGTGGGGCAGCCGACCGCCGAGGCGGCGCCGCCGTGCAGCGGCAGGTTGTTGGAGCCGACGCAGTACAGGTCGCGGACGAACGGGATCGGATCGAGCACCCCTTGGTTGGCGGTCTCGCCGAGCAGGATCGTGTCGCCGGCGTGGCCGGTCGACTGCAGCGCGCTCCACGCCTCGTCGGCGATGTTGCGATACTCCAACGGCTGGGTGTAGAGCTTGCGGCGCCCCTTCGTGCGGTACCACGGGTTCAGCCATGAGCGCTCGTTCGGCTCGTTCCAGATCTCCCAGTTGGAGACGCGCGGGATGGCCGTGCTTGGGTCGCTGCTCGGGGTCGAGCTGCCGAGCGTGAGCGGAATGCCGAGCACGGATATCGGCTGTCCGGTGGACGACGGCGACGAGCTGCCCGAGCCGGTGACGTAGCTGCCGTTGTAGCGCTCGCCGACCGCCTCGACGAACTGCTTCCAGTCCGTCGGGTAGGGGTAGTGGCCGAGCGCGGGGCCCTGGCTGGGGCCAGCCTCGCGGGCCCACGCCGGGTCGGGCCCCTGCAGCTGGAAGTAGACGCCCATCCCGAGCTTGGCGGCCTCCCGGGCGATCAGGTCATATCGGGCCCAGGCGCCCGCCGGGTATGCCGCCGGGTCGGTGGCGTCGAAGTTCGGCTCGTGCCTGGAGTTCGGGTCCGGCGCGATCAGCGACCACACGACCGAGACCTTCACGTCGTCGACGCCGAGGTCCTTCATCTGCTCCAGCACCGAGATGGTGTGGCTGGTCGTCGAATAGATCAGCTGGTTGTCGTCGATCATGACCGACGACTCCGTGTCCGATGCGAACGCGCGCGCCGACAGCACACACAGGAGCGCGCAGACGGCGAGCGCGACGCTGAGAATCCTCTGGCGTCCGCCCATAGACCGCACGATGGTAGACGGCGCGTCGTCGATCAGGCGCTGGGTGGCCGGGTTGCGGTCCGGGACGCCATCTGACGCCGCATCGCGTGCCATGAGAACACGAGCAGATCGATGATGCCGGCGGCCAGAAAGGCCGCCGGGCCAGTCAGCAGCCGTGCTGCGCCTCGCTGAAGCACGTCGCCAAGCTATCGTCTGGGCTCAATGTCCACCGTTACCACCAAGATCACCGAGCTTCCGGAGTCGCGTGTACGCGTCGAAGCCGAGGTTCCGGCCGACGAGGTCGAGCGCCACATCCAGCAGGCGGCGCGGGAGCTCGGCCGCCAGCTCCGGATCGACGGCTTCCGCAAGGGCAAGGTCCCGCCGGCTGTGGTGATTCGCCGGCTCGGGCGCGAGGCGGTGCTCGACGAGGCGCTGCGTACCGCGCTCGGCACCTGGTACGTCGACGCGATCGACGGCGCCGGCCTCGTCACCGTCGGCTCTCCCGAGCTCGACGTCGGCGATCTGCCGGCCGCGGGCGAGCCATTGTCGTTCTCGATCGAGATCGGCGTGCGTCCACGCGCGACGCTTGGCACCTACAAGGGCCTGGAGGTGGGCCGGCGCGAGCCCGCCGTCGCGCCGGAGGCGATCGACGCTGAGCTCGACCGACTGCGCGATCAGTTCGCCACGCTGGAGACCGTGGAGCGAGGAGCCGAGCGCGGCGACCACGTCGTGATGGACTACATCGGGCGCGTCGACGGCGAGCCATTCGCGGGCGGGGAAGGCCGCGACCAGCTGCTGGAGCTCGGCTCGGGGCGGCTGATCCCGGGCTTCGAGGAGCAGCTCACCGGCGTGCGCGCGGGCGACACGCGCGAGGTGAAGGTCACCTTCCCCGAGGAGTACACCGGCGAGCTGGCCGGTCGCGACGCTGTCTTCGACGTGACCGTGAGCGAGGTCAAGGCCAAGCAGTTCCCCGAGCTCGACGATGACTTCGCGTCCGACGCGTCGGAGTTCGAGACGATGGCTGAGTTGCGCGAGGACATCGCCACGCGGCTGCGGGCCCAGGACGAGCGGGCGGTCGAACGCGAGTACGAGCAGGCGGTGCTCGACGCGGTCGTGGCCGAGGCGACGATCGAGGTCCCCGATCAGCTCGTCCACGCCCGCGCCCACGAGCTGCTGGAGGAGACGATGACCGCGCTCGCCCGCCAGGGCATCTCCAAGGAGTCCTACCTGCGGATCGTCGGCAAGGACGAGGAGACGCTGGCGCACGAGGCCGAGCCCGAGGCCGCCGCGGCGCTGCGCCGCGAGGCGGTACTGGCGGCGATCGTCGAGGCCGAGCAGATCGCCCCGAGCGACGACGATGTCCGCGAGGCGCTGCGGCCCGCTGCGGAGAGCGAAAACGAGGACGTCGAGAAGCTGATCGAGCAGCTGCGATCGCGGGGCCGGCTGGAGGAGATGCGCGCCGATCTCGCCACGCGCAAGGCGCTGGAGCTGATCGTGGAGGAGGCGAAGCCGATCCCTGCCGCGCAGGCCGCCGCCCGCGACAAGCTCTGGACTCCGGAGAAAGAAGCGGCCGAGTCAGGCGAGCCCGCCACCGGGAAGTTGTGGACTCCCGGCAGCTGATCGGGCGTTCGCTCACTCCCGTAGCGCCAAGAGGCCAATTGCACCGCTGCTAGTCTCGGGGCAGGAAACCGGGCGTGTAAGCAAAAGAAGCGAGGACCATGAGCCCACTCGTACCAATGGTTGTCGAGCAGACCTCCCGCGGGGAGCGTGCGTTCGACATCTACAGCCGATTGTTGAACGAGCGGATTGTCTTCCTGGGCACCCCGGTCGACGACCAGATCGCAAACCTGATCGTGGCCCAGCTCCTGCATCTGGAGTCCGAGGACCCCGACAAGGACATCTCGATCTACATCAACAGCCCGGGCGGTTCGGTGTACGCCGGCTTGGCGATCTACGACACGATGCAGTTCATCAAGCCCGACGTGCAGACGATCTGCGTCGGCATCGCCATGTCGATGGGAGCACTGCTGCTCTCAGGCGGCGCGGCGGGCAAGCGGATGGCGCTGCCGAACGCCAAGATCCTGATCCATCAGGTGTCCTCGAGTTTCCAGGGGCAGGCGACCGACATCGAGATCCATGCGAAGGAGATCATCGACGTCCGGCGCCGGCTTGACGAGATCATCGCCAAGCACACCGGCAAGCCGGTCGATGAGGTCAAGAAGGACACGGAGCGCGACTACTTCATGAGCTCGGACGAGGCAAAGGAGTACGGAATCATCGACCGGGTGATCTCGCAGCACTGAGGCACTAGTCTTAGCGTCTGCGAGATCGGCGTTTCCGGCCGACCTCCGGGGAGAGGAACCATTGGCACGTCCCACCGACTCCAACGAACAACTTCTCTGCAGCTTCTGCGGAAAGTCGCAGCGTCAGGTCAAGAAACTGATTGCCGGACCTGGCGTCTACATCTGCGACGAGTGCATCGACCTCTGCAACGAGATCATCGACGAGGAGCTGGCGGCACCGCCGAGTTTCGACATCGAGAACCTCCCGAAGCCGCGTGAGATCTACGACGTCCTGAACGAGTACGTCGTCGGCCAGGAGCAGTCGAAGCGCTCGCTGTCGGTCGCCGTCTACAACCACTACAAGCGCGTGCAGATGATGCAGTCCGACGATCAGGACATCGAGCTGCAGAAGTCCAACATCCTGCTGCTCGGCCCGACCGGCTGCGGCAAGACGCTGCTGGCCCAGACGCTGGCGAAGATCCTGAACGTCCCGTTCGCGATCGCCGACGCCACCGCGCTGACGGAGGCCGGGTATGTCGGCGAGGATGTCGAGAACATCCTGCTGAAGCTGATCCAGGCCGCCGACTACGACGTCAAGAAGGCGGAGACCGGGATCATCTACATCGACGAGGTCGACAAGATCGCCCGCAAGGCCGACAACCCGTCGATCACGCGCGACGTCTCGGGCGAGGGCGTCCAGCAGGCGCTCTTGAAGATCCTGGAGGGCACCACGGCCTCCGTGCCGCCGCAGGGCGGGCGCAAGCACCCCCACCAGGAGTTCCTGTCGATCGACACGACGAACGTGCTGTTCATCTGCGGCGGGGCGTTCGCGAATCTCGACCGTGTGATCGAGCGGAGGATCGGCCATCAGGGCGTCGGCTTCGGCGCCACGATCCAGTCCAAGGAGCAGCGCGACACCGGCGAGATCTTCGAGCACTGCCTGCCCGAGGATCTGATCCAGTACGGCCTGATCCCCGAGTTCATCGGCCGCCTGCCGGTGATGTCGGCGATCCATCAGCTCTCGCGAGACGAGCTGATGAAGATCCTCACCGAGCCGCGCAACGCGCTGGTGAAGCAGTTCCAGCGCTTCTTCCAGTTCGACGGGATCGAGCTGGTGTTCGCCGACGAGGCGCTGTCCTCGGTGGCCGACCGGGCGCTGGAGCGTGAGACGGGCGCCCGTGGCCTGCGCTCGATCATCGAGGAGGTGCTGCTCGAGGTCCAGTTCGAGCTGCCGTCCCGGCGCGACGTGCGCAAGTGCGTGGTGACGAAGGAGACGATCGAGAAGGGCACCTCCCCGACGCTCGTCACCGTCGCCGCCCCCGAGGAAGAAGCCGCGGCCTAGACAGACGAAAGGCCCCGGGATCGGGGCCTTTCGTGCCGCCGGCGCGGCTCGAGATCCTCGCCGGCGAGGCGCTGACGCCCGTTGGTTCGGCGCCCGCACGGAGATTGTGAGGGCTCCTCCCATCGGCGTTGCGACCAACGGGTTACCCCCGGGTGAGAGCCGTAAACGACCGTGTCAGATCTCGCACTCACGTCCGGTCGCGGAGCCGGCGGATCACCTCGATCTCCTCGAGGTCGATCAGATCCTTCGGCCGGCCGGCGGCGCGTTTCATCGCCTCCAGATCGTCGAGTGAGGCGACCTTGACCGTGATCCCGTCGAACGTCGCGTCGATCGCGCGGTCGCGCAGCAGCACGTAGCGGGGAGCGCCGGCGGGCTCGACGAGCAGGTCGATCTTCCCGTCGTCGCTGTCGAGGGTGAGGATCATCGTGTGCCGCAGCGTCCGCGCGTCGGGGACGAACGGAACGGTCTCAGGCACCCCGTGCAGCGTCGCGCCGAGCTCCATCAGCGCGCTCCCGAGCGCCTCGAGGTTCGCGGCGTCGGTGGCGTAGCAGATATCGAGGTCGTGCGTGAGGCGTCCCGAGCCGTGGGCGATCATCGCGATGCCGCCGACGACGACGAAGTCAACACCGTGCTCGACGAGGCGCCGCAGCAGCGGTCGAGCCTGGAATCTAGACCAGTTCTCCACGGCTTCGGGCGGCGGCGAGCGCGAACTCGCGCACGTCGGCGTAGGCGTGGTCGTGGCCGACGATCCGTTGGCCTGGCGTGAATCTCAGTTGCCTGGCCACGAGCGTCGGGTCGATGCTCCCCTTCGTCGGCCGGGCCCGGACCCAGAGCTCCCGCCCGCATGCATCGAGCGCCTGCGACACCGTCTCCCAGGTCGGGTTCGACCCCGGACGCTCAAGCCGCGCGACGACCGACTGGGGCACGCCCAACCGACTGGCCAGGCTCGCCTGCGACAGCCCGGCGGCCCGGCGTGCGTCACGAATTGCGGTGGCTGCTTGCAACATCTCTAATAGCATAACGGCTATATAGCGTAGATGCTATAGGTGTTGGGGGCGGGCGAATCCGTCAGGCGCACATAAACTCAGGATGCGCATGTCCGACCTCGAATCCAAATCCCGCTACGACCCATCCGAGACTGAGCCCCGGATCGTCGAGCGCTGGCTCGACTCGGGTCTGTATCACCCTGAGCCCGAGGGCACGGCCGGCGAGAACTACTCGATCGCGATCCCGCCGCCGAACGTCACCGGCGTGCTGCACATGGGGCACGCGCTGAACAACTCGATCCAGGACTGCCTGGTCCGTTACCACCGGATGGGCGGCCAGCGCACGAAATGGATCGTCGGCACCGATCACGCCGGGATCGCCACCCAGACTCAGGTGGAGCGGCTGCTCGTGCAGGAGGGGACGAGCCGGGAGGCGCTCGGGCGCGATGCCTTCGTCGCCCGCGTGTGGGAGTGGCGCGCCGAGTACGGCGGCACGATCATCGAGCAGCTGGAGCGCCTCGGCGCATCGTGCGACTTCTCCGAGGAGCGCTTCACGCTCGACGACGCCTACGCCCGCGCGGTGGTGGAGGTGTTCGTCGCGTTGTACGAGAAGGGCTACATCTACCGCGACCGCTACATGGTCAACTGGGATCCGGGCAGCCACTCGGCGATCTCCGATCTGGAGGTCGAGCCGCGCGAGGGGATCAGGGACACGCTGTACTACATCGACTACCCGCTGGCCGCGGGCTCGGGCGCGATCACGGTCGCCACCGTCCGTCCCGAGACGATGCTGGCCGACACCGCGATCGCCGTGAACCCCGGCGACGAGCGCTATCGGCGGCTGATCGGCGAGACGGCGATCCTGCCACTGGTCGGTCGGCGGTTGAAGATCATCGCCGACGAGTACGTGAAGCCCGAGTTCGGCACCGGCGCGCTGAAGATCACGCCCGGCCACGACCCCAACGACTTCGAGATCGGGCTCCGGCACGGCCTGCAGCAGCTGACCGTGATCGGCGAGGACGGCCGGATCACCGACGAGGCGCCGGAGCGCTTCCGCGGGCTGACCGCGGCCGACGCGCAGCGCGCCGTCGTGGCCGAGCTGCGCGAGCAGGGGCTGGTGGACCACACCGAGGAGTACGTGCACACGGTCCCGTTCTCCCAACGCTCTGGGGAGCGGATTGAGCCGCTGATCTCGCTGCAGTGGTTCATGCGCATGGACGAGCTGGCCGAGCCGGCGATCGAGGCGGTGAAGAGCGGCCGCGTTCGTTTCACTCCCGAGAACCACAAGCGCGTGTACCTGGAGTGGATGGAGAAGATCCGGCCGTGGTGCATCTCCCGGCAGCTGTGGTGGGGTCACCAGATCCCCGTCTGGTACCGCCGGACCGAAACATACGTCGGTGTCACGCCACCGGAAGGCGACGGCTGGGAGCGCGACCCCGACGTGCTGGACACCTGGTTCTCCAGCGCGTTGTGGCCGTTCGCGACGCTCGGCTGGCCCGAGCAGACGGCCGAGCTTCGCGCCTTCTACCCGACCGATGCGCTTGTCACCGGCCGCGACATCATCTTCCTGTGGGTGGCCCGGATGATCATGATGGGGATCGAGTTCTGCGGTGAGATCCCGTTCAGCGACGTGAACATCACCTCGATCATCCAGGCCCCTGACGGTCGCCGGATGTCGAAGTCGCTCGGCACCGGGATCGACCCGCTTGACCTGATCAACGGCGGTCCGCGCCCGCCGGTGTTTGCCGGTCCGGACGGCGACGCGGGCGAGTTCCCCGCCTACGGGGCCGACGCGGTGCGCTGGGGGGTCCTGGCGATGTCCTCGGGCCAGGACGTGAAGTTCAACGAGGACAAGATCGCCCAGGGCCAGCAGCTGACGAACAAGCTGTGGAACGCCTCGCGTCTGATCCTGCTGCGGATCGACCCGGCGACCCGTGCCTCCGCGCGGCCGGTGGCGGTGGAGGACCGCTGGATCCTCTCACGCCTAACCCGCGCCCGCGACCAGATCGGCGCCTCGATCGAGCGCTTTGACTTCTCGCACGCCGCGCTGGAGCTCTACGACTTCGTCTTCTCCGAGCTGTGCGACTGGTACCTGGAGCTCGTGAAGCAGCGGCTCTACGACGGCGATCCGGACACCGCCGCCACGCTTCTGTACCTGCTCACCGAGACGCTGACGCTCGCCCATCCGCTGATCCCGTTCGTCACCGAGGAGATCTACTCCTACATCCCCGGCAGCGAGGGCTTGCTGGCCGGCCGCGTCCGGCAGCCACTGGCGACGGCCACCGATCCCGACGCCGAGGCGCAGCTGACGCGGCTGATCGAGGCCGTGCAGGCGCTGCGCGGATGGCGCAACTCGGCCGAGGTGAAGCCTGGAGTCACCCTGGGCGCTCGGCTGAGCGCCGAGGGATACGACCACACCATGGCGCAGCTGGCCCGCCAGGCGCGACTGAGCTTCAGCGAGAACGGCGGCGATCCAGCCGTGTCAATCCCGATCCCCGGTGGCGTGGTGGAGATCCTGCCGACCGCCGAGCTCGACCTCGGCGCCGCCGGACGCAAGCGCGACGCCGCTCGCGCCACACTGCGGGCGGAGATCGATCGGGCGCAGCGCAAGCTGTCCAACGACGGGTTCGTGGCCAAGGCCCCGGCGGCGGTCGTCCAGGCGGAGCGGGACAAGCTGGTCCAGCTGCAGGCGGAGTTGAGCGCCCTATGAGAGACGGAACGATGAGCCTTCAGGACGCCGAGCGCCTCCTCCTCTCTCGCGAGCTGTTCGGGATGCGGTTCGGCCTGGAGCGCATGCAGCGGCTGCTGACCGCGCTCGGCCACCCCGAGCAGCGGTTCGACTCGATCCACGTCGTCGGCACCAACGGCAAGTCCTCGACGACGCGGATGACGGCGGCGATCCTCGCCGCGCATGGCCGGCGCGTCGGCGCCTACCTGTCGCCGCACCTCGTGTCGTTCGCCGAGCGGATCCGGATCGGGGACGAGGACCTGGAGCCGCAGGCGTTCGCCGACGCCGTGCAGCGCGCCGTGCGCGCCGCCGAGCTGGTCGAGCGCTCGCTCGACGAAGGGGACCGCGTCACCCAGTTCGAGCTGCTCACCGCCGCGGCGTTCTCCGAGCTGGCCCGGCGCGGGGTGGAGGTGGCGGTGATCGAAGCCGGGCTCGGCGGCCGCTACGACGCCACCAACGTGCTCCCGTCGCGGGTGCAGGTCCTGACCGGGGTCGGGCTGGAGCACACGCGCTGGCTCGGGCCGACGATCACCGCGATCGCCCGCGAGAAGCTCGACGTCGTTCGTCCGGGCGGCACGATCGTGCTCGGCGCGGGCCTGCACCCCGACGCCGACGCCGTCGCGGTCGAGGTGGCGCACGCCCGCGGGGCCACGATCATCCGGGCCGGATCCGAGCCCGGGGTGGCGGTTGGCGCCCTCGGCGGCTTTCAACGGCGCAACTTCGCGCTGGCCCGCGCTGCCGCCGACGCGTTCCTCGGCGCGCTTGACCCGGCGGCGGTGGCCGCGGCCGCCGCCGGGGTGCGCGTCCCGGGCCGTCTTCAGATCGTCGACCACGACCCGCTGACGCTGATCGACGGTGCCCACAACCCCGATGGGATCGCCGCGGTGGCCGAGTCGCTACCGGCCCTGATGGCCGGTCCACCGCCCCGGAAGCGGCTCGTCGCGGTGATTTCGATCCTCGACGACAAGGATGCTGCGGGGATGTTGGCGAACTTGATACCGGTAACCGATGCGCTCGTCTTCACCGCCAGCCAAAATCCGCGCGCGCTGCCGCCGCCGACGCTCCAGTCGCTGGCCTCGCAGGTCGGTGCGCGTGACACGGAGCTGGTCCGCGATCCGGTGGCCGCGGTGGCGCGCGCCCGCGAGCTCGCCGGCCCCGACGGGCTGGTGCTGGCGACCGGTTCGATCTATCTCGTCGGCGATCTGCTCGCTCCGGTCAGCGACGACGCCCGGCCGCGGCGCGCCTCCAGGCTATGAACGAGTCAGGCGAACCCGGCTTCCTCACGATGATCGGTCTGGTGGCGTTGATCGTCGCCGTCGTGATCCTCGTCTTCTTCGGCATCGGCTATCTGTTCGGTCGCGTCTTCCTGTAGCGGCCGCGTAAGCCGATCCTCATCGCTCCTGCACACTCCGACCATTCGGCCCTCTACACTCGCCTCCCTTATGCCCACCATCGCGAGCCTCTTCGGGATTCACAACAGCACGCTCAGGCTGGTCGTCGAGCTGCTGATCCTGTTCCTGGTCGTCATCTGGCTGTCGCTCATCTACTGGACGTACGCCGATGCTCGCCGGCGGATCGCCGATCCGATGCTGATCGGCTGCGCCACCGCGGCCTCGCTGTTCCCGTACGTCGGGACGCTCGTCTACATGATCGTGCGCCCACCCGAGTACCTCGACGACGTTCGCGAGCGCGAGCTGGAGATGCAGGCCGCCGAGGCACGGCTGGCCGAGGTTGGGTTCCACCTCTGCCCGCACTGTGACCACGAGGTCGAGAAGGAGTTCCTGCGCTGCCCCAACTGCATGCGCAAGCTGAAGGATCCGTGCGCCAACTGCGGCAAGCCGCTCGATCCGAACTGGAAGATCTGCCCGTTCTGCGAGGCCGAGATCGGGGACGCCGCGCCGGCGCCGCGGCGCGCCCGCCGGCGCCGTGAGACACCCGCCGAGCAGGCGATCGTCGCCACCCGCGAGGGCACCGGCTCACGCGAGCCGCCACGCCCGACGCGCGGGCCGGGCGACCTTCTTCGCTAGCGTCCGCGCCCCGCGTCGCGTGACGCCTCAATTCGAAAGGGAGACACTCCAACCATGGAGCGAACGCTGATCCTCGTCAAGCCCGACGCCTTTGCCCGCAACCTGACCGGCGAGATCATCGCCCGGTTCGAGCGCAAGGGCCTGCGGCTGGCGGCGCTGAAGCACATGACGATGACCCGCGAGCTGGCCGGGCAGCACTACGCCGAGCACGAGGGCAAGCCGTTCTTCGGCGAGCTCGTCGAGTTCATCACCTCGGGTCCGCTGGTGGCGATGGTGCTGGAGGGCGAATCGGCCGTGAAGGCGGCTCGGCAAGTGATCGGCGCCACGAACCCGCTGGAGGCGAGCCCAGGCTCGATCCGCGGCGACTTCGCCGTCGCCGTGGGGCAGAACATGGTGCACGGCTCGGACTCCGACGAGTCCGCCGCGCGTGAGGCGGCGCTGTTCTTTCCCGACTTCGGGTGATCGCCTAGCCGCGATCACCCCAGATCACGGCCTTGTCACTGATACTCGCCTCGGGATCGCCGCAGCGCCGGGCGATCCTGCAGCAGCTCGGCGTGCCGTTCACGGTCGTGGTGTCCGGCGCGCCCGAGCTGACCGCCGGCCCGCCGCACGAGCTGGTGGCCGAAAACGCGTACCGCAAGGCCGCGGCGGTCGCCGGGCAAGCGGAGCACGCGCAGGCCACGGTGCTCGGCGTCGACACGATCGTGGCGCTCCGGGAGCGGATCTTCGGCAAGCCGGAGTCCGAGCGGGAGGCCCGGGAGACGCTCCAGCTGCTCTCCGGTCGGCGGCACACCGTGCTGAGCGGGATCTGCCTGATCGAGGGCGGGCGGCAGCGTACGGCGGTCGCCGCCACGAGTGTGGACTTCCGGCCGATCGACCGCCCGCTGCTCGACTGGTACCTCGCGTCCGGGGAATGGGGCGGGCGCGCCGGGGGCTACGCGATCCAGGGCCGCGGGGCGGCGCTCGTGGCCGGGATCGAGGGCGATTATCTGAATGTCGTGGGTCTGCCGGTGACGACGCTGCTGGAGCTGGCGCCGGCGCTCTTGCAGATGTCCGATTAGCAGCGCATTTGCTCGGCGCCCCCCGGCGGCGCACCGGGCTCCTCGACGGATGGTCGAGTACACTGCTCCCCGGACGGAAACGGCAGCTAGTCGCGGCAGTCGAAAAACCCGCCGCTCCGCCCGCCGCTTTCCCGTACCCCGACTTACTCATGGGCTTCTTCACGTACCTGACCGGCTTTGGTGGCCGCGACATGGCGGTCGACCTCGGCACCGCCAACACGCTCGTGTACGTCCGCGGGCGCGGCATCGTGCTGTCCGAGCCGAGCGTCGTCGCGGTCGATTCGCGCACCGGCGAGGTTCACGCCGTCGGCATCGAGGCCAAGCGGATGCTCGGTCGCACGCCCGGCACGATCTCGGCCATCAGGCCGCTGAAGGACGGCGTGATCGCCGACTTCGAGGTGACCGAGGAGATGCTCCGCCATTTCATCCAGAAAGTGCACCAGAACCGCTGGGCCCACCCCCGCGTCGTCGTGTGTGTGCCATCCGGCGTGACCGGCGTCGAGAAGCGCGCCGTCGAGGAGGCGTGCCTGTCCGCCGGCGCGCGTCAGGCGTATCTGATCGAGGAGCCAATGGCGGCGGCGATCGGCGCCGGGCTCCCGGTCGGCGAGCCGACCGGCTCGATGGTCGTCGACATCGGCGGCGGCACGAGCGAGGTGGCGGTGATCTCGCTCGGCGGGATCGTCGTCTCGCAGTCGATCCGTGTCGGCGGCGACGAGCTCGACGAGGCGATCATCAATTACGTGAAGCGCGAGTACAAGCTCCTGATCGGCCAGCAGACGGCGGAGGAGGTGAAGCTGGAGATCGGCTCCGCGTTCCCGATGCCGGAGGAGGTGCAGGCCGAGATCCGCGGGCGCGACATGGTGTCCGGACTGCCGAAGACGGTCGTGCTGACGAGCGAGGAGATCCGCGGCGCGCTGGAGGAGCCCGTCTCGCAGATCATCGACGCCGTGAAGGAGACGCTCGATCGCACTCCGCCCGAGCTCGCCTCCGACATCATGGATCGTGGCATTATGTTGGCCGGAGGCGGTTCATTGCTGCAGGGGCTCGAAGAGCGTCTGCGTCACGAGACGCAGATGCCCGCGCACCTCGCGGAGTCGCCGCTGACCTGCGTCGCGGTCGGCTCGGGGAGGTCGCTGGAGGAATTCGAGGCGATCCACCGTTCGAGCAAGAATTCACGAAACCGCCGCCGCCGCTACTAGGTTCACGAGAGCGACGATGCGCAGCCAGACTTTGGAGATTCGCACCACGTGCACAACAAGCAAGTTCGACGACGACGCGCGGTTCTCGGCGTTCTCGTCGCCGCCTCACTAATTCTGCTGACGGCCTACTTCGGCAAGGCGCCGAGCAGCCCCCTGCACCAGGTCCAGCGGGGCATCGTCGAGGTCCTCTCGCCGATCCAGGAGGGCGCCAGCAAGGTGCTCTCGCCGGTGCGCGACGTCGCCGGCTGGTTCTCCGACACGCTGCGGGCGAAGTCGCAGGTGGCCAAGTACAAGACCGAGGTCCAGAACCTGCAGTACCAGCTGGCGCTCGACCAGCAGGACCAGATCGTCAACCGCCAGCTCACCAACGAGATCCATCTCGACGCCAGCGACAACCTGAGCGGCTACGACCCGGTGGCCGCCGACGTGTACGAGCGCGACCCGACCGTGTGGTACCAGACGATTCAGGTCGACAAGGGCTCCGACGACGGCGTGCAGGTCAACGATCCGGTGATCGGCGGAGCGGCCAATGGTGGCCTGGTCGGCGTGGTGACGGTCGTCGCCCCGACGGTCTCGACGGTGACGTTGATCACCGATCACACGTTCGCCGCCGGTGCCGAGGTCCAGCACGCCGGGACTCCCTACGACGGGACGATCTTCCCGGAGGAGGGCAATCAGAACCAGATGCTGCTGGAGTATTTGGCGCCGAGCGCCAACATCGCCGTGCACGACATGGTGGTGACGAGCGGGATCAAGAACGGTCCGCTCGGCTCGCTCTACCCGCCGGGGATCCCGATCGGCGTGGTTTCCAACGCAAACCAGGACACGCTGATCAACGATCAGCAGGTGCAGGTGACTCCGCTGGTGAACCTGCGCCAGATCACGACCGTGCAGGTCCTCACGCGCCCCGGCGGGACCACCGAGCACGCCTCGATCCCCAACGTGACGGCCCAGGTGGGAGGCGGATGACCCCGCCGTCACCCCGCCTCGTCATGCGGCTGATCGCGCTCGGCTTCGTGACCGTGATCGTCCAGGAGTCGGCGATCTCTCAGATCTCGCTGTTCGGCACCAACGCCGACATCACCTCGCTCGTCGTGATGTCGGTCGGCCTGCTGGCCGGGTCGATGGCCGGCGCGGTGACGGGCTTCGGCGTCGGGCTGTTCGTCGACATGGCGCTCGTGCAGACGCTCGGGGTGACCTCGCTGCTGTACATCATCATCGGCTACTGGTCCGGGCGCCTGCGCGAGCTGCGCGATCCCTCGCACGGCCTCATTCCGCTGGCTGCGGGCGCCGCCGCCACCGCCGTGGCGGGGCTCGGGATGACCCTGATCCAGTTCCTGCTCGGGGTCGACAGCCCGGTCAGCTGGCTGCTGCTCCAGCAGATCTTCCTCAGCGTGCTGATCAACGCGCTGATCGCGCTGCCCGTCTACGGAATCGTCCGCCGCTGGATCCGGCCGGTGCTGCCCGACGATCCACGCCGGCGCCGGCGCCGCGCCTACACGACCGGCGGCCTCAGCCCGCTGTCGCGTCCGTCCGAGCGCCTCGGCGCGATCTCCCGAACCTCACGATGATCCAACCCTCCGACGACCGTCGCCCGGCGATGACGCCGCAACTCGCGGTGCGCGTGGCTGTTGTCGGCACGATCGCGCTGGCGATGTTCGCCATCATCTTCTTCCGCCTGTGGTTCCTTCAGGTGCTCTCGACGACGCAGTACGCCCACGCCGCGACCCAGAATCAGACGCGCACGGTCGACGTCCCGGCGCCGCGCGGCGAGGTCACAGATAGGTTTGGCAACGCGCTGGTGCGCAGCCAGCTCGGCTTCGACGTGAAGATCAACGCGCCCGCCCTGCCCGTGCCGGTCACGCTGGCCAACGTCGCGCACCCGCCGCATCCCGACTATCTCGTCTACCGCAAGCTGGCCGCCGTCCTCGGCATGTCGATGCACCGCCAGAAGTGCACGATCGCCAGCGCGGTCGCGCCGGTGCATCCGATCACCGTGCGGCTCGCGCCGATCTCGTGCACGATCGCCAAGGGCCTGCAGCAGCTGCCCTACGCGTCCGTGACCGTTGCGCCCGGCGTCAGCACGTACGTTCAGACCTACCTCGACGAGCGACAGACCGAGTTTCGCGGCGTGACCGTGCAGCCCGTCTACCAGCGCACCTACCTCGACGGGTCGTTGGCGGCGCAGGTGCTCGGCACCGTCGGCCCGATCACCCCCGAGGTGCTCGGCGTCAGCGGTCCGACGGTGACGCGCCGGGAGATCGCCCACTCGCGCTTCAAGGGCCTTCCGGAGAGCGCCCAGGTCGGGCAGTCGGGGCTGGAGTACGCCTACGACTCCGCGCTGCGCGGCATCGACGGCCAGCAGAAGGTGGAGGTGAATGCCTTCGGGCAGTTCGAGGGCTACGGGACCCCGAAGCAGCCGGTGCCCGGCGACACGCTGAAGACGACGCTCGACTCCAAGCTTCAGCAGGTCGGCGAGCAGGCACTGCAGCAGTCGATCAACACCAACCCGCCGGCCGACGGCGGTGCGTTCGTGGCGATGAACCCGCAGGACGGCGAGATCTACGCGATGGGCTCGAACCCGACCTACAACCCGAGCGTGTTCACGAAGCCGGTCTCCACCGCCGAGTTCCAGCAGCTGTTCGGCCCGAACGCCAACGACCCGCAGCAGAATCGCGCCTATCAGAGCGCCGGTGCGACGGGGTCGGCGTTCAAGATGATCACCGCCACGGCGGCGCTCCAGAGCGGCGCGTGGGGGGTGAGCAGCAGCTACGACGACACCGGACAGTTCTGCTTCACCGGCTCGACGCTCTGCCTCCACAACTCGGGCCACGCAGCCTACGGCGTGGTCGACATGGTCAAGGCGCTCGAGGTCTCCGACGACGTCTTCTTCTACCACCTCGGCGCGCTCCTGAACGCCGACCCGGCCAAATATCCGAACGGTGGCGCGCTGCAGCAGTGGGCGCACAAGTACGGGATCGGGCGCAAGACCGGCATCGACCTGCCCGGCGAGGACCCGGGGACCTTGCCCTCGCCGCGCCAGCAGGCCGACTCCTACTACCA
Organism: Solirubrobacteraceae bacterium; assembly: GCA_035552615.1. Lineage (GTDB taxonomy): Bacteria > Actinomycetota > Thermoleophilia > Solirubrobacterales > Solirubrobacteraceae > Palsa-465. The sequence goes on from DASZLC010000025.1 coordinate 41,391, forward strand.
CGAGGAGGTGCCGTGCGAGAAGGCCACCGGCGCGTACGCGGGGCACCCGAAGCACCCGGCCTCCCAGGGCGGGTGCGGGATCGCCGCCAACCCGTACTGGACGATCGGCGACAACGTGAACGCCGCGGTCGGGCAGGGCGATGACCAGGTCACCCCACTGCAGCTGGCCGTCGCCTACGGCGCCATGGCCAACGGCGGCGCCGTTGTCACGCCGCACGTCGGCGACGAGATCGAAAGCCCCAACGGCACCGTGCTGACGCGGATCGCTCCGCCGGCCAAGCGCCATCTGAGCATCAACCCGACCTACCGCCAGACGATCATGCAGGGGCTGCGCGACGCCGCCTCACAGCCGGGCGGCACCTCGTACGACGTGATGGGCAGCTTCGGCGAGCCGGTCTACGGCAAGACCGGCACGGCGCAGTACATCGTGAACGGCGCCGAGCAGGACTACGCCTGGTACGCGTGCTTCGTGCCGGCCTCGGCGACCACGCGGCCGATCGTCGTCGTGGTGACCGTCGAAAAGGGCGGGTTCGGTGACGTCGGCGCCGCCCCGGTGGCCAGGGAGCTGCTGTCCCAATGGTTCTTCGGCAAGTCCGGCGGCTACCACGCCGGCACCTCGACGACGCTATGAACGTTTCGCCGATCAAGCTGACCGAGCAGAAGGTCGCGCAGGGCGGGCGCGTGCGCACGCCACTGGTGTTCGACCCGCTGCTGCTGCTCGCCGCGCTCGGCCTCATCGGCTGCTCGTACGTGACGCTGAACGGCGCCGTCGGCTCGTACTACTCCCATCGCCAGGCGTTGTACGCCGGCATCGGACTGGTGGCAGCGGCGCTGATCAGCCGCTTCGACTACTCGCGGCTGCGCGAGTATCGCTACGGCCTGTACGCCGTGCTGGTAGGGCTGAACGTCGCGGTGTTCGCGACGCCCGCCCAGCTCGGCGCGACGCGCCGCATCCCGCTGCCGTTCTTCCAGTTCCAGCCGTCGGAGTTTGGCAAGGTAATGCTGATCGTGGCGCTCGCCGCGTTCGCCGTCGACCGCACGCGGCGCCTGCACGAGCGGCGGACCACGGCGCAGGTGATGCTGCTGGCGATCTTCCCGGCACTGATCGTCATCGCGCAGCCCGACCTCGGCACCGGTCTCGTGTACGTGCTGATCGCCTTCGCCGTGTTGTTCTTCGCCGGGACCTCGTGGAAGCAGATCACGGCGATCATCGTGCTGTTTGTCGCGGCGATCGTGTTTGTGCTGGCGGTGGCGCCGGGACTGGGGGTCCATCCCCTGAAGACCTACCAGCAGGAGCGGCTGACGACGTTCGTGAATCCGCCGAAGGTGTGCACGCCGAAGGACACCACCTGCTACCAGCTGCAGCAGTCGCTGATTGCCATCGGCTCGGGCGGCAAGACCGGCCGGGGCGTCGGCGGCGCGACCCAGACGAAGTTCCACTTCCTGCCCGAGGATCAGGACGACTTCATCTTCTCCGTCGTCGGTGAGACGTACGGGTTCGTCGGCGCGGCGCTCGTGCTGTCGCTTTACGCGCTGCTGATCTGGCGGACGCTGCGGATCCTGACGATGGCCAAGAACCTGTTCGGGACGCTGATCGCCGGCGGGATTCTGGCCATGCTGATGTTCCAGGTATTCGTGAACGTCGGCATGACGATCGGGATCATGCCCGTCACCGGCGTGCCGTTACCGCTGCTCAGCTACGGCGGCTCGTCCGTGCTCGTCACTTTCATCGCAATCGGTCTGTTGCAGTCGATCTACATCCAAGCCCGGGTGTCGACGGCGGGCAAGACCCGCGCTCTCCTGTAGTGCTGCTCGTGACTGCCACCGACACGACAGCGAACCACCTGAGCCCGGCCGCCACGGAGTTGGCGATGTTGGCCGCCAGGCCAACTCGCAAAGGACGACGAAGTCGTCCCGGCGCCGGGCCGCATGCAACTCTGCTCGGGCGCGGATCTCGCTGCCGGGCCTCGAATCACAAAGGACACCTACGTTGAAGAAGCAAGTGCTGGTCAGCGTCGACCGCGGAGAGACCCGCGTCGCGCTGCTGGAGGGGACAGGAACCGTCTCCCCAACTCGCAAATCCGCCACGACCACCGCGGCCGCAGGCCGCCCTCGTCGCCGGCGTAAGACCGCCAACCCGGCGGCCGGCTACCAGGTGGCCGAGCTGTACCTGGAGCGCCGCGGTGCGCGCTCGATCGTCGGCAACATCTACAAGGGCCGCGTCGATAACGTCCTCGCCGGCCTGGAGGCCGCCTTCGTCGACATCGGGCTGGAGAAGAACGGCTTCCTGCACGTCGACGAGATCGTGCTCCCCGGCGTCGAGACGGTCCGGCGCGGACGCGGCTCGGGTCGCGAGGGCCGGCAGATCACCGACATGCTGAAGCCCGGCCAGGAGATCGTCGTCCAGGTCGTGAAGGATCCGTTGAAGACGAAGGGCGCGCGGCTGTCGATGGACCTCACGATCGCCGGGCGCTACATGGTCTACGCGCCGTACGGCGAGGGCGTCGGCGTCTCGCGCCGGCTCGACGAGAAGGAGCGCGAGCGCCTGCGCAAGGAGGCCGCGAAGCTCGATCTGAAGGGCGGCGGGGCGATCATCCGCACCGCGGCGCAGGGCGCCAAGCGCGCCGAGCTGGAGCGCGAGATGATGTACCTGTTCAAGCTGGGGGAGGTGCTGCAGAAGCGCGTGGCCGAGTCCCCGGCGCCGTCGCTCGTCTTCCAGGAGGCCGATCTCTCGGTCCGGGTCGTGCGCGACATCTACTCCGACGCGTTCGAGCGGGCGATCGTCGATGACCCCAAGCAGCACCACCGGCTCGTCTCGTTCTTCAGCCGCACGGCACCCGACCTGGTGGAGCACGTCGAGCTGTGGGATGACGAGAAGCCCCTGTTCGAGGCGTTCGGCGTCGAGGACGTCCTGGCTTCGACCCTGAACCGCCGCGTCGACCTGCCCAGCGGTGGCTACCTGATGATCGACTACGCCGAGGCGCTGACCGTCATCGACGTGAACTCCGGCAGCTTCATCGGCCGCGGCAAGAGCGCGCGGCTGGAGGACACGATCACGAAGACCAACCTGGAGGCGGCCGACGAGGTCGTGCGCCAGCTGCGGTTGCGCGACATCGGCGGGATCATCGTGATCGACTTCATCGACATGGCGCGGGCGCGCAACCGCGACGCCGTGCTGAAGACGCTGCGCAAGGCGCTCGACGAGGACCGCACGAAGACCTTCGTCGTGGAGATCTCGCCGCTCGGCCTGGTGGAGATGACCCGCCAGAACGTCACCGAGGGGGTCCGCGAGATCATGACCCGCCCGTGCCCCACCTGCCACGGCGAGGGCGTGATCAAGTCCGAGGAGACGATCGCGATCGAGTTCGAGCGGCGGATGCGCGATCTCGCCGCCGAGACGAAGGCCGAGGCGATCCTGCTGCAGATGAACCCGCGCGTGTCGGCCGAGTTCACCGGCAACGACGCCCGCGCGCTGCACGCGATCGAGGCCGAGACCGGCAAGTGGTTCCACTTCGAGGGCTCCGAGGGGCTGCCGCTCGATCACTTCGCGGTGCTGATGGAGTCAGACCGCGAGCAGGTGCTGGAGCGGGCGCTGCCGTTCCGGGAGGGCGAGGAGGTCCACCTGGAGCTGATCGAGCCGCACATGTACAACCCGGGCGACGCCGTCGCGAAGATCGACGGCTACATCATCGCCGTGCGGGACGCCGACCGGTTCGTCGGCGAGAAGCGGCTCGTGCGGATCGAGGAGGTCGGCCGCACCTCGGCGACGGCGCGGCTCGTCGAGGTCCCGGTCTCGGCCGACGCCGACTCCGGACGGGCGCCGAAGCCGAAGCCGCGACCGCCCGCTCGCCGCGCTCCGCGGCCGCGCGCGACGGCGGCGGTGGCCGCCGACGGCGACGGCGACGAGACGGACGGGATGGCGGCGGGGGAGACCGACAACGTGGCCGGGGAGCTGGCGGCTCACGAACTGGCGTCGCCCTCGGCGGCGCTCGATGATCGCGCAGAGGGCGACGCCCTGGGGGCGGACATCGGCGAGGATGGCGATGACGTAGAATCGAAGTCTCGGCGCCGCGGCCGGCGAGGTGGGCGGCGTCGTTCTGGTGCCCGGGCCGAGACGGCGGCGGGCACACCATCTTCGGAGTGATCGTTTATGTACGCAATCGTCAAGACAGGCGGCAAGCAGTACCGCGTCGAGCCAGGACGGTGGCTGCTCGTTGAGCGGCTGCCGGCCGAGGTCGACGCCGAGGTCGAGCTGCGGCCGCTGCTGGTCGTCGACGGCGAGGAGCTGATCGACGGGGACGCGCTGAGCGAGGTCACCGTCACGGCCAGGGTGCTCGCCCACGAGCGCGGGCCGAAGCTCCGCATCGTTAAGTTCAAGCCAAAGCGCGGCTACCGGCGTCGCACCGGCCATCGCCAGGAGCTCACCCGCATCGAGGTGACCACGATCGGCAAGGCGAAGGCGAAGGCGAAGGCGTCCCGGTCAAAGGCGGCGACGCCGAAGCCGGCGGCTGCCGCCGCGCCCGCGGGCACCGAAACAAAGGACTCAGATGGCGCATAAGAAGGGACTCGGATCCTCCCGCAACGGCCGTGACTCGAACGCCCAGCGCCTCGGCGTGAAGGTGTTCGCTGGTCAGGCCGTCACCGGCGGCGAGATCATCGTCCGCCAGCGGGGCACCCGCTTCCATCCCGGCGACGGCGTCGGGATCGGCAAGGACGACACGATCTACGCCCGCTCCGCTGGCACCGTGCAGTTCACGCGCGGCCGCCGCGGGCGCGTGATCTCGGTCGCCCCCGACTCGCAGGAGTAACGACGGCGAGGGCCGCGTCCGGCCCTCGCCATCGCTTCGGCGGCTACGCGGTCGCCGTCAGGTGCTCGGTGCAGAACGGGCAGCGAATCGCCTTCACCGGGATCTCCGAGGCGCACGCCGGGCAGTCCTTCGTCGTCGGGTCGTCGCGCTTGCGACGCTCCACCAGGCCCTCGTAGGGCTTCACGACGAAGAAGAAGATCGCTGCGGCCGTCGTCACGAACGTGATCATGTAGTTGATGAAGTCGCCATACAGGAAATGGCTGGAGTTGATCGTGAACGACAGCGTGCCGAAGTTCGGCTTGCCGAAGATCAACGCGATGATCGGCGTGATCAGGTCGCCGACGAACGCCTTCACGAGATTCGCGAACACGGCGCCGATCACGAACGCCACGGCCAGGGTGACGAGGTTCCCTTGCATCAGGAACTTCTTGAAGTCGGCCCAGATCTGCTGCACGGTCTGACCTCCGGTGTGTGGTTGACGTGAACGGACCTTGACACAGATCAATGACACGTTGCGTCTTGTTTCCGGGTGCCGATGCCGGCTCCTGCCCATAATTGCCGGCAGATGAAGGACACCGCACGAATCCACATCCAGGCCGGCGCCGGCGGCGACGGCTGCCTCAGCTTTCGGCGCGAGGCGCATGTGCCGAAGGGCGGCCCCGACGGCGGCAACGGCGGCCGCGGCGGCGACGTCGTGCTCGTCTGCGAGGACTCGCTGCGCGATCTGGAGCGCTTTCGCCGCTCGTCGCACTTCAAGGCGCCGCGTGCCGGGCACGGTCAGGGCTCCCAGCGGCACGGCGCCGACGGCGAGACGCTGGAGATCGGAGTCCCGCCGGGGACGGAGGTGCTGGTCGAGGCCGACGGCACCCACCACGACCTGATCCGGGCCGGCCAGCGCGCCGTCGTGGCCCGGGGCGGTTCGGGCGGTCGCGGCAACAAGAGCTTCGCCGGTGCCACCCATCAGACGCCGCGGTTCGCCGAGCGCGGGCTGCCGGGGGAGGAGAGCTGGCTGACGCTGCAGCTGAAGCTGCTGGCCGACGCCGGGCTGGTCGGGCTGCCGAACGCGGGCAAGTCCTCGCTGCTGTCGCGGCTCACCCGCGCGCAGCCGAAGGTTGCCGCCTACCCGTTCACGACCCTGGAACCGGCGCTCGGCACGATCGAGGCGGGGGACCGGCAGCTGGTGATCGCCGACATCCCCGGGCTGATCGAAGGCGCCAGCGGCGGCGCCGGCCTCGGCCACGAGTTCCTCGCCCACGTCGAGCGGACCAGGCTGCTCGTGCACGTGCTCGACGTGGCGCCACTCGACGGCTCCGATCCGGTGGCCAACCACGCCACCGTCGAGCGGGAGCTGGAGCTTCACGACCCCCGGCTGGCGGCGCTGCCGCGAATTCTCGCGCTGTCAAAGGTCGACCTGATCGAGCCGGCGCTGGCCGCTGAAGCGCAGGCGGCGTGGCAGGAGCGCCTCGGCGGCGACGTACCCGTGCTGCTCACCTCATCGGTCACGCGGGCCGGGCTGGAGCAGCTCACCACCGAGCTCGTGCGCCGGATACCGCTCGACACCGCCGAACCGCCGGCGCCCGCGCTCAGTCCCGCCCAGGTCGCAGTCAATGCCGTTGCCGTTTCCTGGAGCGGAGAGGGTGACCCCGCCGCCCGTGCCGCCGCAGCGCTGCCCGAGCACCGCGTGTTCCGTCCGGCGGCCAAGCGCTCCTACGACGTGAAGCGAATCGGTGAGCACCGCTTCAGCGTCACCGGGCCCGGGATCGAGCGGCTGGTGGCGCGCTACGACCTCGACAATGAGGACGCGCTCGCCCACCTGGAGCGTCGGCTGCGCGGGATCGGCGTGATCCGCGCGCTGGAGGCCCACGGGTTCGAGCCGGGCGACGATGTGGAGATCGCCGGCGTCGAGTTCGAATTGGACCCGAATCTGTAGGATCGCCCGAACGCGGGTGTTCAGAGAGGAGCGTCGGTGCGTCGTTCAGTTTGTGCCATTGCCGTGTGCTGCGCGTGGCTAGCGTCATGCTCCGTTGCTGCCGGTTACGCCGAGCCATCCGCGTCGGCGGGCGCCGCGACCGGAGCGGTCCTACGGGTCGGCAGCCTCCACGGCGTCCCCGGCCAGTTCAGCTCGATCCAGGCGGCGGTGAACGCCGCCAAGCCCGGCGACTGGGTGCTGATCGCCCCCGGCGACTACAAGACGACGACGAGCAGCGCGCCCGCGGGCGAGAACGGCGAGTTCCCAGCCGGGGTGCTGATCACCACCCCCCGCATCGTCGTGCGCGGCATGAACCGCGACACGGTGATCGTCGACGGCACGAAGCCCGGCACGCCGCCGTGCTCGGACGGCGTGAACGACCAGAGCTACGGCGCGACCACGACGCAGGGCAGCACCGGTCTGAACGGCCTAATGGTGTGGAAGGCCGACAACGTCTGGATCCAGAACCTCACGGCGTGCAACTTCCTCGGCGGCGCCGGGGGCGACGGCCAGACCGGCAACGAGATCTGGTGGAACGGCGGCGCGGAGAGCGGGGCGGTGGGTGGCTGGGGCTACTACGGCAGCTACCTGAACGCCACCAGCACCTTCTACAACACCGCTCAGACACCCCTTCAGGCCGAAGCGACGGCGGCCGAGTACGGCATCTTCTCCAGCAACTGGAACGGCGGCACCTGGGACAACACGTACGCCTCGAACTTCAACGACTCGGGCTACTACATCGGCGCCTGCCAGGACGAGTGCAACCAGGTCGTCGACCACGCCTGGGCCGAGTACAACGCGCTCGGCTACTCGGGCTCCAACTCCGGTGGGTCGCTCGTCGTGGAGAACTCGCAGTTCGACAACAACGAGGACGGGTTCGACACCAACAGCCAGAACGGCGACAACCCGCCCCCGCAGGACGGCACCTGCCCGGACGGGACGACGAGCCCGATCACCCACACCCACTCGTGCTGGGTGTTCATGAACAACAACGTGCACGACAACAACGACCCCAACGTGCCGACCGCCGGCTTCGCGGCGGCGGGTCCCGTCGGCACCGGCATGTCGCTGTCCGGCGCCCGCGACGACACGGTGATGGACAACACGTTCGCCAACAACGGCGCCTGGGGCAACATCGTCGTCCCGTTCCCGACCAGCGGCGCACCGTGCACCGGCGGCGTCACGACCTTCCCGGCGGTCGGCTGCCTGTTCGACGAGTGGGGCGACGCCATCGTCGACAACCACTACGTGCACAACGGCTACTTCGGCAACCCGACCAACGGCGACTTCGAGCAGTTCAATTTCGAGTCCGGCGAGCCGACCAACTGCTTCAGCGGCAACACCGACGCGGCCGGCAGCCTGCCGAGCGAGGACCAGCAGCTGCAGAGCAGCTATCCCGTCTGCAACGGCGCGCACGTCGCAGCCAACCTCAGCCCGGGGTTCCTGCTTCAGGTCGCTTGCGATTCCGGGCTGGCGCTCGTCGGCAGCCTCAGCGTGCCGTGCCTCCCCGGAACGTCCTATCCGCGCTTCACCAGCCTCCAGAATGGGCTGCACCCGCTGCCCCCGGCCTCGGCGCTGCCGACGATGCCGCACGTGTGCGCCGGCGTCCCGGCCAATCCGTGGTGCCAGGGCCAGACCGTCCGGGTTGGCGGCTGCGCGGCAGCAACGACGACGCTGAAGCTGTCGGTGCCGGTGGGCGAGAGCTTCACCGGCGTCGTGGTCGACGGCAAGCGGTACGCGGCTCACGGGTCGAGCGTGCGGATGCGG
>DASZLC010000026.1:0-11430 GCA_035552615.1 Solirubrobacteraceae bacterium
CCGACGCCGGAACGGCCGCCTGGCACCGCCGGCTGCATCACACCGGACACGGCGAGCTGAGCGAGGACACCGGGCAGACGCCGGGGATGCGGCGCTACGAGGCGATCTCGGGAGCGCGCAACGGCTCGCGCAAGATCTGGATGGGCGAGAGTCACATCGAGCCCGGGATGGTGTCCGGCGACCACCACCACGGCGAAGCCGAAACCGGCATCTACGTGGTCAGCGGACACCCCGTATTCGTGTTCCTGGAGGATGACGTCGAGCGCCGTGTGCAGGCCGGCCCGGGTGACTACATGTACGTCCCGCCGTACGTGCCCCATCGCGAAGAAAACCCGTCGTCCGAGGAGCCCGCCGTCGTCGTCCTGGCGCGGAGCACCCAGGAGGGGATCGTCGTCAACCTCCCGAGCCTCCGCGCCGCGGTCCCCGAGCTCGACCGCCTGATCGTCGAGCTCTCCGCCGACGACGCGAGCTGACCCGCACCGGCTCGCGCTGCCCGAGCGCGGCGGCCAGGAGGGCTGCGATCAGCCGGCGTGAACGATGCGGTTGCACCCGGGCAGCGTGACCGTCAGGGGACCGTCGGTCGTGATCTTCAGCTGCACGTTGCAGTCGACGTCGGCGCGGGTGACATCGATCGAGGCCGTGGCCAGGTTCGTGGCGGTGATGTCGATCACGTCGGCGCGCGGCTCGCTGGGGACGGGGGTGGGCGGGTTCCAAGTCTTCGTCACGCTGGCGTACAGGAGCGGGCCCATGTAGCCGCCGGTCAGCTGGCCGAGGCCGAGCTTCACCGCCGACGGGGTCGGGTCGCCGACGCCGAAGCCGCGGGAGAACGCGTCGATCTCCGCCTCGGGCTTCCCGGAATGGCTCTTGGCGGAGCGGAGCGTCAGGTCCGAGACCCAATAGGCGTGATCGCCGACCAGCCCGTACCTCGGCACGTTGCGCTCGGCGTCGACGACGTAGGTCACGTGCGCGGGGTCGTGGTCGACCGTCGCCGAGCCGAGGAACGCCGCCGCGGGCGCGAACTGGTCGTTGATGGCCAGCTCCAGGTGATCGGGGAACAGCGGCGAGCACAACGTGCTCAGGCACGGCCGGTAGACGTCGAGCTGGTAGCGGTAGCCGAGCGCGGCGAGCTTGCTGGCGGTCGGCAGGTACAGGGCTGGGTTCACGAGCTCGTCGGCCAGGTTGTTCCACATCAGCACCGGCACGTTGCGCAGCGAGGCGAGCACGTCGTTGTCGGACTCGTCGCCGACCGTCGGCTGCGCCCGCGCGAACAGGTCGGGGAACTGCGCCGCGAGCTTGAACGTGCCGATCCCGCCCATCGAGTACCCGGTGATGTCGGTGTCGGCGGGATTCAGCTTGTACAGGTGCGCCACCGTGTTCCACACCTCGAACACGTCGGCCGCACCCAGGCCCTCGTAGGACTGGTCGGGTCCGCGGGCCTCGGGGGTGATCACGATCGACGGCGTCGCCCGGTTGGCGAACTGCGCCTGGTTGCGGCTGGTCATGAACTGGTTGTAGTTCGCCGACAGCGAGTGCAGCAGCAGCGTCAGCCCGTAGCCGCCCGCCGGCGCCGGGCCCGGCGGGACGTAGATGGAGTAGGGCTGGAGCTGGGTGAGGTACTCGGGCGAGCACCCGCCGGCGTCGGGGGAGCCGGTGAACCCGCACGGGTGCGCGAAGCTCGTCCCTTGCGCCGGCTCGAAGTGGCTGGCCATGATCCGGTCGATCGGGCCTGTCGTCGGGATGCCGGAGTTGTCGGTGACCTTCTTCCACAGCTTGGCGAAGTCGACCTCGGCGTACAGGTCGGATATGTTGCCGGCGGCCAGCGCAGCGCCCTGCTCCTTCTCGCGCCACCACGATGCGTCGAGCACCGCGGTCGTGCTCTGCTCCACCGACGGCATCGGTTCGCCGGTCCGGAACGCGACGTTGAAGAACGCGGCCGGGTGCAGGGCGAGCCCGCCGCCGCCGGGCATCGTGGCGGTGGCGATCAGTCCCGGCAGGAGGTAGGCGCTCTTCGCGTTGTTCCAGAGCCCGACGCCCATCGCCATGCGCACGGTCGACATCCCCGGGTTCCACTCGCTGTGCGGGACCTCGACCTGGATCTGGCGGCGGTTGGTGTCGACCGTCACCGCGGGGGCCGGGCCAGGCACGGGTGCGCCGGTGGCGGCGTCGGTGAGTTGCCCCCGGAGCTGACCGTCCACAGGCCGCACGGTCAGGAACAGGCCGGCCGGGGCGACGACGTTGGCGCCGCCCGGGAACGCGTACGTGGTGCCGGGCGTGCCGCCGATCGCGATCGAGAACGCGAGCGGCGCAGGGTTCTCCATCGTGTTCATCGTGATCCGGAACGCCGTCGCCTGGGTCAGCGGCTTCACGCGGAACTCGACGAGGTCGGCGGCATTTCCGGCATACCCGGGTCCGGTCGGATACGTGTAGGTGCCGTTCGGCATCGAGAACAGGTCCCCGACGCCGGACAGCTGCGGGTCCGTCGGATCGGGCAGCTCGTGGGCGCCGTGGTCGTCGAACAGGTAGTCCTGGTAGAGGAACTCGCCGTCGCGGTACGCCTCCGCGCCGGAGACGAGGATCGGCGCGGCGTGCCAGATCCCCGTGTTCGTCAGCTCGGGCGCGGTCGCCGGAGCGGCGTACAGGATCGACGGTCCGGGCTTCGGTCCGGGCCCGGTATACAGCGACGTGAAGGCGCTGCCGTGCCCGTGGCCGGGGTGTGAGCCTTTGTGCGCGTGCTTGTGCCCGCGCCCCCGCCGCGCCTGCGCGACCGGCGCCACCGCTGCGCCCACCGCCAGCAGCACGACAGGGCCGCGATACCTCTCCTCATCCGCCGAACCCTATGGACCGCGATGACGCGGTGTCAACGACGATCCTGGGAGCCTTTTTGGTCGCATGGACCAATCAGGCTCCCAGAGTGTCCTGGCGATCGACGACGACCACGATCCCGGCCGGACGCTGAAGGAAGGTCTGGCGCCGCTTTGAGAGCAGCGCGCTGGCCCTCGGCAGGCCGGAGCGCTTGCAGAGCCCGGGCCGAATAGTTGAGGTCTCTACAATTTCTGGTTCGTGACGATCTTCGTGTCATCGATGTCCCGGCGTGGCTGACCAGCAGCAGCTCCTGCAGCTGATCGGACGCCGGCGCGAGGGAATCCTCGCCGGCATCACAAAGGCGGGCTACCCGCACCTGACGAACGTCTTCTACCTGTGGGACGCGGACACACGCACGGCTCGCATATCGACGACGGCGGACCGGGTGAAGGGCCGGATCTTCCGGCGCGACTCGCACGCCGCCCTGCACGTGGCCGGCGAGCACTTCTGGTCATTCGCCGTCGGCGAGGGCGACGCCGATACGTCGGCGGTGGCGGCTGAGCCCGGCGACGAGGCGATCCGCGAGCTGCTGACGGTGCATTCGGCGTACAACGCCGCGCTCGACGAGACGGAGTTCTCGGCGCAGATGATCGCCGCCCGGCGGCTGGTCGTCCGGCTGCACGTGAAGCGCGTGTACGGAGTGCTGCTCGACAAGCCCCCCGGCACGTGACCCCGGCCGCCCGCGAGGAGCCGAACCGCTGGGCGGTCCTGGCCCTGCTCGGCATCGCGCAGCTGATGGTCGTGCTCGACGCGACGATCGTGAACATCGCGCTCCCGTCGGCCCAGCGGGCGCTGCACTTCTCCACCGACAGCCGCCAGTGGGTGGTCACGGCGTACGCACTGGCGTTCGGCAGCCTGCTGCTGCTCGGCGGCAAGCTCGGCGACCTGTTCGGACGCAAGTGGACGTTCATCGCCGGGCTGCTCGGGTTCTCCGGGGCGTCGGCGATCGGCGGCCTGGCCCAGTCGCTCGGCATGCTTGTCGCCGCCCGCGCGCTGCAGGGCGTGTTTGGTGCGCTGCTGGCGCCGTCGGCGCTGTCGCTGTTGACCGTGACGTTCGCCGGCTCGCCCGACCGGCCGAAGGCGTTCGGCATTTTCAGCGCGATCGCCGGCGCGGGCGGATCGGTCGGGCTGCTGCTCGGCGGGATCCTGACGCAGACATTGTCGTGGCGGTGGTGCCTGTACGTGAACCTGCTGATCGCGGTGCCGACGGCGATCGTCTCGCTGCGGGTGCTGGTGAACCACGGCGACCCGGCGCGCCCGCGGATCGACCTGCCCGGTGTGCTCGCCGCCACCGGCGGGCTGTTCGCCGTCGTCTACGGGTTCTCGAACGCCGAAACGAGCTCGTGGAGTGATCCCGTGACAATCATCGCGTTCGTGGCGAGCGCGGTCCTGCTCGTCTCGTTTGTGGCCATCGAGCGCCGCGCCGCGCATCCGCTGCTGCCGCTGCACATCATCTGGGATCGCGCCCGTGGCGGCATGTACGCATCGATCGCGCTGGCCGTGTCCGGCGTCTTCGGCGTGTTCCTGTTCCTCACGTTTTACATGCAGGACGGACTGCACTTCTCGCCGATCGGCACCGGCGTGGCGTTCATGCCGATGAACGTGACGATCATCGCCACCGCCACGACCGTGCAGACGAGAGTTCTACCCCGCACCGGACCGAAGGCGGTCGTGGTGGCGGGCATGACTCTCGGAATGCTGGCGATGCTGTTCTTCACGCGGATCACCCCCGGCAGCGGGTACGTCGCTCACGTGATGCCCGGCCTGATCCTGGTCGGGCTCGCCATGGGCGGCATCTTCGCCGCCGCATTCGGCACCGCCACGCTCGGCGTCAAGCCGACCGAGGCCGGCGTCGCCGCGGCGATGGTGAACACCTCGCAGCAGGTTGGCGGCTCGATCGGCACGGCGGCTCTGTCCACGCTGTTTGCCAGCGCCGCGGCGAGCTTTCTGCGCGGCCATCCGCACCTCCACGATGTCGCCAATGCCGCTCAGATCCACGGGTATACGACGGCGTTCTGGTGCGCCGCCGGCCTCTACGCGGTCGGTCTGCTGGTGGCGATATTCGTGCTGCCGCGCCGCGCCCGACTGGCCGAGAAGGCACAGGTGCCGGCACCCGCCGCCCAGCTGTCGCTCGCCTCCGAGTGACCGGCCCCGCGGCCGCAGCGCTCAGTTCGTCTCCGGTGCGATGCGAAACTCGACGAGCGCCTCGGTGCCGCCGCCGGGGCGCTCGGCGACTGTGAAGCGCTCTCCCGCCTGCGCGATCAGGGCCATGCCCCACCCGAGTCCGGGCGAGTCGGTCGGCGTGCGGACGCCGCAGCCGTCGTCGGCGATCAGGACCGAGAGGACCCCGTCGGCCAGTAACGCGGTCAGCTGGATCGTCCCCGGCCCGTCGCGATAGGCGTGGCGGACGACGTTCGTGGCCGCCTCGGAGATGGCCAGGCGGATCGACTCGAGCTGCTCGCCGACGGCCCCACCGTGCCGTGCCAGCGCGACGACGTCCTCGCGGGCGAGCCGCACCGACGCAGCGACGGCCGGGTAGGTGCGCCGTTCGTGCAGCCGATCGGCCACGCACACACGCGCGCGCTCGGCGCTCGGCGCGGTGGCGAACCCGGGGACGCTCTCCATCCCGACAGTGTGCCTGATCGGTGACAACTATTCACGCGCTGTCACCAGGCGGCGGGAGGAGCACGCCACAGACGCGCTCGCTCGCCGTGAAGCCGAGCGACTCGTATAGCCCCAGCGCGTGGTATTCCGGGTCGGCGGCGATCACAAAGCTCTCCGCCGTGAAGTGCTCGATGGCGTGGGCGGCGGCGTCGACGAGCAGCCGCGAGCAGATGCCCCGCCGGCGGTGCTCCGCCGCGGTGCTGACGTGCTGGTAGCGCGCGCGGCCCGCGGTGACGACGATGCCACAGCTGCCCACGACCTCCCCCCGAGTCCCCAGAGCGGCGTACCACGCTCCGGCGCCGGTGCGGAACATCGCGCGCAGTTCGGCTTGACGGCGTCGCAAGAACTCCAGATGCTCGGTCTCGCCGACGAGGGCCGGCCGTTCGGCGGCCTGGAGGTCGACGATCGCGCCCCACAGCGCGGCATCGCCGTCGGGGCGCAGTGCCCGGACCGTCACGTCGCGGTCGGCCCGGGGGTGCGCTCTGATCTGATCGGGTGTGGCGATCAGCCCGACCGAGCGCTCGCGGGCATAGCCGCGCACGACGAACTCGGAGTCGGCCGCGCCCTCCGCGCCATCGACGACATCCCACGCGAACACGCGGTGCCGCACGCCCGGCCGCGCGCCGAACTCGGCGGCGAACGCAGCCTCCCACCGCTCGCCATCGCCGCCATCGGGCGGCTCGTCGAACAGGAGGAAGTTGCCCCACCAGTGGGCGGGGTTGCTCGGCGAGTGGACGACGAGGTAGCGATCGCGCCGCAGCACCTCGTGATCGGTTGGCAGGACATCGATGTCGGTCGCCCACACGAGCGAGCGGGGAACGGGCGCCACGGGCCCCTCAGGAGAGGGTGGCCGAGCGGCGCCGGACCAGCGCGTCGAGCGTGACCGCGGCGATCAGCACGATGGCGGTGGCGATGTCGGTGACGGCGGCGCTGACGCCCATCAGGCCTAGGCCGTTGAAGACGGCGGCGATGACGATGCCGCCGAGCAGCGCGTGGAGCGGCTTGCCGCGCCCGCCGAACAAACTGGCGCCGCCGATCACGCCCGCGGCGACCGCGAACAGCACCTGCGTGCCGCCATCGAAGTC
Organism: Solirubrobacteraceae bacterium; assembly: GCA_035552615.1. Taxonomy (GTDB): domain Bacteria; phylum Actinomycetota; class Thermoleophilia; order Solirubrobacterales; family Solirubrobacteraceae; genus Palsa-465. Next base: position 6,612 of record DASZLC010000026.1, read on the forward strand.
GACGGACATGTTCCCCAACCGCGACTCGTAGATCAGCCCGGCGAGCCCGGCGGTCATGCTGCACAGCATGAAGCCGATCGTGCGCACCCGAGCGACATTGATGCCGGCGCGGCGGGCCGCCTCAGGGTTCGCCCCGATCGCGTAGATGTAACGCCCGAGCCGCGTGCGCCCGAGCATCCATGACCACAGCAGCAGCACGAAGACGACGAACGGCACCACCCACGGGACGCCGCGCAGGGGCGTGAGGTTGCCGCGGTTAGCGTTGCAGATCAGCACGAGCACAACGCCGCCGACAGCGGTGACGGCGATCGTCAGGATCGTGATGCCGAGTGGGGGCGTGGTCAGTCCCTGGGCTCGGCGCTTGCGGGCGCGGGACAAGGTGAGGGCGGCGAACAGGGCGAGGCCGACGACCAGCACGATCCACGCCAGGGTTGTGCTCATATTGGTAGAGACGAGCTTGTAAATCGGGCTGTTCGTGTTGATGTTGATAACGCCGCCGACCGCCGTCTTGTCGACATTGGCCAGCTCCAGCATCACGCCCTCCATGGCAAGCGAGCCGCCGAGCGTGACGACGAACGATGGCAGGCCAAGGCGAGTGATAAGCGAGCCCTGGAGAAAGCCAAAGAATCCGGTCGCGAGCAGGCCGCCGATGATGGCCACCCACCACGGGAGGCCGACCGGTGCGGCGATCAGCTCGGCGATCACCCACGCGCCGACCGCGCCGGTGAAGCCGACGGACAGGTCGATCTCCGACAGCAGCAGCGCGAACAGCTCGGCGGCGCCGAACATGATGTAGGTAGCCGCCTGGACGAGCAGGTTCACCAGGTTGCCGGCGGTTAGGAACGACGACTGCTCGATCTGGAAGAAGATGATGATCGCGATCAGGCCGACGATGATCGGCAGCGCGCCGCTCTCGCCGTTGCGGATGCGCGTTCCCCACGCGCGGAAGTAGTCGCCGATCGAGTTGGCGAGTACGTCCGGGGCCGCGGCGATCAGCGCCTCGTCGCTCAATGCGGCATCGTCGTCCGGCGCCGTCGTCACGGCTTCGTTCGGCTCGCTCTGAGCCGGGGTATCGGTGCTCACGGCTCTCTCCTCCTCTGCGACACGATCTATGCCGCGGTTCCGGTGCCGACGGCGCGTCCCGAGGCCCCGCTCGTCATCCATTCGACGACGCTCTGCCGATCGTAGTTTGTTGCCGGGCCGCTCGAGACGAGCCGGCCCAGGTACAGGACGGCGATCCGGTCGGCGACCTCAAAGACATCGTTCATGTTGTGCGAGATCAGCATCACTGCGATCCCCCGGCCCGACAGCCTCTTGATCAGTCCTAGCACCATCGTCGTCTGTGCGACGCCAAGTGCCGCGGTTGGCTCGTCCATGATCACCAGCTTCGCCTGGGACATGACCGCCTTCGCCACGGCCACCGACTGGCGCTGTCCCCCGGATAGGGAGGCGACTGGCTGACGAATCGAGCGGACGGTGGTGACCGACAGGTCGGTCAGGGTCTGGCGGGCGGCGATCTCCATCGTCGGCTCGTCGAGCATGTGGTGACGGAGCGCCTCGTGGCCGAGGAACATATTTTGGACGATGTCCAGGTTGTCGCATAGCGCGAGATCCTGGTAGATGGTCGTGATCCCGAGGGCCTCGGCGTCCTTGGGATTGTGCAGCTTCACCGCTTGGCCCTCCCACACGATCTCGCCGCCGTCGGGGGACCACAGTCCGGACACCGTCTTGATCAGCGAGGACTTGCCCGCGCCGTTGTCGCCGACGAGCGCGGTGACCTGGCCCGGCGGGACCTCCAGGTCCACCGCTGTCAGGGCGCGCACCGGCCCGAACGACTTGCTCAAGCCGCGCAGTTCCAGCAGCGGGCCTGAGCCGGGTGCGGGCGTGCCGGCGGGACTGCGTCCATCAGAAATGCTCATCGAATTGTCGTTTCTGGTCATTGTGCCCGCCCGCTAGGGCGCGGGCGGGCACAACATCCGTTGCTCTATTCGAGGGTATCTCCTAGGTCAGGAGGAGATCCCGACCTTTTTGCAGTCAGCTGCGTAGGTGCCCGAGCACAGCTGGCTGGTGGGCACGAAGCTGTCCTTCACGATCGTGTCGACCATGTTGGTGGGGGTGACCCACTCGGGGGTGAGTAGGACCGAGGCGACGGCCTTGTGCTCCTGCGTGTCCTGGGTGGTGCCGTTCACCAGGCCGGCGGGTGGGGTCTTGCCCGCACGGAGGTACATCGCCAATGCTACGGCGGCCTGAGCCTCGAGGTAGATCGGCTTGTACGCGGTGCCGCACTGGTAGCCCGACAACACTGCCTGGAGGCCGGTGAGCGTCGCGTCCTGACCGGTGGTCGGGAAGGTGTTGGCCTTCACGCCCCTCGTCTTCAGGTAATTGATGATCGGCGAGCCGTTCTCGTCGTTCGGGATCAGCGCGCTGTTAATGTTCGGGTGGGCGGTGTAGGCCTGCTCGAATTCGGTCAGCGCGGTCGGCGGATCCCATGTGCCGGCCGGGTTCACGACGTCCTTGTAAGCGCCGGACTTGAAGTACGCCGCCAGCACGCCGTTATAGCCCTGCGCGAACAGGGTGGCGTTGTTGTCGGTCGGTGCGCCGCGCATCACGACCACGTTCGGCTTGGCCACGTGCCACGCCTTCACGCAGCTGACGAAGCCTTGGCCGATCAGCTTGCCAACCTGCACGTTGTTGAACGAGACGTAGTACGTGCGACTCCCGCCAAGGGTGAGTCGGTCGTAGTCGATCACGGCGACGCCGTGCGCCTTGGCGTAGTTCTCCACCTGCGTGCCGGTACCCGAGTCCTCCGGGTCGATCAAGAGCACGGTCGCGCCGTTGGTAATGTCCGACTGGGCGTCGGTCAGGAACGTCGAATCGGAGCCGAGGCCGTTCTGGACAATGATGTCCGATGCGGGCAGCCCTGCGGCGGCCATCGCCTTCTTCAGGTCCGGCTCGTCGAACTCCACGTACCGCGTGGAGCTGGTCGTATCCGGCAGGATCGCCGCGACCTTGCCCTTGCCCCCGGCGGCGAGCGCCTTCAGCGCAGCCATCGCCGAGAAGTTGTTCGTGAACGATGTCGCCGAGATCGACGGCGTGGCCGTCGAGGCGCTGGTGCTCGTGGACGCGGGCGTGCTGGTCGCGCTCGTGGTCTTGCTCGAGCTTGACGATGAGCTGCCGCACGCGGCGACGCCGATGCTCGCTGCCACCGCGAGCACAGCAACGAGAGCCTTGCTTTTCAGCAAGTGCATATGTGTCTCTCCTCCTACGTCGGGCATGGCAACGACGCGTCGCGCCGCGGCCACAACTGTTGAAACTAACTACGACACTAAGGCGGTTTGCGTGAACGAACCGTTAATATCGGCCGCCGCACGTAAACATGCGGTGAACGCCGTCACCACACTGACCCGTGTTCGGCTACTCAGGTACGAAGCGGTAGCCGGCCCGCGGCGCCGTGATACTCAGCGGCTGCTGCTCGTCGACCTCGAGCTTCGCGCGGAGTCGGCGGATATACACACGCACGTACTCGGTCTCGGTCTGGTAACCGTGACCCCAGACGCGGCGCAGCAGATGCGCATGGCTGAGCAGCTTGCCGCGGTTGATCACCAGCTCCCGGAGCAGCGCGAACTCGGTCGGCGTCAGGTGGACGGCCTGTCCGCTCCGCGTCACCTGCTGGCTGGCCAGATCGATCACCACCTCGCCGACGGTGATCACCGGTGGCCCGGGCTCTGGCGTCCCCGTTGCGCGGGTGCGCCGCAGCGTGGCGGTGATCCGGGCCAGCAGCTCCTCGACGCTGAACGGTTTGGTCATGTAGTCGTCCGCGCCCATGTTCAGGGCGGTCACCTTGTCGCGCTCGCCGCCGCGCGCCGAGACGACGATCACGGCCACTGAGGAGCGCTCGCGGATCTGGCGGCAGAGATCGAAGCCGTCGGCATCCGGCAGCATCAGGTCGAGCAGGACGATGTCGGGCTCCTCGGTCTCCAGCAGTTGCAGCGCCCGCAGCCCGTCGGTCGAGACGATCGTGTCGAAGCCCCACACGCCGAGGTTCGAGCGGATCAGGTCGACGATGTTGGGGTCGTCCTCGACCAGCAGAGCCCGCGTGTTGGTGAACAGCTCAGGCATCGTTCGCCGGTCCGTCTCCTGCCGGCAGCGCTGCCAGCGGGTCGGCGCCCTCGCCCTCCGGTGCCGCCCCCTCGATTGGCAGCGTGATCCGGAACGCGGTGCCGGCGCTGGCCGGAGCCAGCTCGATCTCGCCGCCGTGCGCCAGCACGATGCCCCGCGCGACCGACAGTCCGAGGCCGGCCCCGGCGCTGGCCGAGCGCACCTTGCGCTCCGAATCAAACGGCGCGCCGGCCTGCTCGGTGGGGAAGCCCCGGCCGTCATCGGCGACGATCACGGTGACGCGGCCGGTGCCCGCGTCCTGGGCCGCCGACACCGAGACGCGCGTGCCCGGCGGGTTGTGGCGGAAGGCGTTCGTCAGCAGGTTCACGAACACCTGCTCCAGCCGATCGTGGTCGGCCCACACGACGGGCAGGTCCTCGGCGCAGCAGCTCGCGACGCCGGCGGCGTCGTCCTCAGGCAGGCACGAGACCGCGGCCTCGACGACGAGCCGCAGGTCGCACCAGTCGCGCTGGAGGCGCATCACTCCCGACTCGATCGCGGAGAAGTCGAGCAGGTCGTCGACGAGTCGCCCGAGCCGCGCCGACTCGGCCGCGATCCGATCCAGAAAGCGCTGCTGGGAGTCGCCGTCCCACGTCACGTCGGGCTGCATCAGGCTCGACGCGTAGCCCCGAATCGCGGTCAGCGGCGTACGCAGCTCGTG
>DASZLC010000027.1:0-2779 GCA_035552615.1 Solirubrobacteraceae bacterium
GTTCCCGGTGGCCAGGGCGGCCGCGGTCATACCGCAGGCGATCGCCAGCGGGAAGTTCCACGGGCTGATCACGGCGACGACGCCGCGCGGGCGATACTCGAGCTCGTTGCGCTCTCCGGGCGGCTGGATCAGCTGCGGCGAGCGCTCCAGCTCGATTGCGCCGCGCGCGTAGTACTCCAGGAAGTCGATCGCCTCGCAGACGTCGGCGTCGGCCTCGCGCCACGGCTTCGCACACTCGCGCACCTGGAGCGCGGCGAGCTCCAGCCGACGGACGCGTAGGGCGTCGGCCGCCGCGAGCAGGGCCCGGGCGCGCGTCGCAGCGCCCGCCTGCGCCCAGGCCGGCTGGGCGGAGCGGGCGGCCCGCAGCGCCTCCTCGACGTCGGCCTCCTGGGCGCTCACCGCGCGGGCCACCAGCCGCTCGGGATCGCCCGGATCGGTCGAGTCGAACGTCTCCCCGCCGGTGCGCGGGGCGCCGTCGACCAGGACCGGCACCCCCAGCGGCAGACGCTCCTCGACGCGCGCCAGTGCCGCCGGCAACTCCGCGCGCACCGTCGCCCGGCGCAGCTCCAGCACGGGTTCGTTGGCAAACGGGGGCGAAGCGGCCATCTGCCTAGTATTGCCGCGATGTCCACGAGCTCCGTGTGCGCGGCGTGCGGCGGGCACGGGCTGTCCGACCACCTGAGAGTGGCCGGCGAGCTCGGCGCTGGCGGCCTGATCCCCTCGACCGATCAGTTCGGTACCGCGCTGGGCGACATCGCGCGGTGCCCGCGGTGCGGCCACATGCAGCTTGACCCGATGCCGGCGGCGACGATGCTGGCCGATGCGTACGCCACCGCCGCCTCCGAGGACTACGTGCAGGAGGAGCTCGGCCAGCGTGAGACGGCGCGCCGCGCGCTGGAGCGGATCGAGGCCTACGCGCCGCCCGTGCGCCCGCGCGCCCTGCTCGACCTCGGCTGCTGGGTCGGCTTTCTGCTGGCCGAGGCGCGCGAGCGCGGTTGGGACACCCTCGGGGTGGAGCCGAGCGCCTTCGCGGCCGGCTACGCCCGCGACCGACTCGGGCTCACCGTGGTGCAGGGCGAGTTGCTCGAGGCCGAGCTCCCGGCGGGCGCGTTCCACGCGATCACGCTCGGTGACGTGATCGAGCACGTCACTGATCCGCTCGCCGCGCTGCGCCGGATCGATGCGCTGCTCGCCCCCGGCGGCGTGGTGTGGCTGGCGCTCCCCGACGCGGGCAGCCGGATGGCGCGGGCGCTCGGGCGTCGCTGGTGGTCGGTGATCCCCACGCACGTCCAGTACTTCACGCGCGGCTCGATCGCCGCATTGCTGCGCCGGGGCGGCTTTGAGCCGGTGGAGGTGACGACCGCACCGAAGGCGTTCACCGTCCGCTACTACCTGGAGCGGATCGGCGGTTATTCACCGCCGCTGGCCCGCGGTCTGGTCACGGCCGCCGGGCGGGCGGGCGTCGCTGACCGGCTGTGGGCGCCGGACTTCCGCGACCGGATGGCCGTGGTCGCCAGGCGAGCCTCAGCGCGCTAGATGCCGCGGCGCGCGGCGACGTGCGCGAAGGTGCGCAGGACGATCTTGATGTCGGTCCACAGCGACCAGTTCGCCGCGTACAGATAGTCGGTCTTCACCATCTCCGACAGCGGCGGGCGGCTCGGGCCGAGCACCTGCCACGGGCCGGTCATGCCGGGCGACAGCGCCTGCCGGGAGCGGTGGTGACCCTCGATCAGGCGATCCTCCTCGACCACCAGCGGACGCGGGCCGACGAGGCTCATGTCGCCGCGCAGCACGCTGAACAGCTGCGGCAGCTCGTCGATCGATGTGCTCCGCAACACCCGTCCGACCCGGGTGACACGCGGGTCGGCCGTCAGCTTGAAGATGCCGTCGGTCTCGTTCAGCGCTTGCAGCGCGGCGCGCTGGGCCTCGGCGCCGTCGACCATGCTGCGGAACTTCACCATCCGAAAGACCCGGCCGTCGCGCCCGACGCGGTTCTGGCGGAAGAACACGGGCCCGTGCGTGTCCAGCTTCACGGCGATCGCCGCGATCGCCAGCACCGGCGACAGCACCGCCAGGCCCACCGACGCGCCGACGACGTCCATCCCGCGCTTGACCATCGTGGACGAGCGGCTCAGACCGGGCTGGCGCATCCCGAGAACCGTGACGCCTCCGACGGTGTCGAACTCGACGGCCGAGCCGACGACCTCCAGCAAGCTCGGGACGAGCGACAGCTTCACCCCGAGGCTGTTGGCGAGGGTGATGGCGGCGAGCATCGTGTCGTTGTCGGCGCTGGTCGGGGCGAGAAACACGCGGTCGACCTTCAGCCCGGCGACGACCTCGGCGAGGTCGTCGAACGTCGCCGGCCCGTCGGCGTCGTCCCAGTCGCTGTCGGCGTCGTCCTCGAACGGGAGGAAACCGACGACCTCGATGCGCGCCGACGGGTCCGACGCGAGCGAGTGCGCGAGCCGGGTGCGAACGCGCGGGTTGCCCGCGATCAGGACGCGCTCGGTCGGCGCGGTGGCGCCGGCGATCGAGCGCGCCGTCAGGCGGGCGACGGTCAGCAGCGCCGTCACGACCGCCCAGATGATGGCGGCGTGCTCGGCCTGCGCGGCGCGGCCGGCGATCGTCACCAGCAGCGACCAGGTCAGTGCGAACGCCCCGGCGAGGACAAGCAGGGAGGGAAACTCCTCCAGCGTCGACTTGCGCAAGACGATGGCGTCGCGGTCGTAGCGGCCGAGCACCTTGGCCACGGGAACGATCAGGATCGTCGCGGTCAGCG
>DASZLC010000028.1:0-20156 GCA_035552615.1 Solirubrobacteraceae bacterium
AGCGCATCCTGCAACGCCGAGCGCTCACTCGCGACCTGTCTCAGCGCCTGCGCCGTGTTGCTCACCGCCCCACCAAGATTCCCCGCGTTCCCCGCCAGCTTCGCCGACAACTCACCCGTCGAACTCACCAACCGCTGCAACGCAAACCGATCCGACACCAACTCCGACCCGAGCTGCGTCGCCTGACTGAACGCCGGATTCAAATACGCCGCCAACCGATTCACATCCGCCACCGTCGGCGACTTCACAAAATACGCGCCCGTCTTCAAGATCGTCTGCAACGCATCACGCACCCTCGGGGTAAGCGAATCGAGCACGATGTCCAAATCGACGATCCCGTGCGTCTGCGTCACCGGCAACGAACCCCCATTCGCGATCGCGCGCCCCGGACCCGGAACCAAACTCACAAACCGGTTCGCGACCCCCGTCAACGACAACTGCCCAATCGTCGCCACCGACCCCGACCGCAACGGCTCAATACTCGAATCAGAGATATCCATCTCCACGCTGGCGAGACCATTGTTCGCCACGCTGATCGACCCGATCGTCCCGACCTCATGCCCGGCGATCGTCACCAGATCCCCGCTCACCAGCTGACCAGCGTCGCTGAACTCCGCGTGAACGACATAGCTCGAGCCAGGACCGAGCAGTACGAGCACAACGGCCGCGACGATAAGCCCGGACACGATCAAGCCCAGCACCCGAATGGTCTGTTGCCTCTGCACTACTTCTCGCTCTCCTCCGCCTAGGGCGGTTGCGCGGCATCATAGTTTGTGGCGGGCGCCACAAGTGTCAGATGCGGTCGTTCAACCGCGCAGGGCGGGTGCGACCTGCCCGGCGAACAGCTCCAGCGTCCGCCGATCCATCGGCGGACGGGCCGCCACCAGGAAGTCGCCGACGCCGTGCTCGACGTACGGGCGCAGGTGCTCGGCGAGGCGCTCAGGGGTCATCGCCAACAGGCCGCGGTCGCGAAGTGCCTGCGGCTCCAGCCCGAGGTGTTCGGCGCGGACGCGGAGTTGCTCCTCGGCCTCGGCGTCGTCGGCGCCGAGCACGGCCTGCAGCACGAGCTGGATCCGGATCTCCGAGCGGTCGCGTCCGACGTCGTCACAGTGGGCGCTGAGCACCTGCAGCTTGTGCTCGAACTCGTCCATCGGCAGCAGGAAGGTGTTCCAGCCGTCGGCCTGCGCGGCCACGTGCCGGAGCGTCACTCGCTCGCCGGACCCGCCGATCCACAGCGGGATCCGGGGCTGCTGAAGCGGCTTGGGCTCGCACATCGCGTCCTTCAGCTGGTAGTGGCGGCCCGAGAACGTCGTGCGCTCCTCGGTCCACAGCGACTTCAGGATCACCGCCGCCTCACCCATCATGGCCAGGCGCTGGCCGATCGGGGGGAACGGGATCCCGTACTGGTCGTGCTCGAGCTCGTACCAGGCTCCGCCGATGCCGAGCTCCAGCCGGCCGCCGGAGACGTGGTCGATCGTCGCCGCCATCTTGGCCAGCAGCGCCGGATTGCGGTAGGTGATCCCGACGACGATGATCCCGCAGCGCAGCCGCTCGGTATGCGCCGCCATCGCCGCCAGCAGCGTCAGGCCCTCGAAGCACGGTCCGGTCGGATCGGCCTGGATCGGCATGAAGTGGTCGAACACCGAGGCCCAGTCGAGCCCGAGCTCTTCGGCCGTCCGCCATAGCTCCACATAGGCAGGAAAATCGGTGAATTGCTGACCGGCGTGGATGCCGAACCGCAGCCGATCGGGAAACGGAGCCATCCTCCGGAATGCTACATGACCGGCCTTCCGTACAGTCTTCTCGTGGCCGCAAACGAAGGACACAGCGCCGGTTCTGAGCTGGCCCGAGCGCTCGGGCAGATGCTCCGCTGGATGGGCGGTTACGTGCGCGGCGAGGTGGTGGAGCTGGTCGGCGGTCCCGCCCGCGCGCGGGTGATCGTGTTGTTCGCCGCGGTGTTGGCTCTCGGCGGCGCCGACGCCGCCACCGTCGGCGCGATGGCTCCGCAGCTGGAGCGCTCGCTGCACATCGGGACCACGAAGATCGGGCTGCTGAGCTCGGTCACGCTGCTCGTCGGCGCGGTTTTCACGATCCCGGTCGGCCTGTTCGTCGACAAGGTGAAGCGGATGCCGCTGCTGGCCCTCAGCATCGTGCTGTGGAGTATCGCGTCGCTGTTCAGCGCGTTCGCGTCGAGCTTCTCCGGCCTGCTGCTGGCCCGCCTGGCGCTCGGCGCCGTCACCGCCACGGCCGGCCCGGCGATCGCCTCGCTGACCGGGGACTACTTCCCCTCGCGCGAGCGCGGGCGTGTGTACGCCTACATCCTCGGCGGCGAGACGGCGGGCGCCGCCTTCGGGTTCATCATCTGCGGGTCGGTGGCCAGCCTGCTCAGCTGGCGGGTGTCGTTCGTGCTCTTGGCGATTCCCGGCTTCTTCCTGGCCCGCGAGCTGCACCGCACGGTGCCCGAGCCGCTTCGCGGCGGGCAGAGCCGGCTGGAGCCCGGCGCGCTGGTGATCCCCGCCGCGCCCGCCGCGCCGCCCGACGAGCCATGGCCCGAGGCGCCGACGGGCGAGCAGGCCACCGGCGGCTCCGACGAGGAGCTCGCCCGGTCCGTCGCCGCCCAGCGCGGATTCAAGCCCGATCCCGCCCGCGTGCTCCGCGAGGATCCGCGCAAGATGGGGCTCGGTTCCGCCCTTCGCTACATCCTGGCGGTCCGAAGCAACTGGCTGATGATCATCGGCTCCTCGCTCGGCTACTTCTTCTTCGCCGGGCTGTCGACGTTCGCCCTGCTGTTCGTCCGCGGCCAATACCACGTCGGGCAGGCGTCATCGGAGCTCGGGCTGGCGCTGCTCGTCGGCGGCGCGCTGATCGGCACGCTGGCCAGCGGCTCGATCACCGACCTGATGCTCCGCCGCGGGATCCTGGAGTCGCGCGTGCTGGTCCCGGCCGGGTGCTACATGCTGGCGGCGGTGGTGCTGCTCCCGGGCATCCTCAGCCACCACATGTATCCGGCGGTGTGGTTCGACGCCGCCGGCGCGGCGCTGATCTCGGCCGCCAACCCGCCCCTGAACGCGGCGCGACTCGACATCATGCCCGCCGGCCTGTGGGGGCGGGCCGAAAGCGCGCGGACGTTCATCCGCTCGCTCATGCAGGCGCTGGCGCCGCTGCTGTTCGGTGGGCTCGCCTCACTGATCGCTGGCTTCGCGCCAGCCCAAGCTCCGATCGGCACCCACCCGCATGGGCTTGTATCGGCCAGCACCACGACCGGCCTGAAATGGACCTTCCTGATCATGCTGGCGTCGCTCGTCGCGGCCGGCGTGTTCCTGTACCGCGCCCATGTCAGCTACCCGCGCGACGTGGCGACAGCGGGCGCCGCGCAACCACGATCGGCCGCGCCGTCCGGCCGACGGGCGGACGCCGGCACCTGACGCCCGCGTCCGCGGGCATAATCCATGCGGTCGCGTGAACGGCCGCGTTCACGACGTGCTTTGAGTCAGGAGACGAGATGGGTTTCAGGTGGATCAGGCGCGCGGACCGGGCGAGCGTGCTGAGGCGCGGGGTGCCGGTCATCGTCGTGCTCGCGGCGGTGAGCCTCGTCGTGGGAGGCCTGGCGGCGAGCACCGGCGCGCGCCGGCTGACGATGCGCCAGGTCCTGGCCGCACAGACACAGCTGACGCGCTACTCGCTGGTCGACGGCTGCTACGCCCTGCGGGCCCCGGCCGGCGCCGGGATCGCGGCGGACGACGGGCCGTTCCGGATGCAGGCGGCGGCGCTCGGGACCTACCTGCTGTACACGCCGAAAGACCACTACCTGAACGACGTCGGGGGCGGCACGCTGCAGCCGGTGGCGACGCCGAGCACCGCGTCGGAGTGGCAGGTGAACGGCGGCGGGACCACCGGCTTCACGCTCGTGAACCTGGCCACCGGGACGAGCCTGCCGGTCGTGTTCGCGGCGTCGAACGGCTGCTCGACGTACCCCGAGGCGGGCGTCGACGCGACGGGCGCGTCGTTCACCGGGGCGAGCCCCGAGGCCGAGGTGCTCGGCACCGTCGAGGGCCACTCCCACATCACGGCGTCTGAGCTGTTCGGCGGCGACTGGCACTGCGGACGCCCGTGGAGCCCGTTCGGCGCGCCGTACGCGCTGCCGGCCAGCTGCGCCGCCGACGAGCAGGGCACCAACGGCGTGCTCGAAGCGTTCCTGGACTTTGGTGGCGTGGCGCGCCCGAGGGGCTTCCACGGCTGGCCGACCTTCGTCGGCTGGCCGAGCCCAACGGCGCTGGCCGAGGAGGGCGACTACTACACCGGCATCGAGCGGGCGTGGAAGGCGGGTCTGCGGGTGATGGTCACGAACCTGGTCGACAACGAAGCCCTGTGCTCGATCATGACCACGCGCAGCCATCCGTGCAACGACATGGACTCGGTGGCGATCCAGAGCAAGGACCTGTACGACCTGCAGAACTACATCGACGCGCAGTCCGGCGGACCGGGCAAGGGGTGGTTCCGGATCGTCACGAACCCGTTCCAGGCCCGGCAGGTGATCAACGAGGGCAAGCTGGCGGTCATCGAAGGCATCGAGGTCTCGGCGCTGTTCAACTGCACCGAACGCGGAAACGTCCCGTCGTGCAGCGACGCCCAGATCGACTCTGGGCTGCAGCAGGTCGAGGCGATGGGCGTGCGCACGTTCTTCCCGGTCCACGAGTTCAACAACGCGTTCGGCGGGACCAAGGGCATCGCCGGGACGACCGGGGCGATCGTCAACGCGGGCAACGAGCTCGAGACGGGCAGCTTCTGGAACATGGTGTCGTGCCCGGCGGCCGACCAGGACGCCGAGCAGACCACTGTCCCGTTGACGGGCGTGCTGGCCAACCTGCTGAACGGGCCGCTGGCCCAGCTGACCCACGGAGCGCCGCTGCCCGTCTACGCGTCGGGGCCGACGTGTAACACCGACGGGATCACTCCCTATGGCACCTATTTGATCAATCAGATGATCAAGCAGCACCTGATCATCCAGCTCGACCACATGGATTCCAGGACGGCGGCCGCCGCGCTGGGCTTGGCCACAGCGGCGCACTACGCCGGTGTCGTCTCTGCCCACTGCTGTAACAGTCCCCAGCTGTTCAAGCAGGTCTACGCCGATGGCGGCGTGATCACCGAGCCGGCGGCGCCGGCGGCGTCGTTCATCGGCACGATGCGCAACGACCTCTCACAGGCCGATCCACGGTTCCACACCGGCTTCGGCTACGGCTCGGACATGAACGGCCTCGCCGAGCAGCCGGGACCGTCGTCGGGCACGCCGATCACCTATCCGTTCAAGTCCTATGTCGGGAACGTCACCTTCACGCAGGAGCAGTGGGGACAGCGCACGTTCAACCTGAACACCGACGGTCTGGCCAACTACGGCATGTACGCCGACTGGCTGAACGACATCCAGCGGCTCGGCGGCTCGACGATCATGAACGCCATGTTCCAGGGGGCCGAGGCGTACCTGGAGATGTGGGAGCGGGCCTCCGGCGTGCCCGACGAGACCTGCAGCCGCGCCGGCACCAACTTCTCGGCTGCCGGGCTGGGGCGCACCCTTCGGCTCGGCGACAGCGCCGAGCAGGCCCTGTACCGCGCCGGTCAGCCGCTGTCGCGCCCGGGCCGCAGCTATCGCTACTGCGTGAGCGGCGCCGGCGCGTCGGTGGCGTCGGTGTTCGACGCGGGCGGCCGGGTCGCGCTGATCGCCTCGACGGCGCGGGGCGACGCGGCCAGCGGGCTCGCCCCGGGCATGAGCGCGCGCCGGCTGGCCCCGCGTGCGCGGAAGCTCGCTCCCGGTCTGTGGGGCGCTCGAACCGGCCCCTTCGTCTACGGCGTGCGTGGCGGCCGGATCGCCTTCGTCGCGGTGGTCGGCGCCGGCGAGCTGCGCGACGTCTCGACACTCCGGTCGGATCTCGCCGCGGCCCGCGTGCTCTAAGCCCAGGTCCCGGAGGGCCCGTCCGAGCACGTCCTTGCGTTTCGCGGTGAACGCACCGAAACCTCCGCTATGAGGCCGTTGCATGCGGTGTTGCGGTGTGTGGGTGTGTCCTGTGGACGGCGGTGGGGAGGGGATCGCCGGCCCGCTGGTCGGGCTGCCGCCCGTGACCTGGTGTGTTCGTACCGTGTGTCGAGGGTGTCGCGTACTCCCCTGATTGCCGATCGGGGCGTGTGTGCCGCGAGCGCGCTTAGTTGCACGTTTCGGCCGAATATCGGCGGAAACGTACAGGTGCGCGCCTCGGACGCGCGCGACCACGCCACGCTGCCGTCCCGGCGCGCGGCGGGACGCGTTGACCCGCGCAGTTTCCGAGTAAGCCTGACGGTTCGTGAACGGGCTGTTGACCGCGCAGAAGGTGGCGGTATTCGCGAGGAACTGCGGCACGAGGCGTTCCCGCGCCACCCACCAGACCGCGCAGAAACCATCGCTTATTCGAAGGAAACTGCACCTAAGCGTGCTCGCGGCACACACCCGCCGATCGGCAATCCGGGAGTTACGCGACGGCCTCTAGTTCATCGTCAGCCGCCCAGGTTGCGATCAGAACGCCGGAGGTCACGCCCTCGCGGTCGCCGCGAAGGCGGTGGCGCGGCTGGTCGGCTCCCACGCCGTGAGCTCGGCCTGGCGGCGCGCGAGCGTGTCCCGGATCGCATCGACGGCGTCGTCGCCGAGCGCGAGGCGCAGCGGCGGATGCTCGGCGCTGAGGGCAGCGAGGATCGCTGCCGCCGCCTTGGCCGGGTCGCCGCGCTGCGTACCGTCCGAGCCGTCGATGTAGGCCCGCGTCGGCCCGACCGTGGGTGCGTAGGCGGCGAGTTCGCGCGAGCGGTGCATGCGCGCGCCGCCGAACTCCGTGCGAAAGGCGCCGGGCTCGACGATCAGCACGTGGATGCCGAGCGGCGCGACCTCCGCTGCCAGCGATTCCGAGATCGCCTCGAGCGCGAACTTGGCGGCGCAGTAGGCACCGAAGCCGGGCGGCGCCACCTGCCCGCCCATCGAGCTGATCTGCACGATCGCGCCGGAACCCTGCGCGCGCAGCTGCGGCAGCGCGGCCTGCGTCAGCGTGACGGCGCCGAAGAACATCGTCTCCATCAGTGTGCGGAGGTCTCCGGGGTCGATTTCCTCGACGGCCCCGACCGAGCCGTAGCCGGCGTTGTTGACGAGCACGTCGAGCCGGCCGAATCGCTCGACCGCGGCCGCGATCGCGTCATGACCGGCGTGCGGATCGGTGATGTCCAGCGGGATCGCCGACACGCGGTCGGGGGCGACGGCGACGAGGTCGTCGAGCACCTCGGGTCGGCGCGCGGTGGCGACGAGGCGGTCACCGTGGTGCAGGGCGGCGGTGGCGAGCGCGCGGCCGAACCCCGACGAGCTGCCGGTGATCAGCCAGACGCGAGAGTCGTCTGTTGTCATGACAGTCACGCTAGCCCGGGGTCGCGCCGATGGGAAACACCGATTGCCTGGCGCGCCACAGGCTGAGCCTGTGGCAGCGGTATGCTCGGCAGCGATGACGCCGGAGCTGCGACAGCTGCGCTACTTCGTCGCGGTCGCCGAGGCCGGAAGCTTCACGCGCGCCGCCCAGCGGCTGACGATCGCCCAGCAGTCCCTCTCGACGCAGATCCGCACGCTGGAGCGGCAGCTCGGCGCGGACCTGTTCGAGCGAACCTCGCGCGGCGTTGGGATCACCGACGTCGGAGAAGTGCTGCTGCGTGAGGCGCGAGCCGTGCTGGCGCGCGCCGACCGCGCTGCGGAGACCGTCGCTCGCGCGGTGCAGGGCCGCGAGGGCACGCTACGCGTCGGCTTCCTGTCGTCGGTGGCGAACTACCTGATGCCGCCCGTGGTGCGCCGGTTCCGCGAGCGCCATCCGGGGATCGAGCTTCAGGCGCAGGAGCTGCCGATCGCCGGCCTTGTCGCCGGGGTGCGAGATGGCCTGCTCGATGCCGGTCTCAGCCGGCCACCGCTGGTCGACGATCTCCAGACCGAGGAGGTCCTCACCGAGCCGGTCGCCGCCGTGCTGCCGGAGGGCCATCCGCTCGGCTCCCGCGCCACGCTCACCCTGGCCGAGCTCGCCGACGAGCCGTGGGTCCTGACCACGCGCGCGTCGTGGCCGCCGTGGCACCGCAAGTACGACGAGGACTTCGCCCGGGCCGGCTTTCGCCCGCGCGTCGTGCAGCGCGGCACGAGCCCGCAGAACCTGCTGGCGCTGGTCGCGGCCGGGGCCGGAATCACGCGTCTGCCGCTGTCGTCGCGGAGCTTGCGCGACGGTGGGGTGACGTTCGTGCCGCTGATCGGAGAGCAGGCGACGGTCGTGCTCGTCTCGGCGGCCGCGGGGGCGGCCAACCCCGCCTTGGGAGCGCTGCGGCAGGTGCTCGCCGAGATCGGTCCGAGTCTTGACCTCACGGGCTGATCGCGCCCGCCGGGCGCGTTACGATCTCGCCGCCGGGTGCCGTGTGAGCGAGGAGAAGGAGTGAGATGCGACGTCGTGGATCCCGGAGGGCACTGTGGACGGTGGTCGTTGCCGCATGCGTCGGAGTGCCGGCCGTGGCGCTGGCATCCGGCGGCTCCGGACAGGTATGGGTGACCGGCTCGTGTCTGCACGAGCAGTACAAGCCGAGGCAGATCATCCTTGCCTGCGGCGACGGCAACACGGCGCTGGAGCACATGAAATGGTCAAGCTGGTCGGGCGCAAAGGCGACCGGCCGGGGCACCTACGACGTGAACACGTGCACGCCGTCGTGCGCGGCCGGGCACGTCGTGACGTACCCGGTCACGGTCGCGCTGTCCAAGCCGGGAGGATGCCCTGGGCAGAAGCACGCCGTCTTCAAGCACGCGACGATGGCGGCGGCCAAGCCGTCCAAGTACCTCACGAAACGCTGGCAGTTGTTGTGCCCGATCAAGTAAGCGCGGCCGCCTCGGCCTCGCCGAGCGGGGTCGCCGGCGGCTCGCCGTGGAGGTACTCGGCGGCGATCGCGCCCCAGTCGGCGCCGGCGCGGAGCTGCGAGAGCACGATCGAGATGACCCCGTGCATGCGCCGGATCAGCACCGTCTCGGCGGGCAGCGTGAACTGCTGGACCTGCTCGCGCACGGCCCGGCGTCGCTGCTCGTCGACCGGGGGCCGGGCATCGTCGGGCCGATGCTCGCGGCGGCGGTGATCGCCCGCGGAGAAGCGTCGCTCTCCGGGTACGGCATACCACCGCGTCGCCCGTCGCATCAACTTCAGCGCGAGCTCGGCGTCGACCGTGTCCGCGCGCTCGGCGGGGAGATAGCCGCCCGCGACCAGCGCTGCCTTCAGGGCGGCGGGATCCTCGTCGCGCACGGCGCCGGCGATCGCGCGCTCGGCGCCGACCCGCCCCGGATCGACGTCGCGCACCAGCCCGAAGTCGAGGAACGCCACGCCCCCGTCGGGCCGCAGCAGGTAGTTGCCGGGGTGCGGGTCGCCGAGGGCGATCCCGTCGCGGTACAGCAGCCCGAAGAAGAAGCGGAAGACGATCTCGCCGTACCGGTCGCGCTCGGGCTCGGGCAGGCCGCGCACGGCCTCGAAGCGCAGCCCCTCGACGTACTCTGAGACGAGCACGCGACGGGTTGACAGATCGGTGCGCACCCGCGGAACCGAGATGAAGGGATGGCCGCGGAGCAGCCGCCCGATCCGGCGCTGGTGCTGGGCCTCCAGCTCATAGTCGAGCTCCTCGCCGATCCGCTCGCGCAGCTCGGAGAACAGCGCCTTGGCGTCGAGCCCGGGGGCGAGCCGCTTCACCAGGGGCAGCAGCAGCGTGGCGTTGCGCAGGTCGGTCTCGACGGCCTCGGCCACCCCTGGGTATTGGACCTTGACGACGACGTCCTCGCCCTCGTGCGTGACCGCGCGGTGGACCTGCCCGATCGAGGCGGCCGCGAAGGCGCGCTCGTCGAACTCCGCGAACACGGTGCTGAGCGGCGCGCCGAGCTCCTGGCGGATCAGCCGCTCCAGCCGGGCGAACGGGACGGGCGGGACGTCGTCGCGGAGCTCGGCCAGCTTCGAGCGCAGCTGGTCGCGCTGCTCGTCGGGGAGGTCCTCGAAATCGACCATCGAGATGATCTGCCCGACCTTCATGGCGGCGCCTCGCATCCGGCCGAGCTGCTCGACGAGCTCGTTCACGAGCGCCGCCGTCCGTTCGTTCTGTGCCTCCTGCGCGCGCTCGGGCGAGCGCAACCTGTTCGCCGTCCGCATCCCCGCCCAGCGGACGCCCTGGCCGGTCACAAGTCCGCCGACCCGCGCGGTCCGCGCGACGCGGCCGGTCGGCAGCTTGCCCGCCTCGGGCGGCGGATCCTCGGCGGGGCGCGTAGCCATGTTCTGAGGCTAGCGATGTGCCCACGCCGTCCATCACCGAGAATCCCTGGATGCCCGCCGAGCGCCGTTACGAGTACCGCGTCGAGCGCGACGTCCGTGGGCCTGCTCGGGCCGAGATCACGCTCGTGCGCCGCGCCCGCGGGCGGCGCGGCGGCGACGCGGTCGTGATCTACGGCCGCCGGTTCAAGCCGCGGACCGAGTCCGAGCAGCTGGAGCGGTACTCGTTCGAGCTGCGCCAGGTCGCCAAGCACGCCAACGACGGCACGCTCGGGTGCTTCATCGACACCCAGTCGGCCGGCGGACAGGTCCACGTTCGCCTGTACGAGCGCTGGTTCGACGGCACACGGTTGCACTGCGAGGAGCTGGCCCACCGCACGTTCGACGCCGAGGACGACGGGGCACTCGTTGACAGCGCCGAGTTCGTCGCCGAGCTGGAGGACTGGGCCGAGCGGCGCAACGAGCAGCGTGACCTCGACTGGATCGAGGCCACCGTCGCCGAGCAGGAGCGCGTCAGGCGGGCGCTGGAGCAGGACCGGGCGGCCGGGTCGCTGGCCCGGATCCTACGCCGGGAGTGACGGCCGGCTCCGCGGCGCTCGTTTGAGGCTCGGCCGTGGCCGGTGACAGTCGCACCCGGAAGGTCGTGGCGCCCGGACGGCTGGAGACGCTGAGCGAGCCGTCGTGGCGGTCGACGACAATCCGCCGCGCGGTGGCCAGGCCGAGGCCGGTCCCCTTCCCGACCTCCTTGGTGGTGAAGAACGGGTCGAAGATCCGCTCGGCCACCTCGTCGGGAATCCCGGGACCGTCGTCGCTGATCTCCACGACCTGGCAGTCGCCGTCGAGATTGGTGGCGATCGTGATCGTGCCCTCCTCGCCGAGCGCGTCGATCGCGTTCTCGATCAGGTTCGTCCAGACCTGGTTCAGCTCCGAGCCCCGGACCATGAGCTTCGGCATCGAGCGGTCGTACTCCCGCACGACCCGGATCTCGGTGTGCTTCAGCTTGTGGCCGAGCACCGCGAGCGTCGTCTCCAGTCCCTCGTGGAGGTCGACCTCGACGACGTCGCCGCGGTCCATGTAAGCGTAGGTCTTCACCGCCTTCACGAGCGAGATCATCCGTTCCGTCGCTTCCTGCAGCTCGACAGCCAGCCGTCCGGCGGTGAGGCTGGAGGCCACCCAGCGCAGCGCCGCGTCGCTCGCCGGGCCGGCCGCCGCACCGACGCGCTCCAGCCAGTCGGCATCGAGATGCGCCGCGGCCAGCGGCTCCACCAGCTCCCACGGCTCGGGCACGTTCAGATCTTCGAGACGCGCCAGCAGCGCCTCCTCGGCATCGGATGCGTCGAGGGCATCGAGCGCCGTGCACGAGGCGCCGCGCTGTACCGCCTCGTGGTGCAGCGCCACCAGCGCCGCCGCCTGCTCGCGCTCGACGCCGGCGCTGACGAACGTCTCCAGGGCCGAGCCGATCACCTCCAGCGCCTCCTGCATCTGCGCCGCCGAGCGGCTCGCCGCCGACGCCGGGTTGCCGAGCTCGTGGGCGAGACCGGCGGCCATCGTGCCGAGCGAGGCCAGCCGCTCGCGATTCTGCTCGATCGCGGTGAGCCGGCTCATCACCGGTGTCACGGCCTGCATCACGCGCCGGTGAATCGGCGGCTGGGCGAAGGCCATCCGGCGGAACTCCCCGGCCTCGACCATTGCGATCCGGCAGCGTGTGGTCGCCTGCATCCGCACCCCGAGCGGAGCTTCGGAAAGCACGGCGATCGCGCCCATCCACGTCGGCGCATGCTGACGGCCGACGGGCTCCTCGACGCCCTCGCCAACCGCCATGACCGACTGCGCCTCTCCCTCCAGGAGCAGCTGCAGCGCCTGGGGGATCAGGCCCTGCTCGGCGATCACCTCACCGACGGGGACGTCGCGAACGGTGGTCAGCGGTAGCCACTCGGCCAGCTCCTCGTCACTCAGCGCATCGAACAGGTCGATCGTGCGGAGCTCCTGAAGGGTGACCGCGGCGGCGGTGGTCATGCCTCGACCAGGTACTCGTGGATCAGCGAGATCGCCATCGAGCCCTCGCCGACGGCGCTGGCGACGCGCTTGATCGAGCGCGCGCGGACGTCGCCGGCGACGAACACGCCGGGCACCGTCGTCTCCAGGACGTACGGCTCGCGCGAGAGCGGGAACCCGGCGGCCTGGGCGTCGCGGCCGGCGAGGATGAAGCCGCGCTCGTCGCGGGCGACGACTCCGGCCAGCCAGTCGGTCCGTGGCAGCGCGCCGATGAACACGAAGCAGGCGTCGAGCTCCAACGTCTCGGCCCCGTCGGTCCCGTCCAGCAGCAGCCGTCGCAGCCGCCCGCCCTCGCCCTCGGCGGCGACAGCGGAGGTGCCGGTGCGCACCTCGATCGTCGGCTGGCAGGCGATCTGCTCGATCAGGTAATGCGACATCGAGCGCTCCAGCGACGGGCCGCGGACGAGCATCGTCACCTTCGCCGCGTACTGGCTGAAGTACACGGCGGCCTGCCCGGCCGAGTTCGCCCCGCCGATCACGACGACGTGCTGGTCGGCGCACGAGCGGGCCTCGGTGAGCGCCGCACCGTAGTAGATCCCGGCGCCCGTCAGCTCCGCGAACCCGGGGGTGTCGAGCTGACGGTAGGAGACGCCCGAGGCAACGATCACGCAGTTGGTCGACAGCGTGCCGCCGCCGCTCAGGTCCACCAGCCGGCCGGCGCCCTCGGCGCGCAGCCCGACGGCCTCCTGCACGGTCAGCAGCTCGGCGCCGAGCCGCCGGGCCTGGTCGGTGCCGCGCCGGGCCAGGTCCGAGCCGCTGAGACCGGCGGGAAACCCGAGGTAGTTCTCGATCCGACTCGAGGTCCCGGCCTGGCCGCCTGGCGCCTCGCGCTCGACCATCACGGTCTTCAGGCCCTCCGAGGCGCCGTAGACGGCGGCGGCGAGCCCGGCCGGGCCGCCCCCGACGACGACGACGTCGTAGTGGTCGGTGGTGGGCGTGCCGGCGACGCCGAGCCGCTCGGCCAGCTCCAGCACGGTCGGGCGCTCCAGCACGCTGCCGTCCTCCAGCAGCGCCACGGGCAGCCCGTCGTCGGACACGCCGGCGATCGTCAGCAGCTCGCGTGCCTCGTGGTCGCGCTCCACGTCGAACCACCGCGCCGGCACCCGGTTGCGGGCGAGAAAGTCGCGAAGGTCGTGCGAGTCCTTGGAGAAGCGGTGCCCGATCACCCGCACGCCGCCCGTGCTCAGAGCGGCGCCCGCCTCCCACGTCTTCAGCAGATCCGCCACCACCGGGTAGAGCTGCTCCTCGGGCGGGTCCCACGGCTTCAGCAGGTAGTAGTCGAGCCCGACGTCGTTGATCGCCGAGATCGCCGCCTCGGTGTCGGCGTAGGCGGTGAGCAGCAGCCGCTTCGCCTCGGGGACGAGCTGGCGCGCCTGGGTCAGGTACTCGGTCCCCGACATGCCAGGCATCCGCTGGTCGGCAATCAGCATCGCCACCTGGTCGCCGCGGGTGCGCAACTCGCGCAGGAGCTCTAGCGCTTGGCCGCCGGAGGCGGCTCGGACGATCCGGAAGCGCTCGCCGAAGCCGCGTCGGAGATCGCGCGCGACGGCGGCAAGAACCGCCGGGTCGTCATCGACGGCCACGA
The DNA here is from genome assembly GCA_035552615.1 of Solirubrobacteraceae bacterium. GTDB lineage: Bacteria > Actinomycetota > Thermoleophilia > Solirubrobacterales > Solirubrobacteraceae > Palsa-465. Next base: position 13,963 of record DASZLC010000028.1, read on the forward strand.
TCGCGGGGCGTCGCTCGTGCGGTGCGTTATCGGGGCCGCCGGCGTCGCGGGTCGCGGTCTCGGTAGACATTCTCAGCCAACATATCGCTCGGTCACTCGTGCGGCGCGTCAGCGCCTGGTGGCGAGGCGGTTGTGCCGGGACTTGGCCGTGATCGTGTGGGGGCCGCCGACCTCGATGGCGGTGCGATGATCGCCGGGGATCGCCCGCTCCTCGTCGCTCATGGCGAAGTACCGGCTGGCCGGTGTGCTGCCGCCGCCCTGGGTCGGCATCGTCTGCTTCGTGGGGATGCTCGGATGGGCGCCGCCGATCTCCGCGTACTGGTCGAGCGCGGCGCACGCGCCGCCGGACGGCAGGTCGACCGTCGTCGTCGGCAGCGCCGGCACTTCGGTGTCCGCGTGCCGGCGGAACAGGGTGGAGGTGAGGTCGCCGACCGTCGCCCGACGCCACTTCGACACGTTCGGCACCTCGACGCCGAAGCGCTCGGAGACGAGCTTCAGCTGCGAGGTGTGGTCGAACAGTTCGGAGGCGACGTGGCCGCCGCGGCTGAACGGCGAGATGACAAGGCTCGGCACGCGGACGCCGAGGCCGAGCGGGCCGGTGATGCCGAGCGTGCCGGGAGACGGGTCGCCGAGCAGCGGCGGTTTGGCCGTCAGGTACTCGCCCGGCGTGCCTGGCGGTGCGGTCGGCGGCGGGACGTGATCGAACCAGCCATCGTTCTCGTCGTGCATCAGGAACAGCGCCGTCTTCGACCACACCGCGGGGTTGGCGATCAGCGCGTCGAGCACGAGCGAGGTGAAGTACATACCGTTGGCCGGTGCCGAGGATGGATGCTCGTCGAAGCCGAGTGGGGGGATCAGCCACGACACGCTGGGCAGCGATCCCGAGTTCACGTCCGCCACGAAGTCGTTCGGGAACGTCTGGCGGAACGCCTTCTCGTACAGCGGGGAGAGCGGGTTGCGGAAGGCGCTGAAGTACGGCAGCACATGATCCGAGACCGTCATCACCTCAGGGTTGACGATCGGGTTGTAGAGCGCGGCGTCCCATGTCAGGTAATCCTTCAGCGCCGCGTATTTACCGCCCACACCCTGGTTGCTCGGGCTGTACACCTTCCACGACACGCCGGCGTCCTGGAGCACCTCCTGCATCGTCGGCCATCTGCAGTTCCAGACGAGATCCGGGGTGAAGTTCGTGTCGGTGACGGGCCCGCCGGCCTTGCCCTCGGGGTCGATCGTGCCGCTGTTGGCCATCAGCCGGTTTGGGTGCGTCGGCCCCAGGATCGAGCAGTGGTAGTGGTCGCACAGCGTGAAGGCGTCCGCGAGCGCCCAGTAGAACGGGAGGTCGCCGCGCTCGTAATAGCCCATTGTCATCGCCCCGTGTGCCCCCTCGTACTTGGAGGAGGTGTGTACCTTCACCCACGAGTCCATCGCGCCCTCGTTCCAGCACAGATGCATCGGGCCCCACTCGTGGGTCAGGTCGTCGGTGCACTCCAGCCCGGCGCCGGCATCGAGGTGGAAGGGCAGGAGTGTGTTCTTGGGGAACAGGGCCGAGCCGCCGGGGTAGTCCTGCGCGAAGACGCCGAGCGAGTGCTTGGGATGGTCGTTGAATCCGCGTCCGCGCGGATAGGCGCCGAAGTAGTGGTCGTACGAGCGGTTCTCCATCATCAGGAAGACGATGTGGTCGATCGCGCCGAGATCGGAGCCGGCCGCCTTCGTCTTGCGCGCGTGGTCGATCAGCGCCGCCGGGCCCGGCCCGGATGCCCACGCCGCGGCGGGCTTGCTCACGACCGCGCCCGCGCCGAGCATGCCGAAGTACCTCAGCAGCTCCCGGCGCGACAGGCTGCGCCCTCTCAGTTCACGGGGAAGATCCATCTTGCCTCGGCGCGCAGTCTACGCGCAGAACAGGTTTGTTCACATGACGCGCGGCCCAGCGCTTGGCCCAGGCGTCGAGCGGGGCCAGCGCCTGGAGCAGCGCGAGTCCCTCGGGGGTGAGCCGGTAGCCGCCGCCCGGCTCGGTGGTGACGATCTCCGCGGCGCGTAGCTCGGCCAGCCGGTCGTTCAGCACGCTGGAGGAGATCGCGCCGCAGCGGGACTGCAGCTCGCGGAAGGTGAGCGGCGCGCCGTCGCGCAGCTCCCACAGGATCCGCAGCGCCCAGCGGCGGCCGAGCAGGTCGAGCAGCGCCATCTGCGGGCGACCGGTGCGCGAGCCGCGAACGGGCCGGCCCGGGGCGGGGGTGTTGCGCGCTTCGGATTTCGAAGCTATCGTCTGCTCTGTTTTCCGAAGCACGTCGATGAAAGGCTACCTCATGACTCAGCGGATCGCCGCCCTGCAACCCCCGTACGAGCCGGAGTTACGGCAGATGCTGGAGCGCTGGATGCCCTCGGGCAGCGGGCTGGACCCGCTGATCCTGTTTCGTACGATGGCCGTCCACGGCGAACTCATGTCTCGCATGCGCCCGCTGGGCAGCGGGATTCTCGGCCACGGCCTGATCGCCCCGCGCGAGCGCGAGATCGTCATCCACCGGACCTGCGCCCGGGCCGGCGCGGAGTACGAATGGGGCGTGCACGCAGTCGCATTCGGGGCGGGGCTCGGGCTGACCGAGGCTCAGCTCGCCGCCACGGCCGTCGGCGACGCCGAGGACCCGGCGTGGTCGGCGCAGGACGCATCGCTGGTGCGCCTGGCCGATGAGCTCCACGACCACAGCCGCGTCAGCGATGAGCTATGGGCAGAGCTGAGCGCGCGGTTCGCCGACGACCAGCTGCTGGAGCTGATTGTCATCGCCGGCTGGTACCGCTTGCTGTCGTACGTGATCAACGCCGCCCAGGTCGAGCTCGAGCCGTGGGCGGCGCGGTTCCCGGCCCTATCCTGAGAGGCGTGAGCGTCGCCGAGCTGTCCGACATCGAGAACCGCGGGGACTGCGAGCGGCTCGTCCGCGCCTTCTACACGCGGGTGCTGTCCGATCCGATCCTCGGCTTCATCTTCGTCGAGGTGGCGAAGCTCGACGTCGAGGCGCACGTGCCCCAGATCACCTCGTTCTGGGAGACGATTCTGCTCGGCGGACACTCCTACAGCGGCGGCGCCTTCGCCCCCCACGCCCGGCTGAACGCGAAGGTGACGCTCCGGCCGGGGCACTTCGAGCGGTGGCTGTGGCTGTGGGGGATGACCGTCGATGAGCTGTTCGCCGGCGAGCGCGCGACGCTGGCCAAGACGCACGCTCGGCGGGTGGCCACTGCCTTCTACCAGCGCCTACAGGTCCCGCCCGATCAGGAGTTCAGCCCCGTGCTGCCGATCACCGTGATCGGGCACGGCGGTGGCGAGGTCTGACGCGGCGCTTGCGGTGGTGGCGCGCCGCAGGGACGCCCGTGGCGTCCGGCCACACGTTGTTGTCGAGCTGGAGGTCATAGAAGCCGCTCGTTGCGTCGGTGTACCAGACCTGATGGCGGGCCGGGTCGAACGCCGGCTGGCTCATGGCCAGATCGCCCGGGTTGCCACCGTCGGCGGCCGTCGGCGGTGAGATGTAGTACGCCACCTCGTATGGGTGGGCCGGGTTCTGGATGTTGAAGATCCGCAGTCCCGAGTTGATGAACGAGCAGGCGGCGATCTCCGGGTCGACCTCGCGCGGGATCGCGCAGTAGTGGGCGGCGTAGGTGAGGTTCGCCGTCGGCAGCGGCGAAGGATCGCCCGCGGCGGCGGCGTGGGCGGCCGGCATGTTCACGGCGAGGCGGACGTTCGAGACGACGGACGGGTGGGCCGGGTCGTCGATGTTGATGATCCGCGCCGCGCCGGGGGTGTTGTCATAGACGGTGGCCGGGTTGAAGCGGAAGGCGAACTCGTCGAACTCCAGCAGGTAGTGGTGCCCGTTGATCGTCATCGGGTCGGTGTTCTGCGGGATCGAGACCGACGGCCAGCTGATGCGGCTGATCTCGGTCACGACGGGGTGCGGGTCGCGGTTCTGGATCTGCGAGACGTTCAGCAGCGCCAGGTTCCCGTCGACCGGGTTCGTGTCGTACAGCGTGTCGCCGTCGTCGGAGACGTTCAGCCCGTGGGCGAAGACGTTGCCCTGCCAGATCGTCTTCGGGTGCGAGGGATCGCTGACGTCGACGGCGGCGATCCCCTCGGCGCCGCCGATGTAGAACGTCCGGCCGTCGGGGGCGAAACCGCTCTCGTGACCGAACCGTGCCGCCAGGTAGGTCGAGTCGAGCACGGGGTGCAGGCAGTCCTGGCTGACCGAGTAGATCGCCATCAGGCCTGGCAGCGCGGCGCCGTTGCCCATCTCGGCGGCCAGTAGCCCGCGCTTGGCGTTCAGGTTCAGCGACTCGTGCGGCAGCTCCATCGGGAGCGAGGTGAGGATGTCGGTCTGCACGGGGTGCGTTGGATCGGCCATGTTCAGGACGACGACGCCCGGCGAGGGGCCGAGCAGGAGGCTGACGATGTTCGCCGGCGAGAACAGCGAGGTGTCGTAGAAGGCGCAGACGTGCCCCGCGTCATCGACGTAACGCCAGACACGGAAGCCACCGGGCGTGGCGAAGTGGCTCACCTCGCTGGCGTTGCACGTCCAGCCCTGCGCGGCGGCCGGCGAATTGATCGCCGATTTCGGCACGCGGCCCTGCTCGCCGATCAGCGGTCGGGATCCCGGACCGCAGACGGCCGGCGGCACCGATGCCAGGGGCGGCCCTGAGCTCTCCTGGACGGGCACCGCCGCCGGGGTCGGGAGGCCGGTCAAGGCCAGCAGGTTCTGGAGGTCGTTGGTGGGCAGCGTCGGCAGGCTCAGCGCGTGCCCGCCGCCGGAGAGCGCCAGCGCGCCGGCCGCCGCCAGCTCGACGACGATCGACATCACCGCCAGGCGCCGGTGGCGCGCCAGGAAATCAAGCATCCTGCTCATTTGCAACTCCTCCCACACCCCGCCGGGATCTCGGCGGTGCGGAGAGACTACAGCGAGCATGAAATGCTTGGTGATATGACCGACATCGAGATCATTCCGCCGCTCCGCCAGCGCCCTGCCTGGGGCGCGCTGAGCGCACACCACGCACAGATCCGCGACCGCCACCTCCGCGAGTTGTTCGCCGAGGACGAGACGCGCGGGGAGCGCCTGACCGCCGAGGGCGCCGGCCTGTTCCTCGACTACTCCAAGAACCGCGTCACCGACGAGACGCTGAAGCTGCTGGTGGAGCTGGCCGAGCAGTCGGGCCTGGCTCAGCGCACTGCGGCGATGTTCGCCGGCGAGCGGATCAACGTCTCGGAGAACCGCTCGGTGCTGCACGTCGCGCTGCGGATGCCCCGCGGGTCAAGCCTCGTCGTCGACGGCGTCGACGTCGTCACGCAGGTGCATGAGGTGCTCGACCGGATGGCCGCGTTCACCGACCGGATCCGCTCCGGCGAGTGGCGGGGCCACACCGGCGCGCCGATCCGGAACATCGTCAACATCGGTATCGGCGGCTCGGATCTCGGTCCGGTGATGGCCTACGAGGCGCTCCGTCACTACGCCTCGCCCTCGTTGGTCTTCCGGTTCGTGTCGAACGTCGATTCGACCGACTTCGTGGAGGCCACGCGCGACCTCGACCCGGCGGAGACGCTGTTCATCGTGTCGTCGAAGACGTTCACGACGCTAGAGACGATGACCAACGCGCGCTCGGCCCGCGACTGGACGCTCGCCGCGCTCGGCGATGAGGCAGCGATCGCCAAGCACTTCGCGGCGGTCTCGACGAACGCCGAGAAGGTGTCGGAGTTCGGCATTGACACCGCCAACATGTTCGGCTTCTGGGAGTGGGTCGGCGGCCGCTACTCGATGGACTCCGCCATCGGCCTCTCGACGATGCTGGCCGTCGGGCCCGACGGCTTCGCCGAGCTGCTGGCCGGCTTCCACGCGATGGACGAGCACTTCCGCACGACGCCGTTCGATCGCAACCTGCCGGTGCTGATGGGTCTTCTGGCCCTCTGGTACGGCGATTTCTTCGACGCCCAGACCGTTGCCGTGCTCCCGTACGAGCAATACCTGAAGCGCTTCCCCGCCTATCTCCAGCAGCTGACGATGGAGTCCAACGGCAAGCACGTCACGGTCGACGGGCGCCACGTCGACTACCAGACCGGCGCGATCTTCTGGGGCGAGCCCGGGACCAATGGGCAGCACAGCTTCTACCAGCTGATCCACCAGGGCACGAAGCTGATCCCGTGTGACCTGATCGGGTTCGGGCGGGCG
>DASZLC010000029.1:0-46710 GCA_035552615.1 Solirubrobacteraceae bacterium
CACGCTGCCCAGGAACAGATCCCCGCCCGGAGCGCGCGCGACGTCATCCGTCGCCGGCGACCGCCTACGGGGAACGGCGAAGGCGGGGGCCTTCCGACCGGGAATGATCGCGGAACCCACAACCGCCCTCCAGCCCTCACAAGCGCGCGCTAAACGACCGGTCGGAAGGCCCACGCCCGCCGGCCACAAGAACCTACGACCGCCCCCGGATGACGACCCGCGCCCCCCGGCCAGGGATCATCGTGACGTTCCGATGCTGTGCATGCTCGGGCTCAGGATCGACCGCCTCCATCTCCAGACGGCGGGCCATGGCGGCGAGCACGACGCGCTGCTCGGCCATGGCCAGGGTCGCTCCGAGGCAGCGGCGGGTGCCGCCGCCGAACGGGATCCACTCGTACGTTCCGGGCTTGTGGCCGATCCACCGCTCGGGGCGGAACGCGAACGGGTCCGGGTACAGGTCCTCGCGGTGGTGGATCAGCAGGATGCTCATCACGATCGGCGTGCCGGCCCCGACGACGTACTCGCCGAGTCGCCAGGGGACGGTGACGCGCCGGCCGATGGCCGGGATCACCGGACGCGAGCGCATCGCCTCCAGGATCGTGCGCTCGACCACACCTTCGGCGTCGTCGCCGGCGCGGACGGCGTGGTGGAGGCGTTCGTACGCGTCGCGGTTGCGGACCAGGCGCTCCCACGTCCAGGCCAGCGAGTTGGCGGTCGTCTCGAACCCCGCGAGCACGAGCGTCAGCAGCTCGTCGCGGACCTCGCGGTCGCTGAGCGCCTCACCGTCCTCGGTCCGGGCGCGCATGATCAGCGACAGGATGTCGGAGCGTCCCTCCAGGTCGGGGTCGGACCGGCGGGCGCGGATCACCGGATAGGTGAAGCGGTCGAGCAACTCGACGCCGCGCTTCTGCAGGCCGACCGGCTCGTCGTGACCGATGTTCATCAACTCGCCGAGCTTGGCGATCGGCGTCGTCGACGCTTTCGAGAGGTAGTTGACGGTGTTGCGCAGCCCGTGCTCGGGCGTGCCCCGCTTGGGCCGGCCCTCGACCCCGAGGATGCCGGACGTGATCACGTCGAGCGTGATCGCTTGCATCCGCGGCGCCAGCGCGACTGCCTTGCCGATCGGCCAGCTGTCGATCTCGCGGTTGGTCACCTCGGTGATCATCGCCACGTACCGCTCGATCGCCTCGCCGTGGAACGGCGGCAGCAGCAGCTTGCGCTGGCGGAGGTGGCGCGGCCCGTTGGCCGTCAGCACTGAGTTCGGGCCGACGATCGGGAGCAGGGCCGACTCGGCGGTCAGCGACGGAACCAGCGCCGGGTCGGCGCTCAGCACCGAGCGGACGTGGTCGGGGTGGCTGGTGATCACCGGGCCGCCCGGGATCATCCCGCGCACGCGGTACACGTCGCCCAGTTGCCGCCGCCAGCGGAACACGAACTCGATCTCCCGCTGGCTCATCGCCAGCACCTGGCGGTAGCGCGGAAGGGGGACCTCGGGCGGCGGGCGGAGCGTCGCGGTCTCTTCGGGAGCGGGCCCGGCCGGCGACGCCGCTGCCTGGCCGATCAGCTTCGGCGGCGCCTCCCGTTCGACATGCGTCACGGCGCTCATGGAGGCTATGTTACACCTGTGTAACCGTCATCCCGGGCGCGCCGCCGGAAAAGAGCCGAGCACCCGCAGCACCTCGACGCGCTGGGCGACCGCGGCTAAGGCGTCAGCCACCGGAGCGTCGGCCGTGGCGCCGTCGAGATCGATGAAGAACATGTAGCTCCACTGCCCCTCGCGCAGCGGGCGGGACTCGATGCGGGTCATGTTCACGCCGCGGAAGGCCAGCTCCGACAGGCACCGCACGAGCCATCCGGGGGCGTCCGAGCCGGCCCCCCAGAAGACGATCGCCGTCTTCCACGCCCGGTCGGCGTCGAGCTGCTCGGACGGCAGGCCGGGGGGCGACCCCACCGCTCCCAGCCAGACAAAGCGCGTCTCGTTGCCGGCCATGTCCTCGACCCCCGCCTGCAGGATCCGGGCGTCGTACAGCTCCGCGGCGAGCCGGTTGCCCAGGGCCGCCCACGGGCCGTCGTGGGCGGCGACGATGCGGACCGCCTCCGCCGTCGAGCTCGCGGCCTGTACCTGCGCCCGCGGCAGACATTTCCTCAGGAACTCCCGGCACTGGCCGGTGGCCTGTGGATGCGAGGCGACGACCTCGATGTCTCCCAGCGCCAGCTCGTCCCGCGCGATCAGACACTGCGTGATCGGGTAGACCAGCTCACCGAGGATCGCCACCTCGTGCGCCTCCACCGCCAGCGTGTCGAGCGTGGCGTTCACCGCGCCCTCGATCGAGTTCTCGATCGGGACGAGCCCGCGCTCCAGCTCGCCGTCGCGGACGGCGATGACGACATCGTGAATCGACGGCAGGGGCACCAGCTCCAGGTCCCGCACGCCGTCGGCGGCGCGCAGTAGCGCCTCGTGCGTGAACGTCCCCTCGGGACCGAAGTACCCAGCGCGCACGTCAGGCGCTCGGGGCGCGGCCCTGCAGGGCGAACTCGATCGCCTCCTGCTCCTCGGGCGAGAGTTCGATCTCGGCCTTGCCCGCGCGGACCTGCTTGGCGTACATCCGTGCCGTGTCGCGGTGATGGATCGACGAGAGCACCACGCCCGAGCGGGTGGCGTCGAGCAGGGCGATCGTCGTCGACTGCTGGCCTGACATCTCGCCGTAGGCGTCATAGCGGACGAGCGCGCGGTACGCGATCGCGCCGTCGAGCCGCTGCTCGGCCGTAGCCATGCGCTGATCGAGCCGGTCGGCGGCGTCCTGAACGTAGGTCGAGAGCGCCTCGAAGTTCGCCTGTAGCGCCGCCGCGTGGGCGACGAGATCGTCCTCGCCGTGACCGAGGACGACCCGCTGGGCGCTCCTGACACGGCGCAGGGCTACGGCCAGGCCGATGCCGGTGGCCAGGGCGACCACGGCCACCGCGCCTGCGGCGATCGCCACGATCCCCGCCGTGCTGCTGAGGTCGCTCACGCCGAACAGGATAGGGCCGGGCATCGCCTCGCGCCCGGGCTAGGTGAACGTGACCGGGAACTGCAGGCTGTTGTTGGAGAGGACCTTCTCGCCTGGGACCGGCTCGATCGTCGCGGTGACGGTGTACTGGCCGGTCGGCGGCGACGAGGTGAGCTTGACGGTGCAGGTGGTCGTCTGGCCGGCCGTCGTCTGCGCCACCACCGAGTGGCCCGAGATCGAGGTGCCGTTCACCTTCACCAGGCAGCCGGTGTCGGTCTCCGGGTTCGCGCCGGAGTTCGTGAAGGTCACCGTGAACGTCGGCGCCGGGCTCGCCGGGATCGCGTTGGTGGAGGTGGTCGACAGGGTCGTTGCGCCGACCGCGGCCGAGTCGATCTTGTCGCCGTGGGTGCCTGGGGCGAGCCTTCCGCCGGTCGTGGCGGGGGCCTGGGCGCCGATCTTGGATGCGATGTAGCTCGGGGTCAGCCAGCCGATGTTCGTGATGAACTGGGCCCCGTTGATCTGCGCGCTGTTGGCTCCGCCGACGCTGATCCCGGCCGCGTTCAGGGCCTCCGCGATCTGCTTGGCCACGAACTGCTTGTAGACGACGTCGGAGGCGTAGAAGTCGGCCATCCCCGTGGCCACTGCGGCGAGCCCATCTTTGCTGGCCGTCCCGAGCGCCTGATCGATGTTTGCCGCGATCGTCTGGAAACCATTGAGACGCAGCCGCAGCACGTCGAGGAAGTGCTGCTGCGCCGAGCTGACCTGGTCGGGAACGCTCAATCCCTCCGCCTGGTCGAGGCGCTTCTGCGCGTCGAAGCCGTCCGTGTCGATCTGCGTGCGGAGCGCAGTCGGGTTGCCGGACGCACCCGGCGTGTCTAGCTGCTTGAACAGGGTCTGGCCGTCGCTGACCGACTGCTGCTGGAGCGAGGAAACCGAGTTCGTGTAGTCGCGCAGCGCGCTGTTGCGCGAGCTGACCTCGCAGCTGTGGATCCCGACGACCATCAGGATCACGACGATCAGCCCGACGACCCCGAAGACGATCCGCCGGTTGCGGATCGCCTGACGGTCGATCGGCGCGCCGGCGCGCCCGCCGCCCGGCCGCCCGCCACCCGAGCGGGAGCCTCCCGGGGGCCGCCGTGAGCCGCCTCCGGGCCGTCCGCCACCGCCGCTCCGGCTCCCGCCCGAGGTTGATGGTCGGCGCGGAACGCGTTGTGGCGCCGTCCGCGGTTCGTCGTCGTCGTCGAAGAACGACAGTTTTTCTCGCTCCTAGCGGGATTCGGAAAAGCCCAGTATGACCCCGTTCACGGCGGAGACACGGTACGCAAGGCGCCGTGCACCGCCGTTGACGGCGCGTAACAGGACAGGGACTTCGCCGGACGCGTGGAAAACCCTCGCAACATGAGCGCGAGTGAGCTGCCCACGGAGCGGCGCGGCCGTGTGCTCCCGCAGACGGAGGCCGCCGAGACGGCACTGGCACCGCTCGTGCTCGGCCGCTACCGCCTGCGCCGACGACTCGGCGCCGGCGCCTTCGGCACCGTGTGGGCCGCGCAGGACGAGCGCCTGGAGCGCGAGGTGGCGGTGAAGATCCTCCCCCGCGAGCGGATTATCGGCGGTCGCTTCGAGCGGGAGGCTCGCGCCACCGCGCGGCTCAGCCATCCAGCGATCGTGACGCTGTACGAGGCGGCGGTCGACGACGAGGGCGCCTATCTCGTCTCCGAGCTGGTGCGCGGGCCGACCCTGGCGCGGGCGCTGGCGGCGGGCAAGCTGTCCGACAAGGACATCGTGCGGCTCGGCGTGGCGCTATGCGACGCGCTGGCGCACGCCCACGCCGAAGGAGTCATCCACCGCGACGTGAAGCCCTCCAACGTTCTCATCCCGGCCCGGCCGACGACCGGCGCGTATCCGGCCAAGCTGACCGATTTCGGGATTGCCCGGGTCGTTGGCGGCGACTCGCTGACGGGTACCGGGGATGTCATGGGGACGGCGGCGTACATGGCGCCCGAGCAGGCCGAGGGGCGCCCGGTCGGCGCCGAGGCCGACCTGTACGCGCTGGCGATCGTGCTCTACGAGTCGCTCACCGGGATCAATCCGGTGCGCGAGGGGACGGCCGCCACGCGGGCGCGGCGGCTCGGCACCTACCTGCCGCCGCTGCGCCGTCAGCGCCGCGACCTGCCCCGCGAGCTCGGCGCCGGGATCGATCTCGCGCTCCGCCCTCGTCCCCGCGAGCGGGGCACGCTGCACGAGCTGCGCACCGCCCTGGAGCGCTCGCTGCCCGAGGCCGGCGAGCGAGCCGGCGTCGTGGCGCCGTCGTGGCGCCCGACCGCGCGCCGGGACGACGACCACGCTCCATCGCGCCGGCGCACGGTGCGCCTCGGCGCGGCGGAGGTCGGGGACGCCGAGGAGCTCGACGAGAGTTGGGGGCGGACCGCCGGACGCCCGGAGCCCGAACTTGCCCGCAGCGTGCCCGACGTCCGCTTCGTCGACGCGCCGCCGCAGACCATCCCCTGGCCCGCTCGCGCGACCGCCACCGCAGGTGCGGCCGGGACCGCGGCGTGGTTGGCGTCGGTCCAGCTGCTGCCGACCGGGGTACCGCCTGCCGCCTATGCCCTACTCGCCGCGCTCGCCGTCCTCGTGTTCCCTCGCGCCGGCTGGATCGGGCTCGCGATCACGCTGGCCGGCCTGTGCGCCGGCGGTCATCGCGCCGGTGCCGCGCTCGTGATCGGCCCGCTGCTGCTCCTGCCGGCGGCGTTGCTGCCTCGACGGGGGCGCGCCTGGTCGCTGCCGGCCGGGGCCGTCGCCCTGGGGCTGGTTGGACTCGGCGGCGCATGGCCGGCCGTGGCGGCCCGCAGCGCGCGCTCGCTGTGGCGGCGTGCGGTGCTCGGCGCGTGCGGGTTCGTGTGGCTGGCCGCGGCCGGTCAGCTGGCCGGCTCGAACACGTTCCTACGGCGAGCGGCGTCCGCTCCCGCACCGCGCACGTGGACCGCCTCGCTGACCGTCGCCGTCCGGCATGTCGTACCCGTGCTGACCGCGCCTGGCGTGCTCGCCGGCGCCCTCGTGTGGGGCCTGGCCGCGGTCGTGCTGCCGTGGCTGACGCGGGGCGGCACGCTGGCCCTGGAGGCGGTCCTGGTGACGATTTGGTCCGGCTCGCTAGTCTCCGCTACGGCAGTGGCGGTCGCGCTCGGTGGTGCCGATCGCGCTCCAGCCGGTACGGTGGCGGTAGTCGGCGCCGTCGCCGGAGGCCTCGTTGCGCTGCTGCCGGCACTGCTCCGCGCTCGGCGTGTGGCCGCCGAGCACGGCGGTATCGACGCCCAATTTCCGTAGCATGAACCCGCGCCTCGCGCACGTCTATGAGTGTCCTCCGGAGCATCGAGAGCAAGCTCGCCGGCCTCGTCGAGGGGACGTTCAGCCGTGCCTTCCGCTCCGAGGTGCGTCCGGTGGAGATCGCGCGCAAGCTCGCCCGGGAGATGGAGGAGCACAAGTCGTACTCGGTGTCGCGCACGTATGTGCCCAACGAATACCGTGTGTTCCTCTCTCCGCGGGATCGTGAGCGCTTCGCCGATTACGAGGAGGCGCTGGCCGGCGAGCTGGCCGGATACCTGCTCGAGCACGCGCGCCGCGAGCGCCTGGCGATGCTGTCGCGGCCGGTGATCACGTTCGAGACCGACAGCCGGCTCGGGCTCGGCGAATTCGGGATTCAGACGCGCACCGTCCAGCCGGAGGTGGAGCCCGAGCCAGAGCAGCCGCCAGACCGCGGCCACCCACCCGTCGAGGAACGAGGCCGGACGATGGTGTTCAGCGCCTCCGATCGCGTCTCCGAGCCGCTGGAGGAGCGCGCCCGCAGCCGGGACCAGACGGCGCTGTTGCTGGTCGACGACAAGCGCATGGTGATCGGGTCCGCTGGCGTGACGCTCGGGCGCAGCCGCCAGTGCGACGTTGTGCTGAACGACCCCAACGTGTCGCGCGAGCATGCCGAGATTCGCCCTCGCGGCGGCTCGTGGGTCGTGACCGATCTCGGCTCCACCAACGGGGTGTCGATCAACGGGCGGCGGATCACGCGGCCCGAGGTGGTCAAGCCCGGCGACGAGATCGAGCTCGGGACCTCCGTCGTCGTGTTCGAGCTGGAGTGAGCCCGCCCTCATGCTCGAGCCCGTTTCCGTCGGCCTGAAGTTCGGCTTTCTCGCCGTCCTGTATCTGTTCCTGCTGTGGGTCGCCCGCAGCGCCCTGAAGGACCTGCGCCGCAGCGCGCTGGCCGGGCGCGAGCAGGCACTGCCGCTGTCCGACGCGACGGGCATGTACGCCGCCGCAGAGGGGCTAGAGCCCGTCGGGGCCGATTTTGAGCCGCGCCTGCTGGTGGAGCGCGCCGCCGGGCACGAGCCCGGGGTGGCGTACGACCTGATGAACGGCGCTACCCTCGGCCGCGGAGACGTCGAGATCAGGCTCGATGATCCGTTCGCGTCGTCCCGGCACGCTCGGATCACGCGCCAGGGTAACGTCCTCGTGCTGGAGGATCTCGGGTCGACGAACGGCACCTACCTGAACGAGGAGCCGCTGAACGGGCCGCAACCGTTGCATCCCGGGGACCACATCAGGATCGGCGACTGCGAGTTCTCCTACCTGCAATGACCCGCCATCAGCCCCACCCCTGCTGCCACTGTGAGCGAGGCTGACGATGCTGCGCGTCGCCGACGTCATCCAACGCACCGACACCGGCCTGGCTCGCCGCGGCAACGAGGACTCCTCGTTCGCGCGCGCGCCGTTGTTCGTCGTCGCCGACGGCATGGGCGGGGCCCAGTCGGGGGAGGTCGCCTCCGGGATCGCCGTCCAGACCTTCGAGCAGGGCCTGCCGGAATCCGGGGCCGCCGAGGAGCGCCTGGCCGCGCGCGTCCACGAGGCCAACGCGCTGATCCATCAGCGCTCGCTCACCGAGCAGCACAACGCCGGAATGGGCACGACCGTCACGGCGGCGCTGCTCGACGGCGAGCATCTGGCCATCGCCCACGTCGGCGACAGCCGCGCCTACCTGTTCCGCGATGACGAGCTGAAGCGGTTGACCCAGGACCACTCGCTCGTCGACGAGCTGGTCCGCCAGGGCAAGCTGACCGAGGAGCAGGCGGCCGAGCACCCCCAGCGGTCGATCATCACGCGGGCGCTTGGACCCGAGGCCACCGTCGAGGTCGACACGTGGTCCTATCCCGCCCGCGCCGGCGACGTCGTCCTGCTCTGCAGCGACGGCCTGACCTCGATGATCTCAGAGGCCCGGATCGCCGAGGTCCTCCGCACCACCCCGCGGCTCGACGCCGCCGCCGAGCAGCTGATCCACGACGCGAACGCCGCCGGCGGCCGGGACAACATCACCGTCGTCCTGTTCCGGGTCGAGGAGGTCGGCAGTGTCGCCGGCGTCGATCAGGCCACGATCGTGGCGCCGCAGCCCGACGGTGCGCCGGCGGAGTCGCCGACGCTCGCGGCCGACGTGCCTCCGGTCGCGCCGCCCCCCGATCTTCCCGCCGCGGGCGCGTCCCGGGCGGGCTCGCGGTCGGCGCTCGCCGAGCGGACCAGGCGACCGCGCCTGGCCAGAACGCAGGGCCCACCCACCTCAGGCACCACGGCACCGCCGCGCTCGCGGCTGCGCAGCGAGCGGTTGATCAAACCCGTGTCGGCGCTGCTGGCGACGCTGATCGTTCTGTTCCTGATCGGCGGCGGCGGCTACATCGCCACCCGGCAGCTGTACTTCCTGGGCACGAACGTGGACGGGATCGTCACGGTCTACCGCGGGCTCCCGTATGACGTGCTCGGCATCCGCCTGTACGAGACCTTCTACACCTCCGGCGTGCCAGCCGCGCTGATCCCGCAGGACCGCCGTTCGACGGTCCTCAACCACCATCTCATCTCGCAAGGGGCGGCGACGAAGCTCGCGATGCAGCTCGAGCTGGGCGACATCACGAAATGAGCCCGCGGAACAAGGAGCTGCTGGCGCTCGTCCCCGCGTCGCTGATGCTGACGGCCGGGTTCGCCGCCGTGTTCGTCCAGCGTGAGAACCACCTGACGAACGTGTCGCTCACCTACGGCGCGATCTTCCTCGGGCTGTGCTTCGTCGGACATCTATTCATTCGCTTCACGCTGCCGAACGCCGACCCCTACATCTTCCCGTTGGTGGCGGCGCTGGCCACCTTCGGGATCGTGATGGTCTACCGGATCGCTCCCAACGAGGCGCGCTCGCAGGCCTCGTATTTCGTGATCGGGCTGGTCCTGTTCGCGGCCACGATCGTGGTCTTCCGCGACTACCGCAAGCTGGAGCGCTACCGCTACGTGATCGTGACCGTCTCGCTCGTGCTGCTGGTGTTGCCGCGCGTGCCGGGGATCGGCGTGCAGGTCAACGGCGCCTACCTCGCCATCCACTTCCCCGGGATCTCCGGCTTCCAGCCGCAGGAGTTCGCCAAGGTCGGGCTCGTCATCTTCCTCGCCAGCTACCTGCGCGACACCCGCCAGGTGATGGTGATGGGCGCGCGCCGTGTGCTTGGCATCACCTTCCCCCCGATCAAGCACTTCGGACCGGTGGTCGTGATCTGGGGGATCGCGATGGTGACGATGCTGCTGCTGCACGACATCGGCTCGTCACTGATGTTCTACGGCGCGCTGCTGGCCGTGCTGTACGTGGCGACCGGTCGACTGTCGTTCGTCGTCGTCGGGCTGCTGGCCTTCGCGCTCGGGGCCTGGTACGTCGGCACGCACGTCGCTCATATCCACGATCGCGTGATCGAGTGGGAGCATCCGCTGAACGCGGCGATCTATAACGCCAAGACCGGCGCCAACAGCTTCCAGCTGGCCAATTCGCTGTTCGCCCAGGCGGCCGGCGGCCTGTTCGGTCAGGGCTTCGGCAACTCGACGCTGGTCTTCCCCGGCTCGCATCCCGCCGCCTATCTGCTCCCCGCCCCCGACACCGACATGATCTACGCGGTGATCACCGACGAGCTGGGGCTGTTCGGTGCCGCCGCGGTGCTCCTCACCTACCTGATGCTGATCGCCCGCGGCTTCAAGGCGGCGGTGATGTCACGCGACTCGTTCTCGACCCTGCTCGCCGCCGGGCTCAGCGCGATGATCGCGGTGCAGGTGTTCGTGATCGTCGGCGGTGTCACCCGAGTGATCCCGCTGACCGGCGTGACGCTCCCCTTCATCTCCTACGGGGGCTCGTCGATCGTCGCCAACTTCGTGCTCGTGGCGTTGCTGCTGCTCGTCTCCGATCGCGCCCGGAGGCCAGTCCCGTGAACGGGCCGATCGCCAAGCTGTTCGGCGTGATCGTGATCATGTTCGCGCTGCTGATCGGGTGGACGTCGCGGTGGACGGTGTTCGACGCCAGCTCGCTGAACGCCAACCCGCTGAACAAGCGCACGCTGGCCGATGATCTGAAGATCAAGCGCGGGCGCATCCTCGCCGACAACGGGGAGGTGCTGGCCAAGTCCGTGCCCGCGGGTGGTGGGACGTGGAAGCGGACCTACCCGAAGGGCTCGCTGTTCTCGCAGACGGTCGGGTACTCCGACGTGCTGAACGGCGAACAGGCGGGGCTGGAGCAGTCGGACGACTCCGACCTGCGTGGCCTCAACCAGGGCCTCGACAGTGTCTTCGGCCAGGTGGCGGGCACGCGCGTCGGCGACGACGTGTACACGACCCTCGACCCGAAGGCCCAGCAGGTGGCGCGCGCCGACCTGGCCGGCCGTCAAGGGGCCGTCGTGGCGTTGAACCCGAAGACGGGCGCCGTGCTCGCCCTGTACGCCAACCCGACCTACAACGACAACGCTCCGACCGCCGGCGGATCGCAGTTCAACTACGCCACCCAGGCCTACGACCCACCCGGCTCGACCTTCAAGATCGTCACCGCCACGGCCGCGCTCGACAGCGGCAAGTACACACCGAACTCGATGATCGACGGCAAGTCGCCGATCACCGTGTCCGGCGTCCCACTGTCCAACGACGCGAACGAGCAGTACGGGTTGATCACGCTGACCGACGCCCTCATCAACTCGGTGAATACTGTCTTCGCCCAGGTCGCCGAGAGCGTCGGCATCCCCACCATGACGGAGTACATGAAGCGCTTCGGCTTCTACGCAAAGCCGCCGATCGACCTGCCGCCGTCGCAGCTGCGGGCGAGCAACGTGCGCTCGTTCACGGGCAAGTTCCTGCGGGCCGGCTCGAACCAGGAGGACATCGGGCGGATCGGCATCGGCCAGGGCGGGCTGCTCGTGACCCCGCTGCAGATGGCCGAGGTCGTCGCCACCGTGGCCAACGGCGGCAAGCTGATGGCCCCGCACCTCACCGCCAAGGTCGTCGACCCCACCGGGCAGACCGTGAAGACGATCACGCCGACGGTGTACAGCACGGTGATGAAGCCCGCGACCGCCGCCAACCTCACGCAGATGATGCTGAAAGTGGTGGAGGAGGGGACCGGCCAGCCGGCGCAGCTCGGCAACATCAGCGTCGCCGGCAAGACCGGCACGGCGTCGATCGGTCACCTCGGCCAGAATCTCACCGAGCCGTGGTTCGTCGGCTTCGCGCCAGTCAACAACCCGCAGGTGGCGGTGGCGGTGACCGTGCAGCAGACTCAGGGCGGATACGGCGCGACGGTCGCTGCGCCAATTGCGCGTGATGTCATGCAAACCTTGCTGGCGGAGGGTAAGTAGACGATGTCGGGGATCAACACGGGGGACGTGATCGACGGGCGCTACAAGGTGCTCTCGCGCCTCGGCGCCGGTGGCATGGCCGACGTGTTCCTGGCCGAGGACCAGCAGCTCGGGCGCAAGGTCGCGGTGAAGCTCCTGCACCAGCGCTTCGCGGAGGACCCCGACTTCGTCGAGCGCTTCCGCCGCGAGGCGCAGGCCGCCGCCGGGCTGCAGCACCCGAACGTCGTCAGCGTCTACGACCGTGGCGAGTACGACGACACCTACTACATCGCGATGGAGTACCTGCCAGGGCGCTCGCTGAAGCAGCTGATCCGCCAGGAGGCGCCGCTCGACCCGATCCGAGCCATCGACCTCACCCAGCAGATCCTCCGCGCCGCCCGCTTCGCCCACCGGCGCGGCGTCATCCACCGAGACCTGAAGCCGCACAACGTGATCGTCGACGACAGCGGCCACGCCAAGGTCACCGACTTCGGCATCGCGCGCGCCGGCGCCTCGGACATGACCGAGACCGGCTCGATCATGGGCACGTCGCAGTATCTCAGCCCCGAGCAGGCGCAGGGCCTCGCCGTGGGCGCCACCTCCGACCTGTACTCCGTCGGGATCGTGCTCTACGAACTGCTGACCGGCCGCGTGCCGTTTGACGCCGACTCGGCGGTGACGATCGCGCTGAAGCACGTCTCCGAGGCCCCGACCCCGCCGAGCCACTACAACCCCGACATCCCGCCCGAGCTCGAGCAGGTCGTGCTGTGGGCGTTGAACAAGAACCCCGAGGATCGCCCTACCGACGCCGACCAGTTCATCACCGTGCTGGAGCGGGTGAAGGAGGCGATCGTCTCCCGCGAGCGCGGCCAGCAGACGGCCAGCATGGCGGCGCTCAGCGCGATCCCGCCGGAGGCCGGGCTGGCGCCGCTCCCACCGGCGCCGCTGCCGGTGCCCTCGACGCAGTCGTTCCGGCCCTACGAGGCCGCCTGGCCCGTGGCCGGGCCGATCGCGCCCGGCGACGACGGCCGCGGTGGATCCAACGGCCGCCCCGGGCGCCGTGCCTGGCCGTGGATCGCCGCGCTGCTCGTGCTGCTGCTGCTGATCGGCGGCGGGGTTGCCGCGTACCTGCTGACCCGGCCGACGAAGGTCACCGTCCCCAGCGTTGTCAATCAGACCGAGGCCAATGCTCAGGCGACGCTTCAGGGCGACGGCTTCCGGGTCCTGATCCAGTCGCGTGCGGACGTGAGCAAGTCGGGAACGGTGGTGGTTCAGTTCCCGCTGGCCGGCTACAAGGCGGATTCGGGCTCCACGGTCACCCTCACCGTCTCCAGCGGACCGGGCAACGTGCCCGTGCCCGCGGTCGACGGCTTCACCGAGGCGCGGGCCGTGAGGCGACTCCGAAAGCAGGGGCTGAGAGTCACCCAGATCCAGAAGGAGAGCTCCTCGACGTTCGCCGCCGGCCAGGTGATCGGCACGAATCCCGGCCGCGGCACCGAGGTCGCCTCCGGCACGGGGGTCACGCTGATGGTGTCCTCCGGCAAGCAGCAGGTCGCCGTGCCGTACGTGATCGGGGACTCCGAGGCGGCCGCGAAGTCGCAGCTGAGCGCCGCCGGCTTCACGGTCAACACCAGCACCCAAAGCTCGAGCACGGTCAGCGTCGGCCAGGTCGTCTCCCAGAGCCCCAACGCGCAGCAGAAGGTGGCCTACGGGTCGGCGGTCAGCCTCGTCATCGCGGCCGCGCCGACCACGGCGAATGTTCCGAGCGTGGTCGGCGACACGGGCGCGGCGGCCAGGAGCACGTTACGCGCCGCCGGCTTCAAGGTGAGCGCGCAGAAGCAGACGGTGACCGCGCAGAACGAGGACGGCATCGTCATCTCCCAGACGCCGGGGTCCGGCATGGCCAAGAAGGGCTCGACGGTGACGATCGTGATCGGCGTCTTCAAGCAGACGACGACCCCGACGACGACACCGACCACGCCGACCACGTCGACGACACCGACCACGCCGACGACGTCGACGACACCGACCACCAGCAGCACGACAACTACGCCGAAGAGCCTGCTTTGAACGGGCTGCGCGTCACCGTGCTCGGCGGTGGGCGGTCCTCCGAGCACGAAGTCTCGCTGGCCTCGGCGGCGTCGGTCGTCGATGGGCTGCGCGAGGCCGGGCACGCCGTGAGCCGCGTGGAGATCGGGCGCGACGGCGTGTGGCGCTCGGGAGGGCGCGAGCTGACCGTGACGCCGGGGCGGGGTCTCGACGGCGCCGACGCCGTCTTCCCGGTGCTGCACGGGCCGTTTGGCGAGGACGGGACGGTCCAGGGGCTGCTGGAGTGCCTCGACGTGCCGTACGTCGGCGCGGGCGTGCTTGCCTCGGCGGTCTGCATGGACAAGGTCCTGTTCAAGGATCTGATGGCCCACGCCGGGATTCCGCAGGTCGATTACCGCGGGGTGAGCGCCGAGGAGCTAAAGGCCGACCCGTCGGCGGCGCTGGCCGCGCTGGCGCCGCTCGGTCTGCCGGTGTTCGTGAAGCCGGCGCGGCTCGGGTCCTCGGTCGGGATCGCCCGCGTGGCCGCCGCCGAGGAGCTGGAGCCGGCGCTCCGCGCGGCCTTCGAGCACGATCCGCTGGCGATCGTCGAGGCGGCCGCCGCCGGGCTCGAGGTCGAGTGCTCGGTGCTCGGCAACGAGGACCCGATCGCCTCCCAGCCAGGCGAGATTCTGCTCGCCGCCGGTGAGGGCGCCTGGTACGACTACAAGGCGAAGTACACGCCAGGGGGGATGCGGCTGATCGTGCCCGCGCGGATCCCGGACGCGACCCGCGAGCTCGTTCGCCGGCTGGCCGTCGACGTATTCGTGCGCTCCGGCTGCTCCGGCCTGGCCCGGGTCGACTTCTTCGTCGACGGCGACCGCGTGCTCGTCAACGAGCTGAACACGCTGCCCGGGTTCACCGCCACGAGCGTGTTTGGGGCGCTGTTCGCAGCCAGCGGGATTCCCTACCCGGAGCTGCTCGACCGGCTCGTGCGGCTGGCCGTCGAACGCCACGTGCGCCAGCGAGCGCACAGCTTCTGATCGGTCAGGCCTTCGCGGTCGTGCTGGTGACGGTCTTGTAGCTGTAGAGCGTCACCTCGTTCAGCTCGACGCTCGCGTTGTCCCCGAGCTTCGTGATCCACACCAGGAAGTAGTTGTATTTGGTCTGGCCGGAGGTGAGCGGGATCGTCGTCGTGGCGGCGATCGTGCGCGCGCTGGCGACCTGCTTCCACTGCGTGTTCGGCCAGACGAAGTTCGGCGCCGCGTTCGACGCATAAATCGTTGCGGTGAATCCCGGCGTGCCGGTGATGATCCGAAGATCGGCCGCGGACGTGCCCGGTGATGCGTTCAGGTACAGGCCGGTGCCGGCCTTGTTCAGGTTGTCGTTGTCATAGCGCTGGGTCTCCCAGTAGGTGGTGGGATCGTTGTCGATCGCCAGCCCGGCGTTCGGTGCCTCGTTCCTCGGCGTGTTCAGCGGGTTGTAGCCACTGGCGCCCGACACCGGCACGGACACGAGCTTCTTGCTCGGCGGTGGCGTCGACGGGTGGCCGGTGCCGCTGTGCGTGCGGCTCAGCAACAGGCCCGCGATCGCCCCTCCGGCGAACAGCAGCACGACCAGGCCGATCACGGCGGCGCTGCGATGACGGACGCCGAACGGGATCCGGCGCTGCTTGCGGAGCGGCAGCGTCCGCAGCACGCTCGTCACCTCGCCGGTGGCGCTGCCGGCGCGCGCCGTCTCGATCGCCAGCACATCCTCCAGGTCGGAGACGAACTCGGCGTCGTCGGCGTAGCGGTCGTTCTGGTGCTTGGCGGTGGCGTTATCGATCACGGCGGCCAGCGCGGCCGACACCTCGGGGCGCTTGGTCTGGACGTCGGGCAGCGCCTCGCGCACGTGCTTCATCGCGACGGCGATCTGGTTATCACCCTTGAACGGCACTTCGCCGGTCAGCATCTCCCACAGCACGATCCCCAGCGAATACAGGTCCGACTGACCGGTCACGTGCTGCCCCAGCGCCTGTTCGGGCGAGACGTAGTCGGTCGTGCCGAGCACCCGCCCGTCGGCGGTCAGCCCCTCCTCGTCGAGCGTCCGGGCGATCCCGAAGTCCGTGACCTTGGCCGACCCCTCCTCGTCGATCAGCACGTTCTGGGGCTTCACGTCGCGGTGGACGATGTGGCGCGCATGGGCGGCCCCGAGCGCGCGGGCGATCTCGATCGCGTAGGCCACCGCCTCGGCGATCGGCAGCCGCCCGAGGCGGCGGATCCGCTCCTTCAGCGTCTCGCCCTCGACGTACTCGAACACGATGTACGGCCGACTCTCGTCCTCGCCGGCGTCGATCACGCCGACGACATGGGGGTGACTCAGCTGGGCGACGGCGCGAGCCTCGCGGCGGAAGCGCTCCAGCTGATCGGAGTCGCTGGCCACCTCGCGGTTCATCAGCTTGATCGCCACCTGGCGCTGCAGCGTCTCGTCGAGGGCGCGATACACCGTCGACATCCCCCCCGCGCCGATCCGGGCTTCCAGCCGATAGCGGCCATTTAGCGTCGTTCCGAGCAGGGTGCTCATTCGCTACAGCCTATTTTGCGGCACGGAGGCGTTGTTTCGATGAGTTTTCGGTAAGGAGGCGTAAGGGGGCGCGTGAGCGCGGACGGCAGACCCGCACTCCAGCTCCCGTCCCAGGCGCGTGTGCTGCGAGTGCGCTTGAGGGTGACGTTTGCACGTTTCCGCCGGATAGCGGCGGAAACGTACAGGTGGGTAGGACGCCCGCGGGGGCCACGCCGCCGTCCCCGCGCCCGACGGTTCGGGTTGACCACCGCAGTTTCCGAGTGAGCCGGACTTGTCGTGGTCGAGCTGTTGACTGCGCAGAAGGTGGCGGTATTCGCCAGGAACTGCACCACCAGGCCTTCCCGCGCCCGCGCCCCCGACGGCGAAGAAGCCGCCGCTATTCGACGGAAACTGCATCACCAACGTTCGCGTGGCGCAGGCGGCGCAGGGTGGCCGCGGCGAGGACTAACCGGTAGACGGCGTAGGGCGCCAGTGAGCGGTCGCGTTCGACCTGGGAGATCAGCCAGGTGGAGCCGAGGGTGGAGGCAAATGAGGCCGTGGCGCCCGCGGCGAAGGGGAGGGCCATCCCCGGCGGCAGGCCGCGGCGACGCATCCGGATGCCCTTCAACACCGTTGCGCCGGCGATCACCGGCAGCGCGCTGTGGCGGGAGAGGCGGTTGGCGTCCTCGCGCCGGAAGCCGCGTCGCCGCGCGGCGACGAGCGTCGCGCCGTTGCGCGAGACACCGGGGATCAGGGCGCACGCCTGGGCGACGCCGAGCCACAGCGCGTCGGCGTATCCGGCCTCCTCGTGGGCGCGGAGCTGGGGCGAGCGGTCGGCCCACAGCATCGCCAGCGAGCCGGCGATCAGCCCGCCGGCGATCGACCCAGCCGTGCCGAGCCGCCGTTCGATCGGCCGCTCCAGCGTGTACCCGACCACCGCCGGCGGGATGAACGACAGCAGCAGCTGGACGATCCGCCTGACGCTCATGCTGCCGAGCGCCTCGTCGACCTCGGCTCGCAGGGTGATCAGCAGGGCGGCCGCGGTGCCGGCGTGGAGCGCCACCTCGTAGGACTTCCGGAGCTCGGGGTCGAGCTCACAGTAGTCCCAGCCAAACAGCCACGGCACCAGCTCGGTGTGACCGGATGAGGAGATCGGCAGCAGCTCGGCGGGACCGTGCAGGACGCCGAGCGCGATGGCCTCGGACAGCGGGAGGGCGCGCTTCGAACGCCGCACTAGGCGGCGACACCCTGTCCGTCCACCGGGCCTCCGCCGCTGCGGTTGCGCCGCCGCAAGAGGACGTATGCGATCGCGCCGAGGAGCAGCACGACGAACGCGTAGTCGACGTACTGGAGGTGCGTCCGCCAGCTCGGCCAGTTGCTGCCGACGGCGCGGCCGAGCACCCCGAGCCCGACAATCCATGGGATCGAGCCGAGCAGGGCGAGGGGCAGGAAGCGCAGATAGGGCATCCGCGCGACGCCGGCGGCGTACGGGAACACGGCGCGGATCAACGGCAGGCAGCGCGAGACAACCACCACCGGCGTGCCGTAGCGCTCGAACCAGCGATGCGCGATCGCCAGGCGCTCCGGACCCATGTGGATCTTGCCGCCGTGCTGCTCCAGCGCGTCGGAGCCGTAGTAGCCGATGGCGTAGGCGATCGAGGCACCGACCAGGTCGCCGAGCAGGCCGAAGCAGATGATCCCGAGCAGCGTCAAGTGATGCTGGTAGACGTTGAAGCCGGCGAACAGCATCGTCGGCTCGGTCCCCGGCACGACGATCACCGCGGAGGAGCCGGTCAGGAGCGCGACGCCGCCCAGCCCGAGGTCACGGATGATGTGCGTCGCAACGGTGACGAGCGCGTCGGTGGCGGAGGCGGCGAGCAGCACGAGCGGCGTAGCGTAGCGGCGGGATAGCCTGGCGCACGATGAGAGTTTGGCTGGATTTCACGAACTCGCCGCACGTGCTGGTGCTGCGTCCGGTGATCGACGTGCTGAAACGCCGTGGCCACGAAGTGGAGGTCACGGCGCGCGATTTCGCCCAGACGCTCGACCTGTGTGACCGGTTCGGGATCGAGCACACGGCGATCGGACGGCATCGCGGAGGGTCGCTGGTCGGCAAGGCGCGTGGGCTCGGCGACCGGTCCCTGGCGCTGGCGCGCTGGGCCCGTGGGCGACGCTTCGACCTGGCCATCGGTCACGGCTCCAACGACATCACCGTTGCGGCACGGCTGCTGCGGATCCCGTGCTCGACGACGTTCGACTACGAGTGGGCAGCCGTTCAGCACACGGTGAACTGCCGCCTGGCTCAGGCGGTCGTCGTGCCCGACGCGATCCCGCCCGAGCGCCTGTACCGCTACGGCGCGCGCGGGAAGCTGCACCCGTACGCCGGGCTGAAGGAGGAGTACTACCTCGCCGACTTCGAGCCCGATCCGGCGGTGCTGGACGAGCTCGGCCTCGACGCCGCCTCCCCGATCGCCGTCGTCCGCACCGCCCCCGACGTGTCGCTGTATCACCGCTTCGAGAACGATCTGTTCGCGCGGCTGCTGGAGCGGCTGCGGGGCGAGCAGGCCGTGGTGCTGCCGCGCACCCCCGAGCAGCGCGCCGAGCTGCAGCGCGCCGGCGGGTTCATCGTGCCGGACCGGGCGATCGACGCGCAGTCGCTGATCGCCTACGCCGACATCGTCGTCTCGGCGGGCGGGACGATGAACCGGGAGGCGGTGGCGCTCGGCACGCCCGTGTTCACCGTGTTCGAGGGCCGTCTTGGGGCGGTCGACGAGCGTCTGCTGGCCGAGGGCCGGCTGGCGCGTCTGGAGAATCCCGAGCAGCTGCAGGTCCACAAGCGCCCCCCCGGAAACGCTGAGCGGATCCGCCGCGACCCCGCGGTGTTCACGGCGCTGCTGACCACCCCGGCCGCCGGTCGCGACGTTTAACCACGTTTAGCTGTCAATCGGTACCGTGACCACCGCCGTGTGGCGGGTTATGTGATGTAGCCTCTCGCCGGTTCCCCGGAGGGTCGGGGGCTCCAGCCGTGCCCACCCGGAGCCCCTTCCCGATTCTCAAGATCCGATGCTCACCGAACCACAGTCAAGCGCCAACGTCGCGCCGGCGAGTCCAGCAACGCCGCGCTCGTTCCTGCGCCGCTACGTGTGGTGGATCGTCGCGATCGCGCTGATCGCCCTCTCGGCCGGGATCGTGCGGTGGTCGGGCGGCCGGCCCGGGTATGACCCGTACGGCTGGATGATCTGGGGTTACCAGACCCTGCACGGGTCGCTGAACCTCGGCGGGGCGCCGTCGTGGAAGCCGATGCCGCTGCTGTTCACCGTGCCGTACGCGCTGTTCGGCCACTTCCAGCTATGGCTGTGGATGACGACGGTCGTGGTGATGTCGCTGGCCGGTTGCATCTTCGCCGGGCGGATCGCCTTCCGCGTCGTCGACGAGCACGGCACCCGCCGCTGGGCGGCGATCGCCGCGGCCGTGTTCGCCGGCGCGATGCTGCTCGTGATCTACGACAGCACCCACTACAGCTACATCCACTACATCCTCAGCTCGCAGTCGGACCCGCCGCTCGTCTCGTGCGTGCTGGCGGCAATCGACATGCATCTGATCGGCCGCCGCCGCTGGGCGGTCGCGGCGCTGACGCTGGCATCGCTCGGCCGGCCCGAGGCGTGGCCGGCGCTGTTCCTGTACTCGCTGTGGTGCCTGCGCCAGGACCGCGACATGTTCTGGTTCCTGTTCGGCTGCCTGATGATCATTCTCGTCATGTGGTTCGGGATCCCCGAGATCACGAACCACAAGCCGCTGCTGGCCGGCGATCTCGCCGCCAACTCCCCCCGAGAGCTGCACTCGAACAAGATCATCGGCACGCTCAGCCGCTTCAAGTTCCTGAACCAGTGGCCGGTGTGGCTGTGCGCCGGGATCGGGACGGCGTGGGCGGCGTTCCGCCTGCGTCGCCGCGACCCCGACCCCGACGGCCGCAACACGTTGATCCTCGTGCTGTTCGCGAACGTCGTGCTGTGGGTACTGGTCGAGATCGCGTTCTCGTTGAAGGGGCTGCCCGGCGTGCCGCGCTACATGTTCGAGCCGGCCGCCGTATCGATCGTGATCGCGGCGATCGGCTTCGGCTGGCTGCTGAACGAGATCCCGCGGTTCTTCAAGATCCCGTGGGTCGCCGGGCTGATCGTCGCGGCGGGGGTCGTCGGCTTCATCGCCCCGGGCGCGGTCGCTCGTCTGCGCGCCGAGCACAAGGAGATGAGCGGCGAGCGCGCGCGGACGACCGAGATCAGCCGGCTGGCCGGCTTCGTGCACGAGCTCGGCAATCTGAAGGGCATCAGCGCGTGTGGGAAGCCCGTGCTGAACGTCGAGTACGTCAGCGTGTTCGGCTGGCTCGTCCATCTGAACACCGGCAACATCGGCTACCGCGCCAACGTCGAGCTCCACAAGGCCTACCCGACGGTGCTGATCACGCCGCTGCCGAACGGGTGGTCGGCGTACGAGTGGCATCCCAAGGCAGCGACGGCGGCGACGTGCGACGCGAAAATGCGGGTCCTGTACATCTTCACCGGGCGGCATCCCGGCGGCGAGATCGTGCCCAACACCGTCCCGCCGACGGTCCCGCCGCTGCCCAAGAAGCACAAGAAGTAGCTGCAACGACCTAACGCGCGCTTAGGGTCCCTTAGGCCGCGCCCGTTTAGAATCGCTGCCGCATGCGCCGGCGGATCAGATCCGCGGCCTTTCCCGTTCACCGCCACTCGCTCCCGCAGCTCGTGGTGGACGGCGTCTTGGTCGCGCTCGCTTACTACCTCGCCTTCCGTCTGAGGTTCGACGGATCGGAGGCGGCCGCCTATGCCCCGTACAAGCACGTGCTCGACAAGACCATCGTCGAGGTCGTGATCGTCACGCTCGTCGTGCTGGCCGCGTTCGGCATGTATCAGCGACTGTGGACGTACGTCGGCCAGCGCGATTACGAGGCGGTGGTCAAGGGCGCCGTGGTGGCCACGCTGGTGATCGTCGGCGGGATCGCGCTGTGGCATCCGGTGCAGAGCGCGTCGTCGCGAGTGGTCGTCGCCCACCATTTCAAGCGCATCGACGGGGTTCGCGAGCGGGTCACGACCCATCAGGTGGTACATCTCGCCACCCACCCGATCACCCTGCCGGCCAGCGTGATCGCGCTGTTCTTCCTGCTGGCGCTGCTGCTGCTGATCGGCGCCCGCTTCGCCGTCCAACTCGTCGTCGAGGGCCGTGTGCGGAGCCTTCGCGGCACGAAGGGCGCGCGCGACGTGCTGATCGTCGGCGGCGGCGAGGGCGGCCGACTCGTCGTCAAGGAGCTGATCCGCAACCGCGACCTGCGCCTGCGCCCGGTCGGGTTCGTCGACGACGACCCGCGCAAGCTCGGCAGCAAGGACGAGTTCGGGTTGAAGGTGCTGGGCACGACCTCGACCGAGGATCTGACCCGCGTGCTCGACGAGGCCGAGCCCGAGGAGGTCGTGATCGCGATCCCCTCGGCCCCCGGCACGCTGCGCGCCCGCGTCGTCACCGCCTGCCGCGAGCGCGGCATCCCGGTGCGGACGATGCCGACCGTGTTCGAGCTGCTGCGCGACGGGTCGGGCACGCTCCAGATCACCCGCCAGCTGCGCGCCGTCGGCGTCGAGGACATGCTCGGTCGCGAGCCCGTGCTGATGGAGCTCGATCGCGTCGGCGCCTACCTGGCCGGCGAGACGGTGCTGGTCACCGGCGCCGGCGGCTCGATCGGGGGCGAGCTGTGCCGTCAGATCGCGCGTGTCGGGCCGCGCAAGCTGGTGCTGCTCGATCACGCCGAGGACAACCTGTTCGAGATCCTCCGCGAGCTGCAGGAGGAGCGGCACTTCAACAGCGCCGTGCCGGTGCTGGCCGACTGCAAGGAGGAGGAGCGAATGCGGGAGGTGTTCGCCGAGCACCGACCGGCGATCGTCTTCCACGCCGCCGCCTACAAGCACGTGACGATGATGGAGCTGAATCCCGTCGAGGCGGTGCGCAACAACTCGCTGGCCACCCGCCTGGTGGCGAAGATCGCCGGCCAGCACGGGGTCGAGACGTTCGTGCTGGTGTCGACCGACAAGGCGGTGAAGCCGGCCACCGTGATGGGCGCCTCGAAGGCGCTGGCCGAGTGGGCCGTCGAGGCCGCCGCCGAGAAGTACCCGGGCACGACATACGCGACCGTGCGGTTCGGCAACGTGCTCGGCTCATCGGGCTCGGTGGTGCCGATCTTCCGCCGCCAGATCGCCGCCGGCGGTCCGGTGACCGTGACCGACGAGCGGATGCAGCGCTTCTTCATGACGATCCCCGAGGCCGTGCAGCTGATCATCCGCTCGGGCTCGTTGGCCGAGGCCAGCGGGCAGCTGTTCGTGCTCGACATGGGCGAGCCGGTGAAGATCGTCGACCTGGCCGACACGATGATCCGCCTGTCGGGGTTCGAGCCCGGCCGCGACATCGCGATCGAGATCGTCGGCGCCCGCCCCGGCGAGAAGTTCAACGAGGACCTGTTCAACCCCTACGAGCGCCTGCAGCCGACGAAGGCCCAGAAGATCTTGCGGGCCGACCGCGATCCGCTCGACCCGGCGTGGGTCGAGGACACGTTCTCGCAGATCAACCTGCTCGCGCTGGAGGGCGACGCGGCCGGGCTCGCCGCCCACGTCGCGCGGCTCGCCTACACCCGTGAAACCATGCTTGAAACCGATCTCCCCGACCGCGACGGGCCAGACGCCCGGATCGCCACGTAGACTGGGCCGCAAGTCACCGTGACTGTTCCGTTTGCCCTCTCCGTCACCCACTTCATCAACTCGGTGGGAGCTAAGGCCGGATTCGCCGCGATCATCGGCTTGGCCATCCTCGTGCTGCTGTTCTTCGCGCAGATGCGCGAGACGGCGACGCTCCGCGAGCAGGCGGTCGAAGCGGCCGAGCGGATGCGCCAGTTGGAGGGACGGCTCATGCAGGTGCTGCGCGCGCAGGCCGCCGCCGCCCAGCCGCCACCCGCCCAGGCCCAGCCCGCGCAGCAGTTGCGCCAGGTGCCCGCTCCCTCGCGCCCAGCCGGCGTGCCGGAGCCGGTCGCCGCGCCGGTCGGAGCGCCAGTCGGAGCGGCCCCCGCCCGCCCGCCTGTCGCCCAGCCGCTGCGGATCGCCCCGGCGGGGGTCGGCGCGCCGGCGCTGACCGCAGCCACGAGGCTGATCCCCATCGACGAGTCTGCCGGCGGGGTCGCCGTCGCCCCGCCACCGCCCGCTCCCGCTCCGTTCGACGTCGACGGCGCGCCCGCCCCGGCCACCGCCGCGGGGGGCGCCAACGGCACCTCGGCGCCGCGCGCCGGCGATCCCCTGGCTCCGCCGCCCGGCGTCCCGCCGCGGGTGCAGATCCGGCCTGGAGCCGCCGCGCCGCCCCCAGGCCGGCGCCCCGGCGGATCGGGGCTGGAGTCGTTCGACGAGCCGCCGCGCTCGGTCGGCCGCACGGTGCTCTACGGGATCGGTGGCCTGATCGTCGTGGTCGGAATCGTCGTCGGGCTGCTGGCGCTGACCGGTGGTTCCAGCGGCACCCCGAGGACCGCCCCGGCCCGGACGACGAACGCCCCGACCAGCACGCGCCGCGGGCACCATAAGGGCACCGCGGCGGTCGATCCGGCCAATGTCACCGTCGCCGTCCTGAACGGGACCGCGACGTACCACCTGGCCAACGACATCTCCCAGCGGCTGACCGTGGTCCACTTCAAGCACGGCTACATCGGCAACGCCGCCGATCAGACGCACTCGACGACCACGGTGCAGTACCTGCCTGGCAACGCCAACCGGCTCGCCGCTCTGGCCGTGGCCCAGAAGCTGGGCGTCCCCGCCGCCGCGGTGACGCCGATCGACGCGAGCACCCAGAGCCTCGCCTGCCCGTCCACGGCGACGTGTCCGCCGACCGGCGTGGTCGTCACGGTTGGCGCTGACCTGTCGGGTACGGCCACCGGCGCGGCCAGCACGCCGGCGAGCACCCCCGCATCGTCGGGCGCGGGAGCCGTCACCAGCACGGGCGCGGTTGGGACGACGACCGGCACCGGTACCACCCCCTAGCCTCGAGGCGCCTCACATGCACGACTTGCTTGAACTCCCGGTGCGGAGCACTAAACCTCGCCAGCAGGGCATCACCCATGTGCTCGATCGCGGCCTGTCGGTGGCAGACGTCGAGGGCCTGCTGGAGGTCACCGGCGACGCTGTCGACCTGGTCAAGCTCGGCTGGGGGACGGCCCTCGTCACCGCCAACCTCCACGACAAGCTGGCCTGCTACCGCGAGCACGGGATCCCCGTCGTGCTCGGCGGCACGCTCACCGAGCTGGCAATCGCCCAGGGGCGGCTGGAGCGGCTGCTGGAGTGGCTGCGCGAGCTGCAGATCGCCCACATCGAGATCTCGGACGGCACGATCACGATTGCCCACGAGCACAAGCTCGAGCTGATCGAGCGGTGCAAGGACGAGTTCACCGTCCTGTCCGAGGTCGGGTCCAAGGACGACACGCGGATCATGGCGCCGTACAAGTGGGTCGAGCTGATCGAGAAGGAGCTGGCCGCCGGCGCCTGGAAGGTGATCGCCGAGGCGCGTGAGAGCGGCAACGTCGGCATCTTCCGCCATGACGGCGAGGTCCGGATGGGCCTGATCGACGAGATCGCGCACGGGGTGAGCGTCGACAAGATCCTGTTCGAGGCGCCGCGCAAGGATCAGCAGGTGTGGTTCGTGCGCCGCTTCGGCGCGGAGGTGAACCTCGGGAACATCTCGCCCGAGGACGTGCTCGCACTCGAGACGATCCGGCTGGGCCTGCGGTCGGACACCGCGGGAGCGGGCGAGCCCCCGGGACAGCGCGCCGAGGAATGAGCCACCAGCCCAGTGGCGGGCTGCTGCTGGCGCGCCACGGCCAGACGGACGACAATCTCGAACCGATCAGGGCACAGGGGTTCAGCGATACCCCGCTGAACGCGACCGGCCGCCGCCAGGCGCACGAGCTCGCCGAGCGCGTCGCCGGGATGGACATCGCGTCGCTGTGGTGCTCGGACCTGAGCCGCGCGGCGGAGACGGCGGCGATCGTCGGTGCCCGCATCGGGCTGGAGCCGCATCCAGACCCGCGCCTGCGCGAGGGCAACCGCGGCGCGTGGGAGGGCCGGCTGTTCATCGACATCGCGCGCGATGACCCGGCGGGCTACGCCGCGTGGCTGCGTGCCGGCGCGGGCTTCCGCTTTCCCGGCGGGGAGTCGCTCCAGGAGCACTCCGACCGGGTCGCCGCCGCGCTGCACGACATCCGTGCCGCCGGGCCCCTGCCGGCGCTGGTCGTCTGCCACCGCGGCTCGATCCGGGCCGTGCTGTGCCGTAGTGACCCCCGCGGGCTCGACGCCTTCCACGAGTACGACGTCCCCAACACCGGTCTGGTCGAGGTATGAGGAAGCTGCCGGCCGCCGCGTTCTCGGCGCTCGTGATCGCCACCGTGGCGGCGTTCTTCATCGCGCAGCACTTGAAGGTCGCGACGCCGCTGTTGCAGGGCAGCCCGGCCCCGCTGCCGGTCGCGTTCGACCCGGTGTACGGCGTGCACGGCATCGACGAGCCGAAGATCTGCTGGACCCATCCGCCCAAGCAGACCCACCAGGTTTCGATGCCGGTCGACTACCGCAAGACGTTCACGACCTTCTACCTGCAGCACCAGACCGGCCACGTCGCCGTGTACATCGTCGACACCTCAAACGACATCATCCGCACGCTGAAGTCGAACTACGATTTCAAGCGGACGTACGTGCGCAACCCGCCGGGCGCCTTCACGTGGCACGGCAAGGACGCGAGCGGTCAGCTCGCCCCCGACGGCGTCTACTACTACAAGGTGGTGCTGCTCGGCCAGGACCGCACCGTCCAGATCGGCCCGGTTCGGATCATCACGACGCCGCCGCGCCCGCGCGTGACGGGCGTGACGGCGATCGGCGAGCCGGCCAAGGCGGCGAGCGCCGGGCCGGCCCTGATCTCGCCCGGGACGACCGGCGCCTCGCCCCACAAGGCGCTCATCCACTACTCCGCCGGGGCCGGCGCCAGATACGCCGACGCGCTCGTCTACCGGACCGACCTGCCGGGCGCCCCGAAGCTCGTGTTCAGCTTCGCCGTCAGCGCACGGGGCCACACCGCGGTCTGGAACGGCCTGATCCGCGGTCGTCCGGCCCCGGCCGGCACCTACCTGATCGGCCTGCAGGCAATCGACGCAGCGTGCAACGTCGGTACCTTCCCGGCCGAGGATCCCCCCGTCCCCGGCACGACGCCCGGCGCCGGGGTGACCGTCCGCTACCTCGCCGCCGAGGTCCCGAACACGCCCGTCCCCGCCGGCAGCAGCGCCACCGTGCTGGTCGACTCGCGCCAGCACCCATACCGCTGGGCTCTGCGCCGCGCCGGCGCCGCCACGCGCGTGCTGGCGCGTGGCAGCGGCACCAGCGTCAGCCTGAGCGTGCCGCTTCCGCCGGGCGGACCCGGGCTCTACGAGCTGGCGATCCGGTCCGACGGTGACCGCACGGTCGTCCCGCTCGTCGCCTCGGCGCCGGCCGGCGCCACGCGCCGGGTGGTCCTCGTCGTGGTGCCGGCGCTCACCTGGCAGGGCCTGAACCCCGTCGACGACGACGGCGACGGGCTGCCGGACACGCTCTCGGCGGGCGGACCGATCGCGCTCGACCGTCCGCTGGCGAACGGCCTCCCCGCCGGCTTCGCCGACGAGGCCGACCTGCTCGCCGACCTGGCCCGGGCCGGATTCCACTACGACCTGACGACCGACCTCGCGTTGCTGAGCGATCCCTCGGCGCTGCTGGCACGCCATCGAGGCGTCGTTCTCGCCGGTGGCGAGCAGTGGCTGCCGGTGGCGCTTCGTACGGCGCTGCGGACGTTCGTGGCGGGCGGCGGCCACGTGCTGTCGCTCGGCACCGGTTCGCTGCGCAGCACGGTGACCGTGAGCGGGGGGGAGGCCCGCGACCCGAGCCCGCCGGCGGGCACCGATGCCTTCGGCGCCCGGATCGGCGCCGTGGCCAACGACAACCGTCTACCGATGTTCCCGTACGGGTCGGACCCGCTCGGGCTGTTCACGACCAGCTCGAACGACTTCACCGGGCTGCGCACCTTCGAGACGATCCAACCGCCGGCCGGCGCTGCCGCGTCGATCGCCGGGATCAGCGCCCAGGAGCCGGCCATCACCGGCTTCCCCCTCGGGCGCGGCGCCGTGATCGATGTTGGCCTGCCGGACTTCGGCGCCGCTGCAGGCCGCGACCCCGGCCTGCGGGCGGTCCTCTCCCGCGCGTGGCGGCTGCTCGGCAGCTGAACATGGCCGGATATTTCAAGCGGCTGATCAGCTCGCTGGCCGCATACCAGCTCGCCGACGTCGTCTCGAAGGTGATGGGGGTGCTGCTGCTCCCCGTGTACACGCACTACCTGGAGCCGACCGCGTACGGCACGGTCGAGATCTTTGCCACGGCGGTGATCTTCGTGTCGATTCTTGTTCGCCTCGGAATGATCGAAGCGTTCCTGCGCTACCACTTCGCCGCCGCGGACGAGGCGCGCCGTGACGCGCTGGCGCGACGCGCCGTCGGCTTCCTGCTCACCACCACCACGGTGGTGGTGATCCCGCTGATCGTCTTCGCCGGCCCGCTCTCGAAGCTGGTGCTGAGCCGGCGCGACACCGAGGGATTCCTGATCGCCGTGCTCGGGCTGTGGTCGTTCACCAACCTCGAGC
Organism: Solirubrobacteraceae bacterium; assembly: GCA_035552615.1. Taxonomy (GTDB): domain Bacteria; phylum Actinomycetota; class Thermoleophilia; order Solirubrobacterales; family Solirubrobacteraceae; genus Palsa-465. Next base: position 27,945 of record DASZLC010000029.1, read on the forward strand.
TCGCCTACGGCCTGCTGCGCGTGGAGGAGCGCCTCCGCGCCTACGCCACCGCCTCGGTCAGCAACGCCGTGCTCACGATTGTGGCCTCGATCGTGCTCGTCGTCGGCGCGCACATGGGCGCCAACGGCCTGATGCTGGCCAACTACGGGGCCACGGTCGTGATCCTGCTCGCGGTCTGGTGGACGATGCGCCACCGCCTGCTCGGCCCTGGTGCGGGCGCCGAGCGCTACGGCGTGCTGCTGCGCTTCGGGTTGCCAACGGTGCCCGCCGAGGCGTCGGCCTACGGGCTGAGCCTGCTCGACCGTCAGTACATCGTCCATCAGCGCAGCCTGGGCGCCGCGGGGCTGTACGCCATCGCGCTGAAGTTCGCCGGCGCGATCGCGCTGATGGTGCGCGCTTTCCAGTACGCCTGGCCGCCGCTGGCGTACTCGGTACGGGACGACGCCATCGCCGCGCGGCTGTACGGGCTCGTCACCACCTACTACGTCGTGATCGCGGCGTGGATCGTCGCCGGCAGCGCGCTGCTCGGCCGCTGGGTCCTGCGGGTGCTGACCGACTACTCCCGCTACCACGGCGCCAACCGGGCGCTCGCGTGGGTGTCGCTCGGCTGGGCGATGTACGGGCTGTGGGTGGTGTTCTTGGCCATCGCCGGTCGTGCCAAGGTGACGACGCGCAACGTCGCCGCCTCGCTCGCCGGGCTCGCGGTCAACGTGGTGCTGCTCGTCCTGCTCGTGCCATCGCTCGGGATCGAGGGCGCGGGAATCGCCCTGTGCGGCGCGTACGTCGCGATGCTGTCGCTCATGTACTTCCTTACCCGCGGGCTGTTCCGCGTCGAGTTCGAGTGGCGACGGCTCGCGCAGATCGTGCTCGTCTGTGGCGGTCTGGCCGTGGGCGGCGAGCTGCTGCTGCCGACGCACGGAGCGGTCGGCCTCTTATCGCGCGCGGCCGTGTTCCTGGCGCTGCCGGCGATCCTGTACCTGACGGGGTTCGCCCACGCGCAGGAGCTGGCCCAGGCGCGGGCCCTGCTGCGGCGCCTGCGCCGCACCGCCGAGGCGACGTGAGCGCGCGCCCCACCATCAGCGTGGTGATGCCGTTCGCCGGGGATCTCGCCGCCGCGCGCGCGGCGCTGCATACCCTGGCGGCGCTGCGCGTTCAGCCCGGCGATCAGCGAATCCTGGCCGACAACGCGGGGATCGCGGCAGGCGTGACGCCGCCACCCGGGGTGCAGGTGGTCGATGCCGCCGGCGAGCGCTCCCCCGCGCACGCCCGCAACACCGGTGCGCGCCAAGCCCGCGGCGACTGGATCCTGTTCCTCGACGCCGACTGCATCGCTCCGCCCGACCTGCTCGACCGCTTCTTCCTCGATCCGCCGGGCGACGATGTCGGGGCGCTGGCCGGTGAGGTCGTTCCCGCCGCGGGCGTCGGCGGGGCGATGTCGGTGGCCGAGCGCTATGGCGCCGCCCGCTCGTTCCTGTCCCAGCGAGCGCATCTCGCCCACCGCTACCTGCCGCGCGCCGCGGCCGCGAACCTGCTCGTCCGCCGCGCGGCGCTCGAGCAGCTCGGCGGCTTCTACGAGGGTCTACGCGCCGCCGAGGACACGGACTTCAGCTGGCGCCTGCAGCAGTCCGGCTGGCGCCTGGAGCTCCGCGCCGCCGCGCACGTCGAGCACCGCTATCGCGCCACGGTCGGCGAGCTGCGCCGTCAGTGGCGTGGCTATGCCGCCGGCCGGGCCTGGCTGGGCCGCCGCTACCCCGGCTTCGCCCCCGAGCCGGCGCTCGCCCGGGGCCTGCGCCGTGCCGCGCGACGCGGCGCCCACGGGAGTGTTGCCGCTCCCGCCCGCCCGCCGGCGGTCTTCACCGCCCCCCCGCGCTCGCGCTCCGAGCGCGCCAGCTTCCTCGCGCTCGACGCGATCCTGGCCGGCGAGGAGCTCGCCGGGCTGCTGCTCTCGAACCGACCCGCCGCGCCCGCCGGAGCGCCGGCCGAGGTCGTGCTCGTCGCCGATCGGTTCCCGGAGCTCGGCGATCCGCTGGTGGAGTTCGCCACGTCGCTGGACCGCGCGCGCGTCGAGGCGGCCGCCCGGCCCGAGCGGATCGCCCCGGAGGCGGACGGGCTGCCGATCGACTACCGCGAGGACGACGGCCTGGCGGCGCGCGTGCTCGCCGCCGGCCGGCTCGTAGCGCGCCATCCGGTGCGCAGCGCGCGGGACCGCCTGCAGCGCGGAGGCGGCCCGACGCTGGCCGCGCTCGCTCCCGCCGTGGCACGGCTGCGCCACGATCCGGGCGCGCGCGTGCACGGCCTCGGCGGCGACGGATCGCGCGCCGTGGCAGCGCGTCTGGCCGCGCTGAGCGGCGCCCGCCACGAGCTCCACACGATCTCGTGATGCGCGTCCAGGTGGTCGATCCCTCGGCCTTCACGCCGCCCTACGACCACGCGCTGTGCTCGGCGCTGGCGCGCGGAGGGGCCGACGTCGAGCTTGTCACGAGCCGCTTCGCCTACGGCGCCACCGCAGCGCCTGACGGCTATCGCCTCACCGAGCGCTTCTACCGCCACGCGCGCGGTGTGCCCGGCTCGGCGCTGCGCCGGGCGACGAAGCTGGCGGAGCACGTCCCCGACATGCTCGCCCTGCGCCGGGCCGCGCGCTCCGCCGACGTCGTGCACTTCCAATGGCTCGACGTGCCGTGGCTCGACGGCGCGCTGCTGCCGCCCCGCCCGACCGTCCTCACCGCCCACGATCTGCTGCCCCGAGAGCCGCGGCCCGGCCAGGCGGCCGCCCAGCGGCGGCTGCTGCGCGCCGTCGACGCGGTCATCGCCCACTCCGAGTACGGGCGCGCCCGGCTCGTCGACGGTCTGGGGATCGATCCGGACAAGGTGCACGTGATCCGCCACGGCGCGTTCGAGCACCTCACGCGGCTGCCGGCGCCCGCGCCACTGCCGCCCGAGCTGGCCGGTGCGGAGCGTCCCGTTGCGCTGTTCTTCGGGCTGCTGCGCCCGTACAAGGGGTTGGACACGCTGCTGCGCGCCTGGCGCGTCCTCGACGCGGAGGCCGAGCTCTGGGTGGTCGGGCGGCCGATGATGGACCTGGCGCCGCTGCGGGCGCTGGCCACCGAGACCGTGCGGTTCGTGCCCCGGTTCGTCGCCGACGAGGAGCTGCCAGCGCTGTTTCGCGGCGCCGATCTGATCGTGCTCCCGTACGCCAGGACCGAGCGCTTCGACATGTCGGGTGTCATCGCCGCCGCGCTGGCCTTCGGCAAGCCCGTCGTGGTCAGCGAGATCGGCGGCTTCTCGGAGCTGCGGAGCACCGGAGCGGTGAGCCTCGTGCCGCCTGGCGACGCCACCGCGCTGGCCGTCGCGCTGAGAGAGCTGCTCGGCGACGGCGCACTGCGAGCACGGATGTCGGCCGCCGCCACAACCGCCGCCGCCGGCCCCTACTCGTGGGATCGCGCCGGGGCCGACACGATCGCGCTGTACCGCTCGCTGCTCCCCTAAGGCGAGCTCTTGCCGGCGACGGGCAGCTGGGCCACGCGGCGGCCAGCCGGCGGCGTCGCCTCCACTGCCGTGCCGAGCATCTCGCGCAGGCGGTCGATCTCCGCCATTACCCGCTGCTGCACGTCGCGCAGCTGGGTGATCGTGCCGTCGATAGCGTCACGCGTGTTCGTCGCCTCGTCGACCATCGCCTGCGCCTTGGCCTGCGTCTGCTCGAGCTTCTTGCGCGCGGCGGCGTCGGCCTCCTGCAGCTTCTGGCGCGCCTCGCCGTGGGCCTCCTTGAGGATCTGGTCGGCCTCGGCCTGCGCCGCGGCGAGCAGCCGCGCGGTCGTCTCGCCGGCGCGCTCCAGCCGGCGCGTGACCGCGTATGAGCCCGCGTCGTCGACCCCGCCGTTCTCCAGCCACTCCGCGAGCCCGAGCATGAAGTTGTCGACCTCGCGCGGCTCGTAACCGCGTCGCGTCAACGGGAATCTCGGGTTGCGAATCCGGTCGATCTGCTGCTGATCCATCGGCTGGCCCTCCTGTCAGTCGGACGAAGCTGGCGGAAGCCGACCCATACAGTACCCACGGGAGGGGGCCGGTTGTCAAGGTGGTGTTGCCCGCGGTGGTGCACAATCCGCGGCCGTGGCCGCGCTCGCGATCATCTTCTGGTGGGCTGCCGGCCTGCTCATCTATGCGCAGTTCGGCTACGCGCTGCTGCTCGCGGCGCTGGCCGCGGTGAGGCGGACCCCACAGCCGCCGGCCGCCGCGCCGGGCACCGCGCTGCCGACCGTCTCGGTGATCGTCGCCGCGTACGCCGAGGAGCGCGTGATCGAGGCGCGGGTGGCGAACCTGCGCGCGCTCGATTACCCGCGGGCGTTGATGGAGGTGATCGTCGCCTGCGACGGGTCTCCCGACGCGACCGCGAGCCGGGCGCGTGCGGCGGGCGCGGACCTCGTGCTCGAGTTGCCCCGCGGCGGCAAGATCCGCGCCCAGGACCAGGCCGTCGAACAGGCCGTCGGCGAGGTCATGGCCTTCGGCGATGCCAACGTCACCTGGGAACCCGGCGCGCTTCGCGAGCTGGTCGGCGCGTTCGCCGACGCGGCGGTCGGCTACGCCTGCGGCCAGGTCAGCTTCGTGAACGAGAGCGGCACCAACCAGGAGGGCCTGTACTGGCGCTACGAGATGGCGCTGCGATCGATGGAGTCGCGGGTTCGCTCCGTGACCGGCGGCAACGGTGCGATCTACGCCACCCGTCGCGAGGCGTACCTGGTCGTGGATCCGATCATGGGCCACGACCTGTCGCTCCCGTTCAACCTGGTGAAGCGCGGATGGCGCGCCGTCTATGTGCCGGCGGCGCGCGCCACCGAGAAGATGGTCCCGTCGATCGAGGGCGAGTTCGCGCGCAAGCGGCGGATGATGAGCCACGGCTGGCCGATCGTCCTGCGCGGCGGGATGCTCTCGCCGCGTGGCTACGACCCCCTGTACGCACTGATGATCTTCTCGCACCGGGTGCTCCGGTACGCGTCGCCGTTTCTGCACGTGATCGCGCTGGTGACGAGCCTCGTCCTGATCGGCCAGGGGTGGGTGTACGCGACCGCCGCCGCGATCCAGCTGGCGATCCTGCTCGCCGCCGTGCTGGCGCCGGTGATCCGCGTCCGCGCCTTCCTGATCGCCCGCTACTACGTGCTGACCACCGCGTCGCTGGCCGCCGGGCTGTGGGATTGGCTGAGCGCGGGCACGCACCCCGGCTGGGAGCCCGCCGAAGGGACCCGATGACCCGCGTCCTCGACTTCACCTTCGGGCTGATCGGCTCGCTGATCACCGCACCGCTCGTCGCCGTGCTGGCGCTGGCAATCCGGCTCGAGTCCCCCGGCCACCCCGTCTACACGCAGACCCGGGTCGGCAAGAACGGGGCCGAGTTCTCGATCTGCAAGCTCCGGACGATGGTGCGCGGGGCCGAGTTCACCGGAGCCGGCCTGGCCATCCAGCAGGGCGACGATCGGATCACCCGCGTCGGGGCACTGCTGCGACGGTTCTCGCTTGACGAGCTGCCCAACCTCTGGAACGTCGTGCGCGGCGACATGTCGATCGTCGGTCCCCGTCCGACGGTGCCGGTGCAGGTGGCGCAGTACACCGAGCGTCAGCGCGGGCGGCTGGCCGTGAAGCCGGGACTCACCGGATGGGCCCAGATCAACGGCCGCGCCTCGCTGCCGTGGCCCGAGCGGATCGAGCTCGACCTGTGGTACGTCGAGCACCGCTCGCTGGCGCTCGATTTACGGATCATCGCGCGCACGGGGGGCCTGGTGCTGAACGGCAACGGTCTCTACAAGGGAGAGCGAGGCGGATGGCAGCCGCCGAACTGAGCAACCCCGCCGTCCTGCTGACCGGCGTCGGCAAGCGCTACGACATCGTCGCGGCCTTCGCCCAGCACGCCGTCGTCGTCGCCGCCGACCCCAACCCGCTCGCGCCGGCGCAGTACGCGGCGCATCACCGCGCCGCCGTTCCGCGGATCGACGACCCCGCGTACGTCCCGGCGCTGCAGGAGCTGTGCGCCGAGCACGGCGTCGGCGTCGTCGTGCCGCTCACCGACCTCGACCTGGAAGTGCTGGCCCAGGCCCGCGTCGAGAACCGCCTGCCGGCGCTGCTCCCCCCGCCCGAGATCGCGCGCGCGACGTTCGACAAGTACGAGGCCCACCTGCTGCTGCAGCGCCTCGGGCTGCCCTCGCCGCCGACCGTCTTGCCCGGCCAACCGGTCCCGTCGTTTCCGGTGATGGTGAAGCCCCGCCAGGGCTCTGGCGCCCGCTCGATCCACTTCGCCAAGGACGCCGCCGCCGCCGCGTTCTTCGTCGGCTACGTCGAGGAGCCGACGATGATCCAGCGTCACATGGACGGCCCGGAGTTCTCGATCGACTGCCTCTCCGATCAGCACGGCCGTTGCCTGAATGCGATCCCCCGGACGATGATCGAGTCGCGCGGGGGCGAGTCGATCAAGGGCACCGTGATCGCCGATGCCGAGCTGATCGAGCTGGGGGCGCGCGTCGTCGAGGCGCTCCAGGTCCGTGGGCCGTGCACCGTGCAGGTGTTCCGCGACGCCGAGATCGGGCTCGGGATCACCGACGTGAACACGCGTTTCGGCGGCGCCTTCCCGGCACCGATGTATGCGGCTTTGCCCGGCCGCACGTACCCGGAGCTGATCGTGCGGATGGCGCGCGGCGAGGAGATCGCCCCGCACGTCGGGGCCTTTCGTCCCGGGGTGACCTTCACGCGGTACTTCTGGCAGCTCGAGCTCGACGAGGAGCTGCAGCCCACCGGTCGCGACATCGTCACCCCGCCGGGGCCGCCCGAGCCGCGCTGAGCCCGCGACACGGGCGTTGCACAACCCGGCCCTTCTCGCATACAGTGCTTGGCAATGGAAGCGAGTTCGGTGCCTGACGCGGCGCCGCTCGGGGGCTCGGCTTTCGCGTCCACACGATTCCTGAGGCTGGCCAGCGATGCCCGGCTGGTGGCCCTGGTGCGCCAGGGTGTGCCGTCCGCCTTCGACGCGGTGTACGACCGGCATCACCGCCCGCTGCTGTCGTTCTGCCGCCAGCTGCTGGGGGACCACGCCGAGGCCGAGGACGTTGTCCAGCATGCCTTCCTGGCCGCGTACAACGACCTGATCTCCTCCGAGAAGGCGATCCTGCTTCGCCCCTGGCTGTTCACGATCGCCCGCAACCGCTGCCTGTCGGTGCTGCGCGCCCGCCGCGAGCGGCCGTGGGCCGAGGTGGAGCACGCCGTCGCCGACGGGCCCGCCGCCGAAGTCCAGCGCCGCCAGGAGCTCCGCGACCTCCTCCGCGACCTCCGCGACCTCCCGGCCGACCAGTCCCGCGCGCTCGTGCTGGCCGAGTTCGACGCGCTCAGTCACCAGGAGATCGCCGAGCAGATCGGTGTCCCCAGGGAGAAGGTGAAGGCGCTCGTCTTCCAGGCCCGTGAGTCACTTCAGGCCAGCCGCGCGGCGCGCGAGACGGCGTGTGCGGAGATCCGCGAGCTGTTGCGCACCGCCCATGGCGGCACGCTCAGGCGCGCCAACCTCCGCCGTCATCTGGGCGGCTGCACGGCCTGCCGCGAGTTCCGCAGCCAGCTCGGTGAGCGGCGGCGCGGGCGTTTGTCGGTCGCCCTGCTGCCGGCCTTCGCGTTGGAGGAATCGCCGCTGTGGGGCGGCGCCACGCCCGCCTACTCGGCGCTGAAGGGCGTACTGGTCAAGGCCGTGGCGGCGGCGCTGCTGGCCGGTGGCGCCGGGACGATCGTCACGGCGGCCGTCGATCAGGCCCCGCCCCGCCCCGCCCACCGCGCGGTTGTCGCCCCGCGGATCGCGTCCGTCGCGGCGCGGCCGGCGCGGTCGGTGGTCCCGACGGGCGCGTCCGTGCGCCTGGCCTCCGTCGGCGGTCCGCGCGCCGCGCGCCACAGCGCGGCCTCGGCCCCGCTCGTCTCGGCCTCGGGGCGGGCGCCGTCCCGGGCCCGGAGCGGCGCTGTGCGCGCAGCCCGTCGCACCACGACATCGTCACCGACGTCCGTCTCGGCCGCGCCTGCGACGAACGGGGCGGGCGCGGCGAAGCCACCGGTGTCGCCGGTCTCGCCGCCGCTGCTGAGCACCGCGACGATCCTCCGCGCGGCGCCCGGTCTCGTCGCTCACCCGATCGTGGCCGACGTCTCCGGTGGCGTGAAGGCGGCGCTCGGCCTGATGCGACACGTGGTCGCTCTCGCCGGCGGCTCCTGACGCACGCCCGCCGCGGCTACAGCGGTGTAACGTAGTGATTAGCGGCCGGAACGCCGCCAGCTGGAGACCTTATATCGAGGAGGACGCAAGACATGGCGAAAGTCCCACGTTCGCTGGCCGGTCAGGTCGTGGCGATCACGGGCGGCGCCCGCGGCATCGGCCGCGCCACCGCAGCAGCACTCATCACCCAGGGCGCTCGCGTCGCGATCGGCGACATCGAGGCCCAGCTGGCCGAACGGACCGCCGAGGAGCTCGGCGCCGGCACGATCGGGCTCCCGCTCGACGTCACCAGCCGAACCAGCTTTGACGCCTTCCTGACGGAGGTCGAGAATCGCCTCGGACCACTTGACGTCCTCATCAACAACGCGGGGATCATGCCGATCGGCCCGTTCGTGCAGGAGACCGACGCGGCCGCCAAGCGGCTGGTCGACATCAACCTGCACGGCGTCATCTTCGGCTCGAAGCTGGCGCTGGAGCGGTTCCTGCCGCGCGGGCGCGGTCATCTCGTGAACATCGCCTCCTCGGCCGGCAAGGCCGGCTTCCCCGGCGGTGCCACGTACTGCGCCACCAAGCACGCTGTTGTCGGACTCAGCGAGGCGATCCGCGCCGAGGTGCACGGCACCGACATCGAGGTGAGCGTCGTCATGCCCGTCGTGGTGAACACCGAGCTTGGGTCGGGGCTGCCGCAGACGCGCGCCTTCAAGACCGTCGAGCCCGAGGACGTCGCCAAGCTGATCGTGCAGGCGCTGCAGTTCCCGTACTTCGACGTGTTCGTGCCGAAGTCGGTCGGGCGGCTGTTCCGGCTCCAGGGACTGTTCCCCCGCCGGGCCAACGAGGCGATCGCGCGGTTGCTGAAGGGCGATCAGGTGCTCGCCAATCCGGACCATCAGGCCCGCGCCGCGTACGAGGCCAGGATGGTCGAGTCGGTCGCGGCGGCCGAGGCGGAGGTCGAGCCCGAGCCGCGCGAGACTCAGCCGGTTTAGCTCCTCAGCCAGCTGGCGATCAGCCCGCCGATCTCCTCGCCCGCGTCCTCCTGAAGGAAGTGGCTGGCCTCGGCGATCACGTGGTCGATCTGGCCGCCGATCGCCGAGGCGAAGCGCCGGCCCGTTTCCAACGGGAGCACCGGATCAGAGTCGGCCCACAGCATCAGCTTCGGTCGCTCGTCGCCGCGCAGCGCCTCCAGCACGCGCCCGCCGGCCTCGGCGCCCGGCGCGTCGGGGGACAGCGGGATCATCAGCGGGAAGGCCCGCGCCCCCGCCTTCGCCTCGGGGGAGGGGTACGGGGCGTCGTAGGCGGCGATCACCTCGGGTGGCGGCGGCTGCTTGCAGGCGCCCTGGACGAGGAAGCCGACCGGCAGGTCCTCGGTTCGCTCGACGAAGTTCCTGAACGCCGTCCACGCGTCGGTCATCTTCTGATGTCCGGTGAACAGACCGGTGTCGAGGATCACCATCCGGGCGATCCGCTCCGGGTGCTCGGCGGCCAGCCGCAGCCCGACGGGCCCGCCCCAGTCGTGCACGACGACCGTCGCGTCGCGTACATCGAGGTCCTCTAACAGCGCCGCCATCGCCGTGGTGTGGCGGTCGTAGCTGTACCAGGCGAGGTCGGTCGGCTTGTCGGAGCGCCCGAACCCTGGCATGTCCGGCGCGATGCAGCGAAAACCGGCGTCGCGCACCGGCGGGATCACTTTGCGCCACAAGAAGGACCACGTCGGCTCGCCGTGGAAGAAGATCACCGGGGGCCCGTCGCCGACGTCGATGTGGGCGAGGCGCAGCCCGTCCCATTGGCGGTAGCTCGGCGTGAAGGGGAAGTCCGGCAGTCCCTCCAGGATCGTGTCGGGGGTGCGAATCGCGTCGGTCATCGGCCCACCCTATAGGTCCGGCTCAGACACCGTGCGAGAGCACCCGGTCGGCGTCGGGCGCGACCGTGATCTCGATCGTGCTCGTGCCCCTGATCCAGGCGATCAGGTTCAGCGACTGGAGCCGGTCGAGCAGCGACTGGAAGGCGACGGCGACGGCCTCGGTCGGATAGCGGCGCTCGATCTGGAACGTGTACCCGGTCAGCGCCGGCGGGTCGTTCACGCCCAGCCGGGCGTCGTAGCGGGCGTCGGCGACGGTGCTCGCGACCGTCAACGTTGTCTTCACGCCGGAGATCGCGCGGATCCGCGCGACGAGCTCGATCAGCATGTCGAGCGCCGCCGGCCGCAGGCCGGAGTACAGGGAGCGCGGGACCTTCAGCGCGTGCGCCAGCGCGCCCATCTCGGCGGAGTAGGCGAGCCCGAGCTCGGCGCCGTTGCGCGGAAGCGGCAGCAGCTCGCGCCGCTGGTAGGCGGCCGACAGGGCCGCCGGTCCACCGAACTGCGCCACGCGGCCGGGCGGCACGAGCACGAGCGCGTCCGATGCAAACGACGTCTCGAGCTGGTTCAGATGCTCCAGCGCGGCACGGTCGGTCCGGTACAGGTGCATGATCGTCTCGGCCCCGAGCACCCGCCAGTAGTAGAGCTCCGAGCTGTCGCTGAAGCTCTGAAGCAGGTTGTAGGCGGTGGCGTGATGGGTTGGCGAGGTGTCGAAGTAGACCCGCACGTAGGGGACCGGAGTGCCGCCGTCGTAGTCGTCGAGCACCTGCTGCAGGTTGCCGATCCCCATGTGGTAGGACTCGACGGCCAGGTCGAACCGACCGAATCGTCGCTCGGCGATCTCCAGGTAGCGCACGGTCGCCGCCAGCGCCTTGGCCGGGACGAAGCGGTCGTCGACCGCGGCGCGACGCGCCACCAGCCGGTTCACCAGCCGGGTGTTCCCAGCGTCCTGGGCGTTCGCGATCTGCCCCGTCAGCCGCCGGCTGGCCGCCAGGTCGATGTGCATGCCCAGCAGCGACTGCCCGGTGGCGGCCAGGATCTGCGTCAGCCCGGCCGCGTCGGCGGCGTCGTTGCCGGCGATCACCTGGGGTCGCCCGGCGCTCTCCAGGAAGACCATCGCCTCCAGCACGTTCGGGTCGATCCGAGTCCCCTTGACGGCCGCGTCGATCAGCGATCGGAAGCCGGCCACGCGCGCCGCGGTGGCGATCGCGCCGCCCGGACTCTCGGTGAACAGCACTTGCGCGTTCCCAGCGGCCGCGCGGCTGACGAACGCGCTCTCCCGTGAGCCGACGTAGGCGAACGGGTCGTCGGTCGACGCCGGGTGCCTCAGCCCGGGCAGCGGCGGCCCGAGGATCGTCGTGCCACCGCTGCTGATCAGGATCACTGCCACGACCACGACCACGACAACGGCGGCGCCGATCGCGAGCAGCCGCCGGCGCTCGACCGCGCGTCGGAGCCGGGGGCCACCGCGAGCCCGCCGGCGCGGCGCGGCGCGAGCAGGGTCCGAGTCATCCCACGACAGGCCGTCCTCGGGATGCTCCGGCGTCCACCAGTCGTGGTCGCCGCGTGGTGGACCGCTCTCCAAGGCACTCGAAGTTTACGTCCGACCGAGCGTCCGGTCCGCGTAACGTCCGGCGCTCGGCGGCCTATGTCCTGATGATCGGGTCGGCTATCCTCCCGCGCTTGCGGGTCGGTCGATCCTCCAGCTCGGGTGTCGCGCCCGGCCAGCCCGCCCGCCGCGCACTGGCGGGAGCGCTGGAGATCCGAATCTGAATCAGGGCTTTGTGGAGCATGAAACATCTATGAGCGCCTTCGCCGGCAGCCGCGTTCTCGTGACGGGCGGCTCAGGCTTCATCGGCCGACACGCCGTCCGCGAGCTGAGTGCCGCGGGGGCCGAGGTTCGCGTCGTTGACCTCCTGGCGCATCCCGATCCCGCCGTCGACGTCGTCCGGGGCGATCTGATCGATCCCGAGGTGCGCGCCGCCGCGCTGCACGGGGGGTTCGACTTCGTCGTGCACCTTGCCGCGCTCACGTCCGTGCTGCGCTCACTGGAGCAGCCCGAGCTGACCTACCGCACGAACGTCGCGGCCACCGCGGGGCTGCTTCACGACGCGCAGGCGGCGGGCGTCAGGGCGCTCGTGTTCGCCTCCACGAACGCCGTCGTCGGCCCGATGGACGCGCCGACGATCACCGAGGGCCAGCGCCTGCGCCCGATGACGCCGTACGGCGCGACGAAGGCCGCCGGCGAGATGCTGATGTGGGCCTACACCCACTCCTACGACATGCGCTGCGCCTACCTGCGCCTGACGAACGTCTACGGTCCCGGGATGCAGGCCAAGGACAGCATCGTGGCGCGGCTGATGCGCGGCATCCGGCTCGGGACGACCTTTGAGATCTACGGGGACGGCACCCAGGTGCGTGACTACGTCCACGTCCACGACGTCGTCGCCGGCGCCCAGCTGGCGCTCACCGACGAGCGCTGGCAGGGGCCGACGGTGATCGGCGCCGGTCACTCCCTCTCGGTGCTGGAGGTTGTCGACGAGGTCCGGCGCGCGACCGGGCACGAGGTTCCGGTGAGACACGGGCCGGCCAAGCCCGGCGAGATGCCCGCCGTGATCGTCGATCCGGCCCAGGCGCGCGCGCAGGGCTGGAGCCCGCGCTACGACTTCGCCACCGGCGTCGCCGGAGTGTGGGAAGAGTGGCGCGAGCTCGCGCTGGAGGGGACGCCGTCGTGAGCATTGCTCCCGCACCGCCGTTCGAGCTCGAGCGCGAGCTGGCCAGGCTCGACCCCCGCGAGCGCGCCGCCGCCGCCGCGTTCCTGGCCGCCAACCCGCCCGGTCAAGGCGCGCCGCTGGCGATCGTCATCCCGGCCTTCAACGAGGAGCCGACCGTCGCCGAGGTCGTCGGCGAGATCCCCACCGAGGCGGGAGGGCTGGGGGCCGAGGTGATCGTCGTCGTCGACGGCGCCAAGGACGCCACGGCCGCCGAGGCAGCCCGCGCCGGCGCGCTGGTGTGCGACGTGCCCGTGAACCGCGGCCAGGGCGCGGCGCTGAAGCTCGGATACTGGCTGGCCCGGGCGCGCGGCGCCCAGATCGTCTGCACGATCGACGCCGACGGACAGTACGAGCCGGCCGAGATCGGCCGCGTGATCGCACCGATCCTCGACGGCCGCGCCGACTTCGTGTCGGGTTCGCGGCGGCTCGGGACCGAGCTGACCACCGATCGCTTCCGCCACGCCGGGGTGATCGTCTACGGCCTGCTGCTGACCGTGCTCACCCGCCAGCGCATCACCGATCCGGCCTGCGGGCTGCGCGCGATGCGCGCCGAGGTGACGGCCGCGGTGGTGCTCCAGCAGCCGCAGTACCAGGCCTCGGAGCTCCAGATCAGCGCGGCCCTGCACGGCTACAAGCTGGCCGAGGTGCCGACGACCATGCGCGATCGCGGCCGGCATGCGACCGGCACGAAGAAGGGCGGGAATCTCGGCTACGGCGTGCGGTTCGCCCGCGCGGCGATCCACACCTGGTGGCGGGACCGCAGGGCGGCCCGGACGCGGCTGCGTCCGGCGAACACCCAGTGCTCGTAGACGACGAACTTTGCCGCGAACAGGATCGCCTGGACGACGACGTAGGAGAGGGTGACGAGGAACACCCGCAGCCCGTGGCCGGGCGCGATGCTCGGGACGAGGTGGTTCTGCGTCCAGCCGGTGCCGGCCGATGACGCGACCAGGGCAACGATCGACACGACGACGTAGCCGAAGATCTCGCGCGGGAGGTTGACCCGCCCCTTCATCTGCCACGCCCAGCGGCGGTTGAGGATCCAGTTCGGGATCGCCCCCGCGGCGAACGCGGCGACCGAGTCGATTGTCGTATCGTGCTCCCCAGCCCAGTAGAGCACCGCGAACACGACGACGCTGGTGGCGAGGGCGATGACCGACCCCAGCGTGTACCGCGTAACTCGTGCTGCCAGGGGCGAGTTGCGCATGTCCGCCAGTCGTTCCGAGATCACGGCGCTGATTTTACGGCTTTTGCGCCTGTCTCCCCGTGTACGCGCGCTGAGAGTCGCCTGAGCGCCGTCTCAAAGCGGCCCATAAGCTTGGCTAAATGAGAGTCCAGAGGGCGGGGGAGCCGCTCGAGCTTGACGACGACCTCGTGATCCTCGGCGACAACGCCGGCGTGCTCGGTGCGCTGCCGGACGGCGGCTTTGACCTGATCTACATGGATCCGCCGTTCAACACCGGCCGCGCCCAGGGGCGCGACACGATCGCCGTCGAGCGCTCGGCCGGCGGCGACCGGGTCGGCTTCGGCGGCCGCCGTTACAGCTCGCGGCTGCTGCAGTCGCTCAGCTACGACGACGTGTTCGCCGACTACCTCGGCTTCCTGGAGCCACGCCTGCGCGCCGCGCGCGCGCTGCTGCACGAGCACGGCACGCTGTACTTCCACATCGACTACCGCGAGGCGCACTACTGCAAGCTGCTGCTCGACGAGATCTTCGGCCGCGACGCCTTCCTGAACGAGCTGATCTGGGCCTACGACTACGGGGCCAAGCCGCGGCGGCGTTGGCCCGCTAAGCACGACACGATCCTCGTCTACGTCCGCACCCCGGGCGCGCACCACTTCGACGCCGACGCGGTCGAACGCGAGCCGTACATGGCGCCCGGCCTGGTCGGGCCCGAGAAGGCGGCGCGCGGCAAGCGGCCGACCGACGTGTGGTTCCACACCATCGTCCCCACGAACGGCCGGGAGAAGACCGGTTACCCGACGCAGAAGCCCGAGGGGGTGCTGCGGCGCATCGTGGCGGCCTCCTCGCGTCCCGGGAGCTGGTGCCTGGACCCGTTCGCCGGCTCGGGCACGCTCGGCGCGGTCTGCCGCGAGCTCGGGCGCCGCTTCGTGCTCGTCGACTCCAGCCCCGTCGCCGTCGACGTGATCACACGTCGCCTGAACTCGGGGGATTCAGTCGCCGTTCAGTTCCCTGGCCTGTGAGGGGGGCCACCGCCGCCGAATCGCTCGCGTTCGCCGATCAGCGGAACGAACCTGACCGGGTCCAGCCGCCTCTCCACGAATCGCTGGCCGGTCCGCACGACGTGGACGAGGTACTGACGCTCACCCCCGATCGGCGCCACCAACCGCCCGCCTTCGGCCAGCTGTGCCAGCAGCGCCCGCGGCACCCCGGAGGTGGCGGCCGCCGCGACGTTGATCGCGTCGTAGGGCGCGTGCTCGGGCAGGCCCTGGGTGCCGTCGCCGACGGCCAGTCCGACGTTCGTGATGCCCAGTTCGCGCAGCGTCGCCGCGGCCGCGGCGCTCAGCTCGGCGATCCGCTCGATCGACCACACCCGCTGGGCGAGCCGCGAGAGCAGCGCCGCGTGATAGCCCGAGCCGGTTCCCACGTCCAGGACGCGGTCCCCCGGTTCGAGCCTCAGGAGCTCCAGCATCCGCGCCACCACCAGCGGCTGCGAGATCGTCTGCCCATCGGCGATCGGCAGGGCCACGTTCTCATAGGCCCGCTCCCGATCCCGGGGCAGCACGAACCGCTCGCGTGGCACAGCTCCAATCGCTGCCAGCACGCGCTCGTCGGCGACGAGCGGCCGCAGCTCCGCGATCAGCTGGTCGGACTCAGCCGCGATGGAGGTGCTCGGCGATCACCGGCGCCAGGTGCTGGCGAAGCTCCACCGGACTTACCTCGGGAACCTCGAAGCTGGCGTCGCCGCGCGCGGTACGGATGACGAGGTGGGTCGGGCCGGGCCTGCGCATCCGCCGCCGACCGCGGGGGAGCGGGACCTCCAGCGCCTTCACCTGTGCCCACTCCAGGCGCCCCAGCACGTCGCTGGAGCCGCGAATGATGTCGAGGCCGTCGTGGGACATCAGCAGCTCGATGCCGTCCTCGGCCGGGGCCAGATTGGCGATCCCCCCGAGGTGGATCACCGTCACCCGCAGTGCCTCCTCGTCGTCGTAGAACTCGCCGTAGCTCTCGAGGTCGTACTCGCCCGTCCCGGGCAACCCGGCGGGGGTGAGCTCCGCCTCGGCGTCCTCGTGGCCCTCGGTCTCTTCGTCGGGCTCGTCCTCGGCCTCCTCGGCGTCTTCCTCGGGCTCCTCCTCTGAGGTTGCCTCCTCGGCCAGCCGGGCGTCCTGGTCCTCCTCGAACCCGTCGTCGCTCGACTCGGCCTCGGCCTCGGCCTCGGGCTCGGGTGCCTCGGCCTCCGGCTCTGGCTCGGGTGCCGCTGCCTCGGGCTGGGGCTCGGGTGTCTCGGCCTCCGGCTCAGGTGCCTCGCCTTCCGGCTCGGGTGTCTCGCCCTCCGGCCCGGGTGCCTCGCCCTCCGGCTCGGGTGTCTCGGCCTCCGGCTCTGGCTCGGTCTCGACCGCGCCCCTGTCCGCGGTGGCTCGCGCCCCGCCCGGGCTCAGCTCGGCCAGGCTGTCCTCGTAGGACGGGGCGTTCAGCAGCTCGTGGGCGCGCACGACCGCCGGATGCCCGAGCGCCTCGCCGAGGCTGATGCCCATCTCCGTGGTGGCGACACCGGCCAGTGCGCGTCGCCACTGGAGGCCGTCAGCGCGGTCGGCGGCGCGTTGGATCATGCTCTCGAGCTGCTCGGGATCGAGCTTCAGGACGTCAGCGTGAGCGGCGGCTGCCTCCTCGAACGCCGGCCGCAGGCGTGAGATCAAGGCCTCGCGACCACGCGCGGCGATCTTCTCAGCGGTCTGCTCGGGCGTATCGCTCACAGCCTGGCCTCCTCAAGGCGGGTTTTGATCGTCACCAGAAACGCGGCCGCGGCGGCCCCGTACAGGATGCGATGGTCGCAAGCCAGGGTCACCGTCATCACGTGCCCCGGCACGATAGCCCCGTTTCGCACAATGGGCTGCGCTCGAACCGAACCGGTGGACACCGCGGCGGCCTGCGGCGGCACCACCAGCGGCGTCGAGCGCTCGATGCCGAGCCCCCCGACGTCCGACATCGTGAACGTCGCTCCCGACAGCTCGGGCGCCAGCAGCTCGCCGGCGCGCGTCCGGGCGTCGAGGTCGGCCAGCTCGGCGCCGATCTCGGCGGCGGTCTTCGTGTCGGCGTCGAACACCGTCGGGATCGCGTACGCCTCGCCGGCGGCGATCACCACCCCGACGTTCACCCGCTCGTAGCTCTCGAAGCGGCCGTCGCGGTAGGCGCCGTTGGCCGCGGGGTGCTCACGCAGCGACACGGCACAGGCGCGGACCCACAGGGCGCTCAGCCCGGATCCCAGCTCGCGCTCCATGGCCAGCACCGCCTCGACGTCGACGGTCACCGAGAAGTCGATGTCGGGAACCGTCGCGCGGGACTCCGCGCTGCGGCGAGCCACCGCGCCCTGCCAGCGGGCGGGCTCGGTCGGCGTCGACGTACCCCTGCCGCGCGGGTTTCCGACGCGTCTCGGACGCACTTCGGCCATACCAGGCAGAAAATACCCGCTACTCGTCAAAAGCATCGTCCGCGCCCTGCCATTTGTCGATGAACTCCGCAGCGTCCAGGACGGCCAGATCGGTGCGGAGCTGGCGCAACAGCCGGGAGGCGAGCCTCACCGGCACGTCCCAGAACAGGACGACCTCTCCGTCGTCGATCGAGACCACCTCGATCCGGTCGAGCCGGTGCTCGTCGGCCAGGAAGGCCGGGCCCACCCGCGAGGTGATCAGGTGGTAGGCGCGGTTCGCCCTCAGCGCGCGCCTCCGAGCGCCACCGCCGCCTGCTCGGGGGCCGATTCGCCGGTGAACAGGTGCTGGCCGACCTGGATCGCCGGCAGGACCGAGACACCGGCCGCCACCGCCCGCGCGTTCGCCTGCGCCAGCGCGGCCGTGACCGAGCGCAGCGAGGTTCCCTTCAGCAGCGCCGTCGGGTGCATCTCACAGGCGGCGGCGGCCAGCAGCACCGTGTTGCGGTCGCCGAGATCCCGCCCACCGGCGAACACCTGGCGGAAGCTGGCCAGCGAGAAGGCGACGGCACGCCCGACCCGCTTGGCGTACGCCGCCGCCAGCGTCGCGAACGTCGTGTCGGGGGGCCAGACGGTCGGCCACTTCAGCGCCAGCAGCTCCAGTTCGTCGGCGCGCGCGGCGATCCGCTCCCGGTCGACGGCACCGAGCGGCGCCACCTCGGGGCCGAGTACCGGCTCCCACTCGGGCACGATCGGCAGCGTCGCCATGATCCGCTCTGCCACCAGGTAGCAGTCGGGGTTGCCGAGGTCGTAGTAGAACGCCGGCTGGTCCGAGCTCACGTCTGATTCAGCCGTGGATCAGCCAGCCGTCCGCGGCGCGCGCCGCCTCCATGACGGCCTCGGACATCGTCGGGTGTCCGTGGATCTGACGCGCGATCTCGGGATATCCGCCCTCCAGCGCCCGCACGTTGACCAGCTCCTGGATCAGCTCGGTCGACTTGGCGCCGACGATGTGACCGCCGAGCAGCTCGCCGTACTTCTTCTCGCCCACGATCTTCACCAGACCGGTCCGGTCCCCGTACACGGTGCCGGCACCGACGGCGCCGTACTGGACCTTGCCGACGGTAACGTCGTAGCCCTGCTCGCGGGCCTGCGCCTCGGTCAGTCCGAAGCTGGCCACGTTCGGCAGGCAGAACGTCGCGCGTGGAATGTCGATGTACTCGATCGGGTGCGTGGCCAGCCCGGCGGCGTCCTCGACGGCGATCACACCCTCGTCTGAGGCCTTGTGCGCCAGCGCCGGCCCGGGCACGGT
>DASZLC010000030.1:0-46578 GCA_035552615.1 Solirubrobacteraceae bacterium
CGCGCGGAGTGCCGCGTCCGTCCGCTGATCGCCTACGATCTGAGGCCCGTGGGAATGCGAGTCACGTCAGTTCCCCGCTGCCACCGCGAGGATGACCGGTGAGCGGTCCCGTCGTGGTGATCCTGGCCGCCGGCCAGGGCACGCGGATGCGCTCCAAGACGCCGAAGCTGCTGCACGAGCTATGCGGGCGGCCGCTGGTGGCATGGCCGGTCGCGGCCGCGCGGGCTGCGCACGCGGCGAGGATCGTCGTCGTCGACGCGCCCGCCGGTGAGCTGGTGGAGAAAGCGGGTCTGGGCGCCGACGTGGTCACCGCGCTCCAGCACGAGGCGCGGGGGACGGCCGACGCCGTGCGCGCGGCGGCCGCGCACATCGACCCCGATGCGACGGTCGTCGTGCTGAACGGCGATGTGCCGTTGATCCGGCCCGAGACGATCTCCGAGCTTGTCAGCTACCACGAGCACGAGGGCGCGGCGGCGACGATGCTGACCGCCGAGCTTCAGGACCCGGGCGGCTACGGGCGGGTCGTGCGCACGCCCGACGGGACCGTCGAGCGGGTCGTCGAGACGAAGGTCGGCGGCGACGCGACCCCCGACGAGCTGTTGATCCGGGAGGTGAACACCGGGATCTTCGCCTTCGAGGGCGCCGCACTGCTCGATGCGCTGGAGCACGTCTCGACTGACAACGCCCAGGGCGAGCACTACCTGCCCGACGTGCTGCCGATCCTGCGGGCGCGCGAGCGCACCGTGCTCGCGCACCAGCTCGACGATCCCGACGAGACGCTCGGGATCAACGACCGGGTCGCGCTGGCCGACGTCCGCGCGGTGGCACAGCAGCGGATCCACGTGCGACACATGCTCGCCGGGGTGACGATCGTCGACCCGGCCAGCACCGTGATCGACGCCGATGTACAGATCGCCGCCGATGCCGAGATAGCGCCGTTCACCTGCCTGCACGGCCTCACCGCGATCGGCGCCGGCTCGGTCATCGGCCCCGGCTGCACGCTGCACGGCGCCACCGTCGGCGAGGACGCGAAGGTGCTCCACGCCTACATCGTCGAGGCCGAGGTGGGGGACCGGGTCAGCGTCGGGCCGTTCGCGTACCTGCGGCCCGGCACGATTCTGCGCGCCGGCTCCAAGGTCGGCACGTTCGTGGAGGTGAAGAACTCGGAGCTCGGCGAGGGGAGCAAGATCCCGCACCTCAGCTACATCGGCGACGCCACGATCGGCGAGAAGACGAACCTCGGCGCGGCCACGATCACGGCCAACTACGACGGGCAGCGCAAGCACCGCACGACGATCGGCTCCGGGGTGAAGACGAGCGTCGACACCACGCTGGTGGCGCCGGTCACGATCGGCGACGGCGCCTACACGGCCGCCGGGTCGGTGATCGGGCAGGACGTGCCGCCGGGCGCGCTGGCCGGTTCGCCCGGTGTGGCCCGCTCGGCGCAGCGCAACGTCGAGCACTACGACGAGCGCCTCCGCGAACGCGCCGCCACCGAGAACGGCGACCAGGCGAAGCGATGACTCCGGTCTCGTCCGTCCCGGGGGCCACCTACACTCCCGTTTCGCCGATGCTTGAGGAGCTTCCCGTGCCGAGCCTTCTACGCCGCGAGAACGACAAGCGGTTGATGCTCGTGACCGGGCGCGCCAACCCGGAGCTGGCGATGCGGATCGCCGAGAAGCTCGGCGTGTCGCTCAGCCCGATGACGCTGAAGACGTTCTCCAACGGCGAGGTGTACTGCCGCTTCGAGGAGTCGGTACGCGGCGCCGACGTGTTCATCGTCCAGCCGACCTGCGCCAACGACAACACCGGGCTCGGCACCAACGATGCGGTGATGGAGCTGATGGCGATGATCGACGCCGCGGTCGGCGGCTCCGCGCACCGCGTGATCGCGGTGACGCCGTGGTACGGCTACTCCCGCCAGGACAAGAAGTCGGCCCCGCGTGAGCCGATCACCTCACGGCTGGTGGCGCGGATGCTGGAGGCGGCCGGGATCGACCGGATCCTCACGATGGACCTGCACTCCGGGCAGATCCAGGGCTTCTTCCAGAAGCCGTGCGACCACATGACCGCGCTGTTCATGCTCACGCAGTACTTCGATGACCTCGGCCTGGAGGATCTCGTCGTCGTCGCCCCGGACGCCGGCCGGGTGAAGCTGAACAAGCGCTTCGCTTCGCGGATCGGCGCCGACCTGGCGATCCTCAACAAGGAGCGCCCGGCGCAGCAGGTCGCCGAGATCAACTACGTCATCGGCGACGTCGCCGGCAAGACGGCGGTGATCGTCGACGACATCATCGACACTGCCGGCACGCTGAAGGCGGCCGCCGAGGCCGTCCACGACGCCGGCGCCCGCCGCGTCTACGCGGCGGCCACGCACGGCGTGTTCTCCGGCAACGCCTGGGAGAACCTCTCGGCGGCCGGGTTCGAGCAGATCGTCGTCACCGACACGATCCCCGCCCGGGCCGGCAAGCCCGACACCGTCCGCGTGCTCTCCTGCGCCGACCTGCTGACGAACTCGATCCGCCAGATCTTCACCGACGGCTCGGTCAGCGACGTGTTCGGCGGCGAGAACCAGCTGTTCTGAGGACCCGCTCAGCCGACGGTCAGCGCCAGGTCGCAGTTCCCGTCGGCGAGTAGTCCGCGCGCCGGGTGCCGGTAGGCCGAGGTGATCGTGAAGGTCCCGGTTGCCGGCGGGCGCCAGCTGATCCGGAACGCGCCGCGAGAATCGGTCGTGACGGTCCCGATCGCTCCGTGCTGACCGTTGGTCGTCGAGGCGTACCCGAGCTGAAGACGCGCGCCCGCCACCCGGGGATTCGTCGTTCCGGCGATCACCACCGAGCGACGGGGCGCGACGACGGGATACATGGAGCCGGGCTCGCGCCGCGCCCCGGCGCCCGCGGTCAGCTTGATGTGGACGCCCGTCGGCCCGCGGACCATAAAGCGCTGCGGACCGAGCTGGTAGCGGTCGATCTCGGTGGGATTCGGGGCCTGGGCCGGAACGCCGACGACCACCCCGAGGAAGATCGGCGCCGGCCACGGCGGCGCCGCCAGGCGAACGCGGTAGGAGACGCGGGTGGTGCTGTTGGCCGGTAGCGCCAGGTCGATGCCGTCGCCCACGTCCGGCGGGCCGCCGCGCTGGCAGATGCTCACCCCGGCCGCGAAGTCGCAGCAGCTGGACGCGAACATGCTGGTGATCCGGCCCGCCCCGGTGACGCGCTGATCGCTCGTGGCCAGCGGCGACCCGAACATGTCGCGGTCCTGCCAGCTGCTCGGCTCCAGCCCCAGCGACACCGTCTCGGGGGCGGCGCCCGTCCGCATGGCTACCGACACCGTCGCGCCCGCGCCGCCGTAGCGCAAGACGTGGGTCGACGCCGTATACGTGAACGCAACCGGCGCCGCCGTCGCCGCGGGCACGCCCAGCAGCAGCATTCCACCGATCAGCGCGGCGATTCGGCGCATCGCCCCACGCTACCGCGCGATGCCGGGGCTGGGCTACCGGAGGCCGTGCGCCGGCATATGGGCGCCGGCAATCCGGCGGGTGACCTCGCGGACCGGGCCACTGTCGCCGCTCGGCGCCTCGCCGTCGGCGGCGAGCTCCATCGGCCTGGCCACCCGGTGCCGGGCGAGGCACCGCGGGCACACGTCGAGCGTCAGGAAGGCCGCGCGCAGGCGAACGGTGAGTCCGCAGTGCGGGCAGTGCATGTGCGCGGGGGGTGGCGGCTGAGCAGGCATCGAAGCGATCCTTCGCGTGAGGGCGTGGACGGTGGGATTCCTCGGTTCTTCACATTAATTGCCCGCAAAAGCCAAAAGCGTGACATTTGACGTGGTTCCGGGGGCCGGTGTCTCACAATGGTCTGCCGTGCCTGACATGCGCCAGAGCGAACGCGCCGCCCGGCTGATGGATCTGCTCGGCCTCAGCGAGGACGAGCTGTGCGCCGTGCTCGATGTCGACCCGCTCTCGCTCCTGTCCGGTCAGCTCGAGCACGCTGGCGAGCTGCCGATCCTGCTCGCGCTGCTCGACGAGGCGGCCGAGCGCGCCGGAGCGGCGGTGTTGCGCCGCTGGGTGCGGGCCAGCGGACCGGCCGGCCGCCCGATCGACGCGCTGCTGACCCGCGACTTCGCCACCTTCGAGGACCAGGTCGGCGACCTGGCCGAGCGCGGCTTCATCCTGCGCTCGGGCGGGGGCGATTCCGGTGGGTGAGCCGCTGTCATACCCGCTGCGGGTGCGCTACGCCGAATGCGACATGCAGGGCGTCGTTTTCAACGCGAACTACCTCGCGTACTTCGATGTGAGCATGACCGAGCTGTGGCGCGCGGCGTTTGGCGGCTACGAGGCGATGCTGGACCGCGGCGTCGACCTCGTCGTGGTCGACGCGCGGCTGTCGTTCCGTTTCTCGGCGCGGTTCGATGACGAGCTGACGATGGAGATCGCCGTGGCCCGCTTCGGAACGACCTCGATCGCCACCCGCCACCGCGTCCTGCGCGACGGCGAGGTGCTCGTCGAGGGCGCCATGGCC
Organism: Solirubrobacteraceae bacterium; assembly: GCA_035552615.1. Taxonomy (GTDB): domain Bacteria; phylum Actinomycetota; class Thermoleophilia; order Solirubrobacterales; family Solirubrobacteraceae; genus Palsa-465. Next base: position 4,518 of record DASZLC010000030.1, read on the forward strand.
CACGTGTTCGTCACTCGCGAAGATCTGGCCAAGACACCGATCCCAGCCTGGGCCCGCGACGGGCTCGCCCCGTGGGCGATTTAGTCCTGCTCGGCGGTCTTCTTGACGCGATTCTTGCCGGGCCAGGCGCCGAACAGGTAGTGGAACGTGGTGGCGGCGGCGCGGTCGACGACGGCGCCGATCGCCGCCATCGTCGCGGCCTCCAGCGCGGCTGCGGCGACGACCTGGGGCAGCGGCGCGTCGCCGGCGGTCGGCTCGGGCGGCGCGAGCGTGTCGAAGCGTCCCCACACGGACTGGAACGCCTTCGACCCCAGCCGCGCTCCGACGATGCCGGCCACGATGCCAAACGGCTTATAGAAGATCTTCATCGGCGTGCAGCCTACCCGCTGATCGGACGAGGCTCACGGATCAGCCGGATGGCCAGATAACGTTCCCACAATTACTCCATGAGGCGGTGTCATGACGATCGTGATTGTGGGTAAATGATGTACGTCAGGGTCCGAGCGGAAAGGCGGCAGGAATGCTCGACGAGGATCGCAGTGACGAAGGGGCAGACGAGCTGTTGCGCCGGGCTCTCCTGGATGACACCTCTGCCGTGACGGTGTCCCTACGCGTCGACGGCCTTCCGGTCAGCGACGCGCTGACGGTCATCTTCCACGCCCGGCGCGATCTCGGCACGCTGCAGACCTACGTCGCGTGGGGGAGCCGCGGAGCGGGCTCGACGATCTCCGCCTCCGAGCTGCTGCGCGTCCCGTGCGACCTCGACCTGGCCGACGCGGGCGACCGCGAGGAGGCCGAGCGGCTGTACATCGAGCAGGCGACCGCGCTGCGCGACGCGCTCGTCGGCGCCGACGTCGTGCTCGACGTGTGGCGCGAGCCGCTCGGCGCCGTGGCCGGCCGCACCGTGTGCGTCGATCACTCGATCGGCCTGCCCGTCCGGCTGCCGGCCCCGCGCCTGGTCCCGACGGCGCTCGTGGCGCCCGAGTCCCAGCTGGTGGTGACGCCGGTGTGCAGCGCGCGGACGCTCGCCGAGGGCCGGCCGCCACTGGGGATCGCGTGCGTCCAGCAGGACGTCACCCGCGTCTACCAGCTCGCCGACGACCCCGAGCGGTGCATGGAGGACTTCATGGAGTTCGCGGCCGGGCGCGCACGAGACTTCGCCGAGCGGCTCGAGCATCAGGAGGCGTCGGTCGAACGCTTCCTGCAGATCAGCGACTCCTAGGTGCTAGCGGTGATGCGCGGGGCGCGCCGGGGCGCGGATCGGCCGCGGCCGCAGCGGCTCGCGAACCGGACGGCGATCGTGGCTCGGCAGGCGCTCGTGCAGCCGCCGTCCGTCGCGTAGGCGCACGCGCGCGGGAAGGGCATCGGGGAGCGGAAGCCCACCGCCGGGGACATCGTGCGGGAGCAGCGGCTTGCGGGGATGGTTGCCCCAGCCGTCGTCAGAGCCCGAATCGCTGGGCGGGGGCCCGTCGGAGTCGTCGCGCATCGCCGGAATCAGCAGCAAGGCGACGCAGGCCAGACCCAGAATGTGCACCCCGACCATCCACAGCAGCAGCTGGTCTACCTCGGACATATCGGGATCCTAGCGCCTGCTCAGCGAGCAGTAAACGCCTTTCGCACGAGTTCCGACATCGTTCATTTCGAGGCGGAAACGACCTCAGCGCTCGCTGGTCGCTACCATCGATCGCCGCTGATGGCCGGAACCGATTCGACAAGTCTTGCGGTAGCGCTGCGCGAGCCCACGGGCTCACGCGCCGTGCGCCGCCTGCGCCGGGAAGGTAACGTCCCCGGCGTCGTCTACGGCGGCGGTCAGGACCCTGTGTCCTTCTCGATCAACTCGCGCGAGCTCCGCAACGCGCTGGCGCATGCCGGCGCCGTCCTCGACCTGACGATCGACGGCCAGGCCGGCACCCCGGTCGTCCTGAAGGAGCTCGTCCGGCACCCGGTCAGCGGCGCCACGATGCACGTCGACCTGCTGCGCGTCCGGCTCGACCGCCCGATCCAGTCGACCGTCGTGCTCGAGCTCGTCGGCGGCGACGACGCCCCCGGAGTGAAGGAGGGCGGCATTCTGGAGCACGTGCTGCGCGAGATCACCGTCGAGGCGCTCCCGAACGACATTCCCGACGCGCTGACCCACGACGTCTCCGGCATGGAGGTCGCCGCGACGTTGCTGCTGGAGTCGCTCACCGCGCCCGCCGGCGTCACCATCATCGGCGACCCCGAGACCGTGGTGGCCACGATCACCGCTCCCCGCCTGCAGGTCGAGTCCGACACCGAGATCGAGGCGGAGACCGCGGTCGTCGGTGACGAGGCCGCCGCCGAGGGCGACAGCGCGGAAGCGGCCGCCGACGGCGACGGCGACGGCGACGCTGCCGACGCCGGCGAGTAGCTGACGCCCCGCGGCGCCCCTGTCGACTGGCTGGTTGTGGGCCTGGGGAACCCCGGGGCCGAGTACGACGGCACTCCGCACAACATCGGGTTCGCGGTGGCGCGGACGCTGGCCGAGCGCTGGGAGCTGCCGAAGTTCAAGGCCCGCTACCGGGGCCTGCTGGCCGAAGGCCGCACCGGCCCCGGCGGCCCGCGAGTCGCCGTGCTGCTCCCGCAGACGTACATGAATGATGCCGGTCGGTCGGTCGGACCGGCTCGCGGCGAGCTGCAGGTGGAGCTCAGCCGGATCCTCGTCCTGCACGACGAGATCGACCTGCCGTTCGGCGACGTCCGCGTCCGCCTGGGCGGCGGGTTGGCCGGTCACAACGGCCTGAAGTCGCTGAAGGCGTCGCTTGGCAGCGCCGACTTCCACCGCGTCCGCATTGGCGTCGGGCGCCCGCCGACCACCGACCCGGACCGGGTCGCGGCCTACGTGCTGGGCAAGTTCCGCGAGTCCAGGGCGGATGTCGACGAGCTGACCGCGCGGGCGGCCGACGCGGCCGAGCGCGTCGTCCTGGGCGATTCGGCCGCCTCCTAGACTCAGTTGCAAATGCTTCGAACCCTGCTGTCCCACGCGGACGACGACGCGCAGACCGCCGCGCTTCACCGCGACGGCGGCCGTGCGTTCGTCTCCCAATCCCTGCGCCCGTACCTGATCTCGGCGCTGCTCGACCAGGACCCGGAACGCGCGGCGATCGTCGTCGCGGGGGATGACCGTGCCGCCCGGGAGCTCGCCGCCGGTCTGCGGACCTGGCTCGCCCCGCGCACCGTGCGCTACTACCCGAGCCGTGGCGTCACCTACGAGTCGCACCTGTCCCCGCCGCCGCATCTCGTGGGACGGCGGATCGCCGCACTCGACGCGCTTCTCGGCGACGCCGACGCGCCGGTCGTGGTGGTCAGCGCCGTGGCGCTGTCGGAGAAGGTGCCCGATCCGTCGATGCGCCCGCACGGGTTCGAGCTGCGCGCCGGCGAGCTGATGGACCTCGACGAGACGGCGGCGGACCTCGTCGCCGCGGGCTACGAGCGCGTCGATCAGGTCGAGGATCGTGGTCAGTTCGCGATCCGGGGCGGCCTGCTCGACCTGTTCCCGGCCACCGAGGACCGGGCCGTCCGCGTCGACCTGTTCGGCGATGAGATCGAGTCGGTGAAATGGTTCTCGACCTTCACCCAGCGCTCGCTGGAGGACGCCTCGCTGGTGGAGGTCGCGCCCGCCGCGGAGCTCGCCGTGGAGTACCGGGAGCTGGCCGAGCTCGCTGCGCTGGAGGACGCCGCCGAGCGCCCCGACATCGCCGAGCTGCTGCCCGTCGACGACTTCCGCTCGTTCCTGGAGCTGGCGCCCCAAGACGCCGCGATCGTGATCGCCGGGGAGGAGGACGTGGTTCCCGCGCTCGCCGACCACTGGCAGGACGTGACCGCCGCCTTCCACGACGAGGACGCACATCACCTCTATGTCCACCCGGACGCGATCCATGGGGCGCTCGATCAGCGCGCGCGGATCCGCCTCAGCTCGATCGAGCAGGACCAGCCGTTCCAATTCCCCGCTCAGACCGCGGACATCGCCGCCCGCGGGATCAAGGACGCCGAGCCCGAGCTGGAGAAGCTCGCGCGCTCCGGCTACCGGACGATCGTCGCGTTCGGCACGCGCGGCGAGGGGGAGCGGGCCGCCTACAACCTGGGCCGGCTGAGCGTCGCCTGGCTCGACGACGACACGGCAGGCGCCAGCGGGGGGGCGAACATTATAACCTTCGCCCACGCGCGCCTTGCTCAGGGCTTCATCGCGCCGCAGTTCCACCTCGCGGTGATCCCGGAGCACCGGCTATTCCGGCGGCGCGGCCGTGTGGAGACGGCCCGGCCAGGTGGCCGGCGTGGAGTGCTGCGGTCGTTCGCCGACCTGCGCACCGGCGACATCGTCGTCCACGAGGACCACGGGGTTGCGCGCTTCGCCGGGTTCGACACCAAGACGGTGGCCGGCGTCACCCGCGACTACCTGAACCTGGAGTACGCGGGCTCCGACCGCGTGTTCATGCCGGTCGACCAGCTGGCCAAGATCAGCCGCTACGTCGGTGCCGGCGGCGAGCATCCGCCGCTGTCGAAGCTCGGCGGCACACGCTGGGAGACGATCAAGGCGCGTGCCCGCAAGGCGGCCCAGGAGCTGGCCGGCGAGCTGCTGCAGCTGTTCGCCGAGCGCAAGCACCGCGAGGGTCACGCCTTCCCTCCGGACACCGAATGGCAGCGCGAGTTCGAGGACGCGTTCCCGTACAACGAGACGCCCGACCAGCTCGACGCGATCGAGTTCGTGAAGTCCGACATGGAGTCGCCCCGGCCGATGGACCGGCTGATCTGCGGCGACGTCGGCTACGGCAAGACCGAGGTCGCGCTGCGCGCCGCCTTCAAGTCCGCCCAGGACGGCAAGCAGGTGATGATGCTCGTCCCCACCACGATCCTGGCCCAGCAGCACTACGGCACGTTCTCCGAGCGGCTGAAGGACTACCCGATCACGATCGAGCACGTCAGCCGCTTCCGCCCGGCGGCCGAGCAGCGCGCGTCGGTGGCCCGCTTCGCCAAGGGCCAGGTCGACATCCTGATCGGCACCCACCGGCTGCTCTCGCGGGATGTGCGGGCGCGCGACCTCGGGCTGCTGATCGTCGACGAGGAGCAGCGCTTCGGCGTGAAGCAGAAGGAGCTGCTGCGCCAACTGAAGCTGAAGGTCGACGTGATCGCGATGAGCGCGACGCCGATCCCGCGCACGCTGCAGATCTCGATGGCCGGAATCCGCGACATCAGCGTGATCGAGACCCCGCCCGAGGGGCGCCGGCCCGTGAAGACCTACGTCGGCGAGTACGACGAGGAGCTCGTCCGCGGCGCGCTGGAGCGCGAGAAGGCCCGCGGCGGGCAGGCCTTCTTCCTGCACAACCGCGTCGAGACGATCGAGGAGACGGCGCTGCGGCTGAGAGCGCTCTGCCCGGGGATCCGGTTCGAGGTCGCGCACGGCCAGATGGACTCCGAGCAGCTGGAGCGGAAGATGCTCGGCTTCCTGCGTGGCGACGCCGACGTGCTGGTCTGCACCTCGATCATCGAGTCGGGGATCGACATTCCCCAGGCCAACACGCTGATCGTGGAGCGCTCGGACACGTTCGGGCTGGCGCAGCTCTACCAGATCCGGGGGCGGGTGGGTCGCTCGCGCGAGCGGGCGTACGCCTACCTCCTGTACCCCAGCGCCGCCGCGCTCACCCCCGACGCGGCGCAGCGGCTCTCGGCGTTGAGCGATTACACGGAACTCGGCGCCGGCTTCAAGATCGCGATGCGAGACCTGGAGATCCGGGGCGCGGGGAATCTGTTGGGGGACGAGCAGTCCGGCCACGTGGCGGCGCTCGGGTTCGAGCTGTACATGCAGATGCTCGACGAGGCGGTCGAAGCGCTTGACGACTCCGCCTCTGAGGATGAGGAGTGGGAGCCCGTGCGGCTGGACGTGAACGTCGACGCCTACGTGCCGGCCGACTACATCCCCTACGAGCAGGCGAAGGTCGATGTCCACCGCCGGATCGCCTCCTCGCGGGAGGTGGCCGACCTGGCGCTGCTGCGCGAAGAGCTGCGGGACCGCTTCGGCGAGTTGCCCGAGCCGATGAACAACCTGCTGCTGCTCCAGCAGGCGCGGATCAAGCTGGGGCAGGCTGGAGCGAAGGCCGTGTTCCTGCGCCAGGGGCGGCTCGCCGTCACCCCGATCGAGCTCGATTCCGTCCGCGCCAAGCGGATCCGCGCCGAGATCCCCGAGGCGCTGTACGAGTCGGGCAAGTCGCAGCTGTCGGTGCGCGTGCCGAACGACCCGAGCCGCCAGTTCCCGGCGGTGGTGCGGGCGGCGGACGTGCTGCTGGCGGTCACGCGCGAAGCGGCCTGATCGGCGGCCGAGCCTCGGTTCCTCCCCCGGATTTCAAGAACTCTGTAAGGATCGCGGTGGCGCGGCGCCCTCGCGCGGCAAGCTCGGCTACCATCCGGCCGCGGATCAATGAAATCACTGAGGTACATCCTGGCGCTTGGCGCCTTTTTTGTGGTCGCAGCCGGAGTGTCGGCGTGCGGCAGCGGCGTTCCCGGCAACGCCGTCGTCGACATGGCCGGCAACCCCGTCACCCTGACGGCGTACAAGCACTGGATGTTCGTCGCCGCGAAGGGCAACGCCGCCCAGAGCCCCGGCTCGCCGGTGATCGTCCCGACCGACCCGCCCGGCTTTAGCGCCTGCATCGCCCAGGCGCGCAAGGAGATCCCGTCGCTGGCCAAGACGCCGGCCAAGACGCTCAGGGCCGACTGCGACCAGCTGTTCACCTCGCTGAACGCGACGGTGATGGACTTCCTGATCAAGGGGTACTGGTATCAGGCCGAGGCGCACCGCCTCGGGATCAAGCTGACCAAGGCGCAGCTCCAGTCCGCCTTCGTGTCGGCGAAGAACCAGCAGTTCAAGACCCAGGCCGCCTTCACTGCCTTCCTGTCGGAGACCGGTCAGACGCTGAACGACATCCTCTTCCGCGTCCGGATCAACCAGCTCTTCACGAAGCTGGAGGCGCGTCACGCGCTGTCGGTCACGCCGGCGTCGATCGCCGCCTACTACAAGGCGCACATCTCGCAGTTCGGCCGGCCGGAGACCCGCAACATCCGGATCGTCCGCACCAAGACCGCCGCCGCCGCGGCCGCGGCGAAGGCGGCCCTGCTCCACGGTCAGAGCTGGAGCGTGGTGGCCAAGAAGTACTCGATCGATACGGCGACCAAGAACAGCGGCGGCCTGCTGAAAGGCGTCACCAGCGGGCAGGAGGAGACCGCGCTGAACAACGCGGCGTTCGCGGCCCCCCTGAACAAGGTTGAGGGCGTGATCCACGGCACCTTCGGCTACTACACCTTCGAGGTGACGGCGATCACGAAGTCGACGCAGCAGACGCTGGCGCAGGCGACGCCGCTGATCAAGGAGCTGATCGGCAGCCAGAACTCGACGACCGAGCAGTCGAAGGTCGACGCCGTCGCCAAGAAGCATTGGTTCACTAAGACGACGTGCCGGGCGGCGTACTCGATGGCCGACTGCCATGGCTACAAGGCGCCGAAGACGACCGCGACGACGCCGACCACCTCCGCCACGACGCCAGCAACCTCCGGCACGCCCACGCAGACGTCGACGGTCACCACGGCTCCGACGCCGACGACGTCGACCACGCCGACCACGGCTGGCTAGCGACATTGGACTCCGGCACTCCGGAGATCCAAGCCGCGCTCGGTCGCCTCGACGCGATCACTCGCCGTCTGCGCCGGGAGTGCCCGTGGGATCGTGAGCAGGATGAGCGCACGATCGTCCCGCACACCGTGGAGGAGGCTTACGAGCTGGCCGACGCGGCGTACCGGCGCGACGACGCCAAGCTGCTCGACGAGCTCGGCGATGTCCTGTTCCAGGTGCACTTCCTGGCGCTGCTCTTGGAGGAGCGCGGCGCCGGCGATCTGGCCCAGGTCGCCGAGCACTGCGCCGAGAAGCTGATCCGCCGCCACCCGCACGTGTTCGGCGAGGCCGAGGCGGAGACCGCCCAGCAGGTGCTGAAGAACTGGGATGCGATCAAGCAGACCGAGCCCGGGCGCGAGCGGGGGATCTTCGGCGAAGTGCCGGAGAACCTCCCGGCCCCGCTGTATGCCCGCAAGGTCCAGCGCCGCGCGGCCACCAGCGGCTTCGACTTTCCCGACGTACCGTGGGACACCGTCACCGACTCGGTCACCGAGCTGCAGGCAGCGCGGTCACCGGACGAGCGCTTCGCGCAGCTCGGCGATGTCCTGTTCGCGACGGTGAACGTCGCCCGCAAGCTGCACGTCGACCCCGAGCTGGCCCTGCGCGCCGCCGCCGACCGATTCCGCTCCCGGGTCCAGTCGGGAAGCGACTTGGCCGCATCGGAGGACAGAAGCTGGAACGATCTCGCCCCAGATGAACAAGCCGTGTACTACGCGCGGGCGCGCTTGACCGAAGGCGAAGGGAGCCAGGACGACAGATGAGCCAGATCGAGCATGTGCACGCACGCCAGATTCTCGACAGCCGCGGGAACCCCACGGTGGAGGTCGAGCTGAGCGTCCGCTCGGGCGCGTGGGGGCGGGCGGCCGTCCCGTCCGGCGCCTCCACCGGGGAATTCGAGGCGACCGAGCTACGCGACGGCGGGCAGGACTGGATGGGCAAGGGCGTCAGCAAGGCGGTGGAGAACGTCAACGGCGAGATCGCCACCGCGGTCCGCGGGCAGGACGCCTCGGCCCAGGCGGCGCTCGACCGCGCGCTGATCACGCTCGACGGCACGCCGAACAAGTCGCGCCTGGGCGCCAACGCGATCCTGGCCGTGTCGCTCGCCGCCGCGCATGCCGCCGCGGCCGAGGAGCGGCTGCCGCTGTGGCGCTACCTCGGCGGCGAGACCGCCCACGTGCTGCCGGTGCCGATGATGAACGTCCTGAACGGCGGCGCCCACGCCGACAACCGCATCGATTTCCAGGAGTTCATGATCGTCCCGATCGGTGCCCGCACCTTCAGCGAGGCGCTGCGGATGGGGGCCGAGGTATTCCACAACCTGAAGCGCACGCTGCACGACAAGGGGTTCTCGACGGCGGTTGGCGACGAGGGCGGGTTCGCGCCGGACCTCGACTCCAACGAGCAGGCGCTGGAGATGCTGCTGGCCGGCATCCGAGCCGCCGGTTACGTCCCCGGCGACCAGGTGGCGATCGCGCTGGACCCGGCCGTCTCGGAGCTGTACCGCGACGGCGCCTACGTGCTGGAGCACGAGCATCGGACGCTGACGGCCGACTCGCTGTCGGACTACTGGTCGGAGCTGGCCGGCAAGTACCCGATCATCTCGATCGAGGACGGCATGGCCGAGGAAGACTGGGCCGGCTGGAGCACGCTGACCGATCGGCTCGGCAACCGCGTCCAGCTGGTCGGCGACGACCTGTTCGTGACCAACACCCAGCGGCTGAAGCGGGGAATCGAGAACGGGGTGGCCAACTCGATCCTGATCAAGGTCAACCAGATCGGCACGCTCACCGAGACGCTGGCGGCGATCCGGATGGCGCGCGAGGCGGGCTACACGGCGGTGATGTCGCATCGCTCGGGGGAGACCGAGGACGTGACGATCGCCGACCTCGCCGTCGCCACCGGCTGCGGCCAGATCAAGACCGGCGCTCCCTCGCGGACCGACCGCGTGGCGAAGTACAACCAGCTGCTGCGGATCGAGGAGGCGCTCGGTCCCGAGGCCGAGTACCCGGGGCGTCGGGCCTTCCGCGCCTAGACGGAATGACAGACGGCGTGCAGCAGGAAGGGATCGTGCCGCGTCGAACGAAGCGGTCAGGGGATGCCTTCAGCCCGCTCCGCAGCCACCGACCCGACGCCGCGACGGTCCCGACCGGCCCCGCAGCCGCGCCCGCGTCCGCGGCGGATCGTCTCCGTGGGATCGATGGCGCGCGTTCGCTGGGATCGGGTCGGGCGGATCGGCCTGCTCGTCGTGCTCGCCGTCGTCGGCGGGCTGTACGTGACCCACATCCTCAGCTTCCTCCAGACCAAGGCGCAGGACGACAGCCAGCTGGCCACCGTGCGCACCCTGATCCGCTCCAACGACAAGCTGGAGCGCCAGCAGCGGGCGCTGAGCCAGCCGGCCACGATCGCCGCCGACGCCCGGCGGCTCGGGATGGTGAAGGTGGGCGAGCATCCCTACGTGATCACGGGCGGCAACTAGCACCCCTGACCCCGGCGGCGGCGCGATGAGCGCGGTCCGCTTCGACCACATCGTCGGCCTGTGGGAGGACGGCCAGCGCCGCCTGAAGGAGTCAAGCCAGGACCTCCGGCCCGAGCTGGAGATCGTCATCGACGCGATCGTCGAGGAGCTGCGGCGGCGTCTGGGCGGCGCGTTCACCTCGCAGGAGCTGGCCGACCTGTACATCCGCGACGGGACCGACTGGTGCTTCGACGTGGCGATGCGCGCCGCGCCCGGTACGCCCGAGGCATGGGATCTGGCCACGACGGCGAACGCCGCGTTCGCGCGCTACGTGCGCGGAGCGATCGACTGGGGCGGGGGCGCACGACGGGCCACCGATCCCGACGCCGCGTAAAACACTTGGGGGAACCGCCCGCGGGCGATTCCCCCAATGCTTTCAGCTATTCATCGTCGGACTCGTCTGAGTCCTCGCCGCCGGCACGCTTGATCACGATCTGATCCTCCTCGATCGTGACCTCGACCGGACGGTGTCCGGCCCAGTACTCGGCGTACACAGGGTCGTCCTGCACGGCGGGGTCGAGCCATAGCCCGTAGCCCTCGTCGCCGTGATCGAATGTCGCCTCGAGCGTCGAGGTCTTGCGCTCGTCGCGCGGGCCTCCGCGTCCGCCTCGGCGGCCGCGACGGCGCCGGCTACCCGGGCGCGTCACCTCGTCGTCGGAGTCCGTCTCGGACTCTGTCTCTTCTTCCGCCTCGGCCTGTTCGGCCTCGGCGGCGTCAAGCTCGGCGGCGATCAGAGCATCGTCCTCGGCCCGCAGATCGATTTCGTCGTCGAAATCTGCCGCGGCGGCGCCATCGGGCGCGTCGCCATTCTGCTCGAGGCCTTGCTCTCGCTTGAACGCCTGTATCTGTTGAACTGTGACCTCGAGCTGATGAGCGATCCAGGCGTCGGTCCGTCCTTGACGAACCCAGCCGCGAATACGGTTCAACTCGGGCCGCAGAGATCTGCGTGGCATCCGCGCAGACTAGTACAGCGACCGGTTGGACGGCAGCGTCCAGTTACGGTCCGGGCGTTCGCATATTCCGGGGCCGCTCGTTATTCTTGCTTCGGGACGGGCCGTCCACTCGGCGACGGCGCTGCGGTCCTGGTGCCAGGGCCACTACGGCAGGGAGGCAATTCTATGTTGGTACTCACCCGAAAGTCGAACCAGAGCATCATGATCGGCGACGACATTGAGGTTTCGGTGCTGGCGATCATGGGCGAGAAGGTACGGATCGGAATCCAGGCCCGGCGAGACATTCCGGTGTTTCGTAAAGAGGTGTACCTGGAGATCCAGCAAGAGCGCGCGGAGGAGAGCACCGATGCGCGCGAGGAGGTCGACGCGGCGTTGCGCGGCCTCAGCGACCCAGGCTAGTTGCGCGGGCGCTCTACGCCAGCAGGTGGTAGAGCGTCTCGAACATCGCCACGGTGACGATCATCGCGGTGGCGATCAGCGACAGCACGAGCAGCCAGAAACGGACGGTGCTCTTGTTCTTCTCGCGCTCGATGCCGCGGCGCCGCGAGCGGCGGGCGGCGCTGCGCTGGAGGTGCTCCCGGCGATGTCGGTCGCGCTGCGTCTCGTGCCGGAACTCCTGCTCGAGCTGCGCCAGACTCTGTCGCATCTTCATCGCCATCGGCGGCGAGCGTACCAGCCGGCGCGCCAGGAGTTATGTCCCGCGCGCGACGTGGCGCCTGATTTCAGGCGACGGTAATGGCCTCGGACAAATAGACGTCCTGGATCGCGTGGAGCAGGTCGACGCCCTCGTTCATCGGGCGCTGGAAGGCCTTGCGGCCGCTGATCAGGCCCGTACCACCGGCGCGCTTGTTGATCACCGCCGTGCGGACGGCCTCGGCCATGTCCGACTCGCCCGAGGAGGCGCCGCCGCTGTTGATCAGCCCGGAACGGCCCATGTAGCAGTTGATCACCTGGTAGCGGGTGAGGTCGATCGGGTGGTCGGTCGTCAGCTCCGAGTAGACCAGTGGTGAGGTCTTGCCGTAGCTGACGCCGTTCTGGTTCAGCGCGCCGTAGCCGTTGTTGTTCTCCGGCATCTTCTGCTTGATGATGTCCGCCTGGATCGTGACGCCGAGGTGGTTGGCCTGGCCGGTGAGGTCCGCGGAGAGGTGATAGTCGACGCCGTCCTGCTTGAACGCCGAGTTGCGCAGGTAGCACCACAGCACGGTGAACATGCCGAGCGAGTGGGCCTCCTCGAACATCTCCGACACCTCGCGCAGCTGACGGGTCGACTCGTCGCTGCCGAAATAGATCGTCGCCCCGACCGCGGCGGCGCCCATCTCCCAGGCACGCTGCACGGTGCCGAACGGCACCTGGTCGAACTTGTTCGGATACGTGAGCAGCTCGTTGTGGTTCAGCTTCACGATGAACGGGATCCGGTGGGCGTACTTCCGCGACACCGCGCCGAGCACGCCGATCGTCGAGGCGACGGCGTTGCAGTTGCCCTCGATCGCCAGCTCGACGATCGCCGCCGGGTCGAAGTAGACCGGGTTCGGGGCGAAGCTCGCGCCGGCGCTGTGCTCGATCCCCTGGTCGACGGGGAGGATGCTGACGTAGCCGGTTCCCGACAGGCGGCCGTGGTTGAACAGCCCGCGGAGGTTGCGAATCGTCGCTGTGCTGCGATCGCTGTCGAGCATCACGCGCTCGATGAAGTCCGGACCGGGGAGATGCAGGGACGAGCTGTCGACCGTCGTTGACCGATGGTTCAGGAGGTCGTCGGCGTCGGCGCCCAGCAGTTCGGTGATCCGATCGACCGACGACGCGGTAACGCTTGCCATGACAGATGCTCCTTCGCGTATCTCGTGATTGCGGGTCCCAGCCAGTCGCGCCGGGTGGTCTCCTTCAGGGTACCCGGGGTGAGCGGGCTCGGCAGCGTCGTTTACGCTGCGCGAGGTGCTGGAGCACAACTTCACCGGCCCGGCGTACACGTTGGGGATCGAGGAGGAGCTGATGATCCTCGACGGGACCTCGCTGGAGCTGGTCAACGCGATCGAGTCGCTGCTGGAGGCGGCGCCGGCCGGCGAGATCAAGCCGGAGCTGATGGAGTCGGTGCTGGAGGTCTCAACGGACCCGTGCAACAACGTCACCGAGGCCGACGGCCAGCTGCGGGCCCTGCGCCGGCAGGTGATCGCCACGGCGGCCGGGAAGGGCCTGGCGATCGGGTCAGCGGGCACGCATCCGTTTGCCATGTGGGAGGACCAGCGGATCGTGGCGCGGCCCCGCTACCGCGATCTGATCTCGGCGCTGCGGTTCGTCGCCCGGCAGGAGCTGATCTTCGGCATGCACGTGCACGTCGGGGTCGATGACCCCAACAAGGCGATCCACGTCGCGAACGGGATGCGCGTCCACGTGCCCGTGCTGCTGGCGCTGTCGGCCAATTCTCCCTTCTGGCGCGCTGATGCCACGGGACTGGCCTCGACCCGGATGCCGATCTTCCGGGCCTTCCCCCGGGTCGGGATCCCGCCCACGTACAAGGACTGGGAGGACTACGAGCGGCGGATCGAGTTCATGGTGCAGGCCAAGGTGATCCAGGACGCGACCTACCTGTGGCACGACGTTCGCCCGCATCCCCACTTCGGGACCGTCGAGGTCCGCGCGATGGACTCACAAAGCCACGTCGAGCACACGATCGGCATCGCGGCGCTCGTACAGGCGCTCGTCCGGGAGCTGTCCGAGCACTACGACGCGGGCAAGCAGCTGTCGAAGTACCCGTTCGAGATGCTCGACGAGAACAAGTGGCTGGCGGCGCGCCACGGGCTGGAAGGGGAGATCGTCGATCTACCCAGCCCGGACCGCGTCTCGACCCGTCAGCTCGCCCGCCGGCTGCTGGATCGGATGCGCGAGCACTGCGAGGACCTCGGCTCCAGCCACGCCCTCGACGGGATCGACGACCTGCTGGAGCGGGGCAACGGCGCCGCCCGCCAGGTCGTTGTGTATGAGGCCAACCACGATCTGCGCGAAGTTACCGCCGAGATCGTCGCCGCAACCGCCGTATAACCGTAAACCGACCCTCACACCGCTCTACAATCGGATCGTGAGCGCTGGCAGCCCGGATCTGTTCGTCGTCTGCAAGAACTGTCATGCAGAGGTGAGCCCGTACATCACGGAGTGTCCGTACTGCGGCAACCGGTTGCGCAAGCGGGCACCGAAGATCGACCGCCACGGCCGCGTCGACGAGAAGCGCCGTCGCCGGCCGCCGACGCCGTCGCTGCCGCGGCTCAAGCGCGGCGAGATCCCCGGGATCCGGGCCGACTCCCACCCCTACGCCACGATGCTCCTGCTGGCCGCGGGTTTCGCCGGAACGCTGCTGTACCGCGCCGCCGCCCTCGGCAGCACCCACGCGCAGCTGCTGTGGGCCGATAACGGGACCCACCTGTGGTGGCGGCTGAGCGTCGCCACGTTCACGTACACCAACACCGGCTACGGGTTCGTGACCCTGTTCGTGATCGGGCTGTTCGGCTGGCTGCTGGAGCGCCGCCACGGTCCGCTGGTCGTGATCGCCCTGTACGCCGCCGGCGCCGTCGGCGGCACGGCCGTGGCGATCGCGGTGCAGGCCAACACGCCGTTCCTCGGGGCCAACGGCGGCGCGCTGGCGCTGCTCGTCGCTTGGGCCGTCCCGGACCTGCTCGATCTGCGGGCCGGGGAGGAGATCGAGGGTGACCTGATCGGCGCTGGTGTGCTGGCCGGCGTCGTGGCGGCGATGCCGCTCGTCGGCGCCGACGCAAGCTGGGTCGCCGACGGCGTCGGGGTCGCGGCCGGCCTGCTCGCGGGGCTCGGTCTCGCCCGCTTCGCGACGCGCTGAGCCGAGCGCGTGACGCCGACCCCCACGGACGCCGAGCTCGAGGCCGCCCTGCAGGCGATCAACGAGCCGGGGCGGCTGCGCGAGGCGCAGGACCTCGTCGCGCGGGCAGCGCCGGGGCTGCAGCGCGTGCTGGGGGCGGCCATCTCCGAGGGCGGATGGTTCGATGCCGGACACGATCAGGCGGTTCGGGAGGCGATTTCCGAGGAAGACCCCCATCAGCGACTGCGCGCCATCCGGACGCTGCTGGCGGAGGAGACTCGGCTGGGAATGCTCGTTGGCGTCGCCGTCGGGTTCGAGCTCGTCCGCGAGCTCGAGCGGCTCCCCACCCCCAACGAGGAGGACTGATCTGCGATGGAAGTGCGCTACCTCGGTCACGCCTGCTTCGAGCTGTCGCACGGTGAGACGACCCTGCTGATCGACCCGTTCCTGACCCACAACCCCAAGGCGGCGATCGCCGCCGAGGACGCCGCGGCATCGACGATCCTCCTGACGCACGGCCATATGGACCACTTCGGCGACACGGTGCCGATCGCCAAGCGCACCGGGGCCACCGTGGTGGCGATCACCGAGATCGCCGACGAGCTGGCCGAGGACGGCATCGAGGTGTCGGACATCAACCTCGGCGGCACGGCCAGGTTCGACTGGGGCTGGGTGAAGATGGTGCCCGCCTGGCACACCTCGACGACTCCCAAGGGCACTCCAAGCACGCCGGCCGGGCTACTGATCAACTTCGGTGGGAGGATCGTCTACCACCTCGGCGATACCTGCCTGTTCTCCGACCTGCAGCTCGTCGGCAAGCGCCACCCGATCGACCTGGCGATCATGCCGATCGGCGGCCATTACACGATGGACGCCACCGATGCCGTCGACGCCGCCCAGTTCGTCGCCGCCAAGACCGTGATCCCCTGCCACTACAACACCTTCCCGGCGATCGAGACCGACGCCCAGGCGTTCAAGGCGGCCGTCGAGACCATCGGCTGCAGCGACGTCGTCGTGCTCGATCCCGGCCAGAGCTACGAGCTGTGACCCACGCGATCGTGCTGATCGGCGCCGAGCGCGGCGCGCTGGGGACCCTCGGCGGCGAGCTCGCCGACATCGACGGCGTGGCCGAGGCCTACTCGGTCACCGGCGATTGGGACTTCGTGGCGATCATCCGCCTGCGCGGCCAGGAGCAGCTGAACGAGATCGTCACCGGGCGGATCGCCCAGCTGCCGGGTGTTTTGCGGACGCAGACGATGGTCGCGTTCGAGGCGTTCTCGCGGCATGACCTGGAGGCGCTGTTCTCGGTCGGGGGCTGAGGCCGGGACGGGGCGGCTAGTCCGCGTCCGGCACCTCGACCGCGTCGCGGTCGGCCCACTCCAGCAGCGGCTCCAATGAGTAGGCGTGGTCGTCGATGGTGGCGTGGAGGTCGCCGAGACGGGCGAAGCGCTCGGGCACCGTGGCGATCGTGTGATCGCGGGCGTTCTGGTTATAAAGGTCTGCTGCGAACCTGAGCAATCCCAACCGCTCGAAGTGTCAGCTCCAGCCCAGCACGCTCGGAAGATCGGCCGGGCCTAGGTCGATCACGGTGCTTCGCTCAATCGGAGCGTAGCCGTCGTCGTGGAGACCCAGCCAGTGGATTGCGCGGTTATCAGGCTCGATGATCAGCACCTCGTCGACTTGGTGGGCTGCGTAGAACCGCAGCTTCTCCCAGCTCTCGTCATTGGCTGAGCGCACCTCAACGACCAGCGCAGCTGTCGGCAGCCACGTACCTGCGGTTCCGCGCGGGAACAGGCCGCCGTCAGGCACCCGGAAGTTGTCGCTGCTGAAGCCGATGTTGACCGGCTGCAAGACCGCCTCGAGCCCAGCCCGCCGCGCCAGCGGGGGCAACGACTCGGCCAGTGCCTGAACGATCCGTCCGTGGTCGTAGCTGGGGCCCGGGCTCACGATGTGCAGAACTCCGTCCCAGACCTCGTCGAACGTGTCGAGCCCGAGCAGCCGGCGCCGTTCGAGCAGCGCTTCGACCTCATCGGGATACGGCTCGCGCATGAGCACCGGCATTCTCGAAGCATGGGCCATCAGAACGTGATGTCAAGCTCGGCGAGCGGCGGTTGCGGAGTCGGCGACGTCTCCTCCGGGGAGGAGAGCAACTGCTGCACGTAACGGCGGGATGGCCATAGCGACTCTCGACGTGGCAGTTCCAAGCCTGTGTCGTAGTCGATGACTCGCCGGGCCCTGAGTTCGTCCGCGGTATATAGGTCCATCGGCATGAGGTGGTACTCGACAGTCGTGAAGGAGTCCCAGTCGTGAGCCGTGCAGCAGATGAAGACGCGGACACGAACGCACTCGAGGTCCTCTTGGCAGATCGCGTTGCAGGTGCGCTCGTCGCCGCTCACGGGTACGTGCAGCTCAATCTGGCGGAAGTCCGCGCGGTCGACTGAGTATGCGACGGGATGGCGCAGACGCTGCGGGTTGCCACGCGTGCACATCGGCCACGAGTCCGCGTGCCACACCCCCGGATCTGCCGTCCCGCGGTAGCCGAGGTCGTCATCGTCGTAGCCGAAGTCATCCGCGCGGGGGAGGTCGGTCGCCCCGACATCTTGCTGAGAGTTGCCGGTCCATTCCGGGATTCGCTGGGTGCGGGTTGTTGTCATGAGCCGCATGATGCGGCTGTCGGACGGACGCGAGGGCCGAAAGATCTGAGTTGGCGCAAAGAATTTGCAGAACTGTGACGAAGTTGTTACAGGCCGCAACCGGGACGTCACATTGCGCCGGTCAGGCCTCGTCCTCCGGCGGGTCCTCGAGCTCTTCGCGCTCGGCCCATTCGAGCAGCGGCTCGAGCGAGAAGGCCACGTCGTCGATCGCCGCGTGCAGGTCTCCGAGCTCGGCGAACCGCGCAGGCACCGTGGCGATCGTCAGCTCGGCCGGCTCGACGTCGTCGATCTCCGGCCAGGTGATCGGCGTCGAGACCGTCCCGGCGCTGATCCCGCGGACCGAGTAGGCCGAGGCGATCGTGTGATCGCGGGCGTTCTGGTTGTAGTCGACGAACACCTTGCGCGGGTCGCGATCCTTGCGCCACCACGTCGTCGTCGCGAGCTCCGGCGCGCGGCGTTCGACCTCGCGGGCGAAGGCCAGCGCTGCCCGGCGGACGTCGTGGAAGCCCCACCGCGGCTCGATCCGCACGTACACGTGGAGGCCGTGCTTGCCGGTCGTCTTCGGGTAACCGACGATCCCGAGCTCGTCGAGCACCTCGCCGGCCACGCGGGCCACCCGGCGCACCGTGTCGAACGAGCACTCGTCCCCGGGGTCGATGTCGATCCGCCACTCGTCGGGCTGCTCGACGTCGGCGCGGCGCGAGTTCCAGGGGTGGAACTCGACGGTCGACATCTGCACCGCCCAGATCACGCTGGCCAGCTCGGTCACGCACAGCTCGTCGGCGGTGCGGTCAAAGCGCGGGAAATGGATCCGCACCGTCTCCAGCCACGGCGGCGCCCCCTTGGGGACACGCTTCTGATGGACCTTGTCGCCGTCGACCCCCGAGGGGAAGCGGTGGAGCATGCACGGCCGCTCGCGCAGGGCGCGGACGATCCCGTCGCCGACCGCGATGTAGTAGCGCGCCAGGTCGAGCTTCGTCTCGCCGCGCTCGGAGAAGTACACGCGGTCGGGGCTGGAGATCCGCACCGTCCGCTCGCCGACTGTCAGCTCGACCGCGTCGGGCATGCTGAGAGAATCGCACGCCGATGCGCGTCCTGCTGCTCCACAACCGCTATCGCGCCGAGGGCGGCGAGGAACGCGCCGTCGGCGAGCTCCATGCGCTGCTGGAGCGCCGCGGCCATGA
Organism: Solirubrobacteraceae bacterium; assembly: GCA_035552615.1. Lineage (GTDB taxonomy): Bacteria > Actinomycetota > Thermoleophilia > Solirubrobacterales > Solirubrobacteraceae > Palsa-465. Next base: position 23,319 of record DASZLC010000030.1, read on the forward strand.
CGTGGTCCTGCTGGAGCGCACGAGCGACGGCGTGGGGCGCGGGCGGGCGGCGGCATCGCTGCTGCGGGGCGGCAGTGACCCCGCCCAGGTCGCCGAGGCGGTGCGCCGGCTCCAGGCCGAGATCGTCCACGCCCACAACGTCCACCCGCTGTTCGGCTGGCGGGCGCTCGCTGCCGCGCGCGAGGCGGGCGCGCGGACCGTGCTGCAGCTCCATAACTTCCGCCTGTTCTGCGCCATCGGTGTCGCCTACCGCGACGGGGCGGTGTGCCACGAGTGCCGCGGCGCCAACACGCTGCCGGGCCTCCGGCATCGCTGCCGCGGCTCGGCCGGCGAGGCGGCGGTATACGCGCTGGCGCTGCACCGGCAGCAGCCGGAGCTGTACGGGCATGTCGATCGCTTCGCGGTGCTGAGCGACGCGCACGGCGCGCGCCTGCGCGAGCTTGGCCTGCCGCCGGACCGTGTCGAGACGCTGCCGAACTTCGTCAGTGGCTTCGCCGGCGAGTCGCGGGCCCACCTCGGCGGCTACGCGCTGGTCGCCGGCCGGCTCGTGGAGGAGAAGGGCTTCGACACCGCGATCCGCGCCGCGGCGGCGGCCGGGGTGCCGCTCGTGGTCGCGGGCCAGGGCCCGGACGAGCCGCGGTTGCGGGCCCTGGCGGGGGCCGCTGAGGTGCACTTCGCCGGCTGGCTCCCGGCTCCGGAGCTGGCTGAGCTGCGCGCCGGAGCCGGCGTCGTCCTCGTCCCGTCGCGGTGCGAGGAGGCGTGCCCGTACGCCGTGCTCGAGGCGCTCGCCGCCGGTGTCCCCGTGCTCGCCTCCGACCTCGGCGGGCTCCCGGAGCTGGTCGGCGCCGGGCTCCCGCCGGACGACGTCGGGGCATGGGGCGCGGCCCTGGGCGCGCTGTGGCACGACGGGGGCCGCCGCCGCGAGCTCGGGACCCGCGCGCTGGCCGACGCCCGCGCCCGGTTCGGCGAGGACGTTTACCACGATCGGCTGCTGGCGCTGTATTTGTCAGTTTGATTTGACAAACCGAGAGCTGTCAGTCTAAACTAACAGATATGGAACTACCCACCGCGTTTGACCCGGATGACCCGTCGGCCGGGATCCGCTCAGCGCAGGCGCTGCGTCGCCTGGCCGAGCGGATCGAGGCCGAGAGCGTCAGGGCTGCCCGCCGCGCCGGCTGGTCGTGGCAGCAGATCGGCGACGCCCTGGGAATTACCCGCCAGTCCGTCCACGCCAAATACGGGGAGCGATTTCGATGAGTGACGAGCGCACCTACCATCCCTGGACCACCGTGATGATCGCGCGCGAGGAGGCGCGCAGCCGCGGCGACCGTAGGATCGGCACCGAGCACCTTGTGCTCGGCTTGCTGCCCGAGCCGGGGATCGCCGAGGCCCTGGCAACCGACCCGGCGAGCGCGCGCGCCGCCCTCGCCGGGGCCGACGAGGAGGCGCTGGCCGCCGTCGGCATCGACGCCGCGGTCGGACCACCGCCGGCGGCACCGGAGGAGCCGGAGGAGCTGCCGGGCCGTCCCACCGTCAAGGAGCTCCTCACGCACCGGCTCGGCACGACGCCGGCGGCGAAGGAGGCGCTGCGGGAGATGGGCCGGCCGCTGCGGCGCAAGGGCCGCCCGTGGACGGCCGAGGAGCTGATGCTGGTGCTGCTGGAGCTACGCCCGCCGGACCCGGCCGCCGAACTGCTGGACCGCCTCGGGGTCGACCGCGCCGCCGCACGCGAGCGGCTGCGCCTGCGCGAGGCCGCCTAGTCTCGGCATCACGGCTGCGTGCCGTGACCGCGCTCGAACCAGATCGTGCGGTCCTTCCAGTCGTGGGCCATCAGCGCCGAGCCGGTGGCGGCCAGGGCGACGAGCGGGCGTGGCCGGACGCGCGTGGCCGGCGCCGTGACCAGGCCGAAAGCGGCGAGCGAGGCGACGAGGCTACCCGTGGCGCCGTGGTGACAGCGCTGCCCGAAGATCCACAGGCGACGGCGCATCGCGTCGTACTCGACGGGCCTGCTCTTGTACCGTGAAATTTCTGATCGCATTGCGCCGCTCCATCTACACACCAGTTATCGGCGTGGATGTCGCCGTCGATTAGCGAGATGGGCCGACGATTTCGCTGCACGGCCGCGCCTTTGGTGCTGGCCCTGGCGTCCGTCGTGGCGCTCGCCGGATGCGGCGGCTCGGGCAGTCATTCGACGTCGGCGGTGAAGCATCCTGCCACCGTCAGCACGGCGACCCACGCGACGACGCCGACCGCGAGCATCCCCGCCACGACGACCACGTCGCCGACGGGGGGCGCTGGGCTGAGCGCCACGACCAGCGCCCCCACCCCGCCGGCCGGCGGGGGCGGCTCTACGAACGCCCGCGTCCCGGCCTCGTTCTCGATCGGGCGGGGCGGCTCCCTGACCCCACCGACGGTCAGCTCACCCGCCTTCATCGCCGTGCGGGTGTCGGTCACGACCACCGACGGCACGGCGCACACCGTGCTGATCGAGACGCCGCAGCCGCACACGCTGCACGTGCTCCCCGGCCACAAGGCGACGGTGCTGATCAGTGGGCTGAAGGTCGGCACCTACCGGATCGAGGTCGACGGGACCCCGCGCGGCGCGCTGGACATCGGCGGCGACGCCGGGCCGTAAGCGCCGGTCAGCCGATCCGCGAGCCGAGCGCGGCGTCCATGTCGGGGCGCAGCAGCACGACGCCGAGCCGATCGTCGAGCGCGCCGAGGACGAGCACCTCGGAGCGCACGGGGCCGATCTGGCGCGGGGGGAAGTTCACGACGGCGACGATCAGCGTGTCGAGCAGCTGCTCGGTCGTGTAGTGCGCGATCTGCGCGGAGGATCGCTTCACGCCGATCTCGGTCCCGAAGTCGATGGTCAGCTTCCAGGCGGGCTTGCGCGCCTCAGGGAATGCGTCGACGGCGATGATCCGGCCGACGCGAATGTCGACCGCGAAGAACTGGTCGACGTCGACCGTCTCGGCGCTCAAGGAGAGGTGGTCGATCCGGCCGGCGTGGTGGACGTGGCGGTTGGGACGGTGCCGACCGTCGTCGTGCCGGTCGTTTCGCCTGACCCAGTGGTCGTCGTCGTCGTCGTGGTGGGAGTCGTGGTTGTGGTGGCGGTGGTGGGAGTCGTGGCGGTCACCGGCGGGGGCGGGGGCAGCACGACCGGGACCGTCTGTGTCTGCGTGCGGCCCGGGGCCGTGGTGGCGGTGGTCGGGGTCGTCGTTGTCGCCGGCGTCGTGGTGGTGGCGGCGGGGACGGCGGGCGTCGTCGTGGCCGCGAGCTTCTCGGTGGCCTCGCGGCGGCGCTTGCGCGCGGCGGCCGCCGCCCGTCGCTGCTTCAGCGCGGCAAGCTCGTGGCGCCGGGCGGCCTGATCGGCGATCACGGTTGACATCGCCGGGCCCGGCGCGACGGCGGGCTGCCCGAGCGTGTTCGCGGGCGGCCCGACGGTGCCGGCGCTGGAGTAGGTGACGGCGGCGCGGGCGGTGCTGTGGTTGGCGCGGTGGCGGTGCGAGCCGGGGTCGACCGCGACCGCACCGGCGGTCAGCAGCGCCGCGGCGGCGAGCCCGGCGGCGGCCTTCGCCCCGATCGCGCCGACGCCGGCCGAGATCAGCCCCCCCGAGCCGGCGAACGCGCCGGCGCCGCCGAGAGCGGTGCCGCCCGCGACCCCGGCGCCGGAGCCGGCCGCGGTGGCGCCCGAGGCGCCGTGATGGCCAAGGTGAGTGAGCGCCAGCTTCTTGAACAGCACGAGCGGCCCGAGCGGCAGCAACGCGGCCAGCGCCTTGTTCGTCTCCTTCAGCTGCAGGCGGAAGGTGTCGCAGCGCTTGCACGTCTTCAGGTGCCGGCGCACCGGTGGGCTCATCTTGCGCTTCAGGCCCTCGGCGATCTCGCCGAGCTCGTCGCGGACCTCGTCGCAGGTGAGCAGCCGCGCCTCGGCCGCCTCGGCCAGCCCGAGCCGGGCGCGCACGAGCAGCGATTTCACGCTCGGGATCGTCGTCTCCATCGCCTCGGCGATCTGTTCGTAGGAGAGCGCGTCCATCTCGCGCAGCACGAGCGCGGTGCGTTGCGTCTCGGGGAGGCTCTGGATGTCGCACACCAGCAGCCGGAAGTCCTCGCGCTTGCTCGCCTTCTCCGCGGTCGAGGCGCCGAAGTCGGAGAAGTGGATGTCCATCGAGTCGACGCCGACCGCCGTCTGCTTGCGCACATGGTTGAGGCTGCGGTTCCGCGCGATCCGGTACAGCCACGGACGCGCGTTGACCGGGCGCTCGTCGGCCAGCAGCGCGTTGTAGGCGGCCGCCATCACCTCCTGCAGCACGTCCTCGGCATCTTCGCGGCTGCCGACCATGTGGCGGCAGAAGGCCAGCAGGCGCGACTCGTAGCGCGCGACGAGCACCTCGAAGGCGGCCGAATTGCCACGCCGAATCAGCGCCACCAAGCGCTCGTCCGACTGCACTCGCAGCAGCGGCGAGCGTCCGTGGAGGCCAATGCCTCCGGATAATTTCAGCGCTGAGACTTCCATCCCGACCGGAGTAGAACCGACGGCGTAAACACCGTACCAGCGCGATAGTTGCGGATACAGAGGGGCGCATCGCCCCGTAGCGACGGGCTTTCCGCGTCGCGCGGCACTAGCATCTGACCCGCCTCGCCCGGGTAGGCAAATTGGCAAAGTCGGCGCTCTTAAAAAGCGCTGGTCGCAAGACCTCTGCGGGTTCGAGTCCCGCCCCGGGTACTGAGGGCACCTGCCCTACCGCAGCTGCTCGGTGCGCGCCAGCACCGTCTTCCCGCGCGCCTTCACCACGACTGTGTACCGCCCGGGCTTCACGGCGTCGCCTGCAAGCGTCACGCGCCGGTGAGCCGCGCCAAGCGACGGCAGGTGCGCGCGGGCGAGCACGCGGCCGCGGCGCTCCAGCTCCACCTCGACGTCGTGCAGCGTCTCCCCGGTGCAGTGCAGCGACGCCACTACGCGCGCGTGCGCGCGAGAAACGGCGACCGTCACCCGGCCGGCCCGTCGCGGTGCCGTCGCTGCCGCCGGCGGACGCGGCTGCACGACGTAGGTGATCGGCCCCGGGTCGCACTTCGCCTGGGTCTGGAGCAGGTTCGACGGCGCCGCCAGCTCGGGCGGCTCGGGGAACGAGGGACCGCCGGCGACGAGGAAATCGGCGAGCGTGCTGGCGTTGGCGTCGCGATAGGTGAGCGCCGGGACGTTCCACTTCGCCTCGATCGTGGCCAGCACCGAGGTGTGGTCGTGGACGACGTTCGTCACGCCGCCCGGGCGCGAGTGGCCGGAAACGACGACCGCGGGCACGCGCGGGCCGTAGACGTTGTAGCCGCCCGGTGGGTCGCCCGGGCCGAGCTTGGGCGGGACCGAGTCGGGCGCGATCGCCGCCGGCGGCGGCACATGGTCGTAGTTGCCGCCGTGCTCGTCGTAGAGCCAGACGAGCAGGATCCGCGGCCACAGCGGCGAGCTCATCACCGCACGGACGACGTGCGAGACGAAGTTCTCGCCCTCGCTGACGTTGCCGTTCTCCTCGTCCTGGTCGATGCTGCCCGGCTTGAAGCCGTCCGGAAAACCGGGAATCACTCCGAGCGCAGCCCCGAGGCCCGAGAGCTCTGAGACGACGCCCTCGCCGGAGTCGACCATGCTCACCGCGGGGAGCGTGCCGGCCAGGCAGTCGAGGTAGAACTCGACGATCGGGACGATGTTCAGCGGGTACTTCGTGATCGTCGGGGCGATGATCCCCGTCGTGGGGAGGTCGGTGAAGTAGTTGGCCCACGAGATCCCGAGGCTGTGCAGCCGGTCCCAGATCGTGCCGTTGGGCGGGTACTCGAAGATCGTCGAGGTGTCGGTGGAGATCAGCCCGAACGCGGTGCCGGCCTGGAGGAAGCGGCGGTTGGGGTACGTCTGGCAGGGGGCGGAGCAGAACCACCGATTGGCCAGGCAGAACGTCTTGGCCATCGAGTAGTAGAAGGGGATGTCGGGCTCGTCCCAGTAGGCCATCGAGTCGACGCCGCGCGCCGCGAACCCGTCCATCCGCCCGCCGTCGATCTCGGCGTGGGTGTCGGACCAGCTCTGGCTGGCGCTGCCGTCCAGCGTGCAGTCCGAGGGGACACGCTGCACGGTCACGAACCCGCCCTTGTAGGGGTTGGCGTTGACCGGGCGCCCGGCGGCGTCGAAGCGGAAGCCGTCGGCCTTCGGCTGACCGCGGAGGGGCAGCATGCCGAGGTAGGAGTCGAACGAGTGGTTCTCCTGCATCACGATCACGATGTGATCGAACGGGAGCGTGTCGTCCGGCGTCCCGGCCGGCCGCGAGGGATCGGGGAGCGAGTCGGGGGCGCGGATCGTGCCGGCGCGCGCGGCGGCGGTGAGGTCGAGCCCCCCGAGCCCGCCCAGGCCCCCGAATCCGCCGAGTCCCCCGAGCGCCGTTCCCAGCGCCGCGGCCCCGCCACGGGCCAGCAGTGCCCGCCGGGTCAGACCGGACACCCGCGCCCCGTGCATCGCCTGAACGGTAACGTTCGCGCGCGCCCGGGGCGTGACCAGGCCGTGATGTACGGATCGGTTCCGAATTGACACCCCGCCGACGGGCTTGGTAGCTTCGCCCGCTAAGCGCCGGTGTTTTCAGGGACACGGCGTCCACAGGAGGAGCATCGCTTGGCCGGGTCGCGTCGGCGTAACTTCAGTTTGGTCGGCCGGCTGGCGGCAATCGCCGCCGTCGCGATCGTGATCGTCGCCGTCGTGCTCGTCGTGTTCTCCGGCGGGTCCAGCTACAAGGTCCGCGCGATCTTCCTGAACGCCAGCCAAATCGTCAGCGGCGACCTCGTCGAGGTCTCGGGCAACAGCATCGGGACCGTCTCGAGCATCCAGCTGACGCCCAACGGTCAGGCCGATCTGACCCTCAGCATCTCCAACTCGACCTTCGACCCCCTGCACCAGGGGACGCTGGCCACGATCCGAGAGGCGTCGCTGTCGGGCATCGCCAACCGCTACGTCGATCTCGACCTCGGTTCGGCCACCGCTCCGGCGATCCGGAACAACGGCCTCATCACGACCACCCACACGACGAGCGAGGTCGACCTCGACGAGCTGTTCGACACGCTCGACCCGCCGACCCGGCAGGCGATTCAGCAGCTGATCAAGGGCTCGGCGCGGCAGTACAAGGGCGATGCGCAGGCGGCCCAGCTCGCGTTCCAGTACCTGAACCCGGCGATCGCCTCCAGCAGCCTGCTGTTCGCCGAGCTGAACCGCAACACGAGCAAATTCACGAACTTCGTCGTGAAGTCGGGCAACCTGCTGGGCGATATCTCCCAGCGCCAGGCCGACCTCAGCGCGCTCGTCCAGCACCTGGCGACGACGACCGAGGCGATCGCCTCCCAGCATTCCGCGCTCGGTGAGGCGATCCAGCGACTGCCCGCCTTCATGACCCTGGCCGACACGACGTTCACCAACCTGCGCGGGTCGCTGACGAAGCTGACGCCGCTCGTGAACGCCACCAAGCCCGTGGCGCCGAAGCTCCAGCAGCTGCTGCAGACGCTGAAGCCGCTGGCCCAGGACGCGGTCCCCACCATCGCCAACCTGGCCAACATCATCAGCCGGCCCGGTCGCGACAACGACCTCACCGAGCTGACCGCGCTGGCCGTGCCCCTGGCCAAGGCGACGATCGACACGATCAACGCCAACGGCCAGCAGCGCCTTGGGGCGTTCCCGGAGTCGACGATCGCGCTGAACGAGTCGACACCCGAGCTGGCGACCGACCGGCCCTACGCGCCCGACCTCACCGGCTGGTTCGAGGGCTTCAGCCATCCGGGCGGCTATGACGCCAACGGGGCCTTCGGCCGCGTCGCCACCGACGTCGGCATCGCCTCCCTGAACAACGGCGTGCTGAACGTCCTGCCGGCCTCGGTCGACGCCGCGCTGCGCAGCGTGCTGGCCTTCGGAACCGACGGATCCGGCGGTCTCGTCACCACCAACCAGAGCGACCGCTGCCCCGGGTCGATGGAGCGTGGGGCGATCTACTACCCCGAGACGGGCTACCCGTGCAGCCCCAACGAGGTACCGACGGGCAAATGAGACGGGGACTGATCACCGCGCTGCTCGGGGTGCTGATCATCGGCGGCGTGATCGCGCTGGTCACGACCACCGGCAGCAGCGGCACGACGTACAAGATCCAGCTGGACAACGCGTTCGGTCTCGTCACCGGCGCCGAGTTCAAGGTCGCGGGCGTGAAGGCGGGCACGATCAAGTCGATCGACCTCGACCAGAAGACGCTGCACGCGGTCGTGACCGTGTCGCTGACGCAGAAAGGCCTGCCCTTCCACAAGGACGCCTTCTGCCTCTCGCGGCCGCAATCGCTGATCGGCGAGTACTTCATCAGCTGCGACCCGGGGACGACCGGTCCCGTGCTGCGCAACGGGGCGACGGTCCCGGTGACGCGGACCGAGTCGACGATCCCCGCCGACCTACTCCAGAACATCACGCGGCTGCCGGAGCGCCAGCGGCTGACGCTGATCGTCGGCGAGCTTGGCGCGGCGGCGGCCGGCCGATCCGGTGACCTGCAGGCGGCGCTGGCCCGCGCGGTGCCGGCGCTCACCGAGACCGACAACCTGCTGAACATCCTCGGCAACGACTCACAGACGCTGGAGCAGCTGACGTCGAACGCCAACACGGTCGTCACGGCGCTGGCCAACAACAGCAAGAACGTGCAGCGGTTCATCGTGCAGGCCAACAACGCCGCCTCCGACACCGCGACCCAGGAGGTGAACCTGCAGTCCTCGCTGCAGAAGTTGCCGCCCTTCCTGCAGCAACTGCGCCCGGCGCTGGCGAAGCTCGACTCGGCCGCCGTGGCGAACGAGCCGGTGCTGGCGAACCTGGACGCCTCCTCCGGTGAGCTCAACACGCTGTTCAGAAACCTGCCCTCGTTCGCTCGCGCGTCGACCCCGGCGATCAAGGCCCTTGGCGAGGCCTCGGTCACAGGGCGGTCGGCGGCGAAGGCCGCCACCCCGACCGTGCAGGCGCTGAACCAGTTCGCGAAGCCGACACCCGACCTGGCGCAGAACCTGGCGATCGTCACCCACGTCCTCGACGACCGCAACTACGCCGTCGAGCCGAACGCCAACAGCCCCGGGGGCAAGGGCTACACCGGGCTGGAGTCGCTGATCAACTTCACCTACAACCTGGCCGGGGCGACGAACACGTACGGCCCGTACGGCCACATGCTCGCCGTCGACGCGTTCGTCAGCCTGATGTGCAGCAATTACGCCTCGCCGGTGACGGTCGAGACGAACCTGAAGCTGTACGGCAACGCCGCGCGGTCGTGCTACGCCTGGCTCGGTCCGAACCAGCCGGGCGTGAACCAGACCGATCCGTCAAACCCGAACGCCTGCGTCCCCGATCCCGGTGGCGCGCCGTCGGGCGAGACCGGGCCATCGACGACGGCCTGCAAGCTCGGCGCCACGACCTCGGCGACCGCTGACGTGCGCCACCGGCAAACGTCACACACGACCACCAAGACCGCGGCCGCCGCGATGCCGACTGCGACGAGCCCGCCGGCGACGAGCGCACCGGGGACCAGTGCGCCCGCGTCGAGCTCGAGCTCGGGATCCGGCGCGCCGCCGAGCGCGGGCGGGGCGCTGGGCAGCATCGGCAGCGGCATCTCCAACCTGCTCGGCGGGCTGCTGGGCGGCGGCTCCGGTTCGGGCTCCAGCTCCGGCGGATTGCTCGGCGGGCACTCCGGCACCAGCACGAGCCGGGGCACCACCGGTTCGGTCAGCGCGGCCACCAAGGCGCTCCTCAACTACCTGATCTCGCCATGATCCGCCGGCGAACCAACAAATCCTCCCCGTTCACAAGCCCGGTGCTGGTCGGCGCGGTGACCGTGCTGGCGGTGTTGATCGCGGTGTTCCTGGCCTACAACTCCAACAAGGGCCTCCCGTTCGTGCCGACCCGCGAGCTGAAGGTCGATGTCGGCGACGGCTCGGATCTGGTCGTCGGCAACGATGTGCGCGAGGGCGGGTTCCTGGTCGGGCTCGTGTCCGCGATGAAGCCGGTGACGGTGAACGGCACCACGGTCGCCCAGCTGACGCTGCAGCTGCACAGCGGTCAGGGCCAGGTGCCGATCAACTCGACCGTCGCGATCGACTCGAAGTCGGTATTGGGGTTGAAGTACGTGCAGATCCACCGCGGGAGCTCGCACACCTACTTCCCCAACGGCGCGACGGTGCCAGTGCGCCAGACGAACGTCCCCGTGCAGCTCGACGACGTGTTCGACATGTTCAACGCGCCGACGCGAAAGGCGATCCAGCACGGCTTGAACGGCATCGGCGATGTATTGGCCGGCCGGGGCGGAGACCTGAACGACACGATTCACAGCCTGCCGGCGCTGTTCGGGAACCTGGAGCCGGTGGCGGCCTACCTGTCGGCGCCGAATACCGAGCTGATCCGCTTCTTCAACGAGCTGAACGGGTTCGTGGGGACGGTCGCCCCGTTCTCCGGCACGTTCTCGCAGCTGTTCACCGATCAGGCGACGACGTATGGAGCGATCTCGCGGTACCCGACCGATCTGGAGCAGACGATCGCGCGGTCGCCGTCGACGTTGTCGGTGTCGACGGCCTCGTTGCGGGCGCAGCAGCCGCTGCTGACGGACTTCGCGTCGCTGGGCCGGGCTTTGCAGCCGGCGACGGCGTCATTGCGTTCGGCGTTGCCGCAGATCAATCCGGCGATCGAGCAGGGCAGTCGGGTGCTCGGACGGACGCCACAGCTGGACGCCCGGCTGCAAGGGGTGATGGTGTCGCTGAGGAACTTCGCCAACGCGCCGGGGACGAACCTGGCGCTGAACGGGTTGACGGCGACGACGACGGAGCTCGATCCGATCATCAAGTACCTCGGCCCCTATGTCACCGTGTGCAACGACTGGAACTACTGGTGGACGTACCTCTCCGGTGACATCGACGAGGAGACCACGTTCGGGTACGCCCAGCGCGCGAGCTTGAACCAGGGGAACCCGGCGCAGATCGACAACGTCGGCTCGCAGGGAGCCAGCGAGCCGGCGAACGGCGGCGGCGGCAACTCGGCGATCGGCGGCAACGAGTACCTCCACGGCCCGCTGTACGGCGCGGCGGTCGACAGCCAGGGCAACGCCGACTGCGAGACCGGCCAGCGCGGATATCCGCTGAAGCTGAACCACTTCGATCCGCAGGGTCGCAACTTCGACACCGATCAGCACACGCCGGGCGATCAGGGCCCGACGTTCGCGGGCCAGGCCCACGTGCCGAAGGGCGAAACATTCAGCCGCAACCCCGTGATCGGCCCGCAGACCCTCGACAACCCGTCGAACCCATGAGACGCCGCAGCAAGAAGCGACGCCCCTCCCGCGTGACGCTGTTCCAGGCCGGCCTGATCGGGCTCGTGGTGATCGTGCTGTTCTCCTACGCCGCCTACACGAAGTTCGCCAATCCGTTCGCCGGCGGGTACACCCTCCACGCGACGTTCTCCAGCGCCAACGGGCTGCAGCCGAACTCGCTGGTGCGAATCGCCGGCGTCAACGTCGGCAAGGTCACCGGCGTGTCGCTGGCGCCGGGCTGCTCGAAGAGCACCGAAAGCTCGTGCCAGGCCGCCGACGTGACGATGGCGATCCAGTCCAACGGACTGCCGATCCACCAGAACGCCACGTTCGCGATTCGCCCCCGGATCTTCCTGGAGGGCAACTTCTTCGTCGACCTGATGCCGGGGACGCCGGGCTCGCCGATCGCTCAGAGCGGCCACACGTTCCCGATCCAGCAGGGCACCGAGCCCGTCCAGTTCGACCAGGTGCTCGGCGCGCTGCCCGCCAACACGCGCACCAACCTGCAGACGCTCCTGGCGCAGTACGGCAAGGCGGTCGACGAGTCGGGACCGTCGTTCAACCGCTCGGTCCCATACTGGCTGCCCGCCTACAAATACTCGGCGATCGTCGCCCACGATGCGCTCGGCATCCTGCCCCACGACCTCTCGAACTTCGTGGCCGAGGCGGGCACGACCAGCGGTGCCTTCGCCGCGCACCCCGAGGACCTCGAGAACCTGATTACGAATATCGACACCACCGCCGCCGCGTTCGCCCGCCAGAACACCGCGCTGGCCGACGCGGTCGGCGAGCTTCCGCGGACACTCGCCGCCGCCACCCCGGCCCTGAACGCGCTGAACGCCGCCTTCCCGCCCCTGAACAAGCTCTCCACGGCGCTGCTGCCGGGAGTCAGGTCGACCGGCCCGACCGTCGACGTCAGCCTCCCGTTCCTGAAGCAGCTGCGCTTCCTGGTGGAGCCGTCCGAGCTCGGGGGTCTCACCACCGACTTGTCCAAGACGGTGCCATCGCTGGCGAAGCTGACCGTCGGGACGATCCCGCTGATGGAGAACGAGGTGCGCCCGGTCGCCAGCTGTGTGGCCAACGTCATTTACCCCTGGTCGCAGCTCACCCTGAACGACGGCACGCTGAACGCGCAAGGGATGCCACTGCGCCCGGTGTACGTCGAGGCCGTCGACTACCTGCCGGGGCTGGCCGGCGAATCCCGTGACTTCGACTCCAACGGCCCCTACATCCGCACCCTGCTGGAGGGCGGCTCGCTTACCTACTCGCTGCAGCCCGGGCTGTTCGGCCAGGCGCTGGAGCCGATCGCCGGCGTGCAACCCGTCGTGCCGGCGACCGGCCGCCCGCCGCTGGAGCCGAACGTGCCGTGCGAGACGCAGGCGCCGATCACCTCGCTGTCCGAGGCGCCCGGCGCCCCGCCGGTCCAGATCAAGTCCGCCAATCTGTCGGCCCCCGGCGCGAAGCTGCGGTGGCTGTCGGCCGTCCAGGTGGCGATCTCAACGATCACCCACGCGCTCGGCCAGCAGGGGCTGAAGGTGAACGTGCCCAGCGACGTGAAGGCGCTGCTGAAACCATGAAGCGCGCGATCAAGACCCACAGCACCGACTTCCTCGCGATCGTGGCGCTGCTCGTGCTGGCGATCGTCGTCGGCGGGTACATCCTCGGCCAGGAACGGCTGCGCTTCCCGTTCGTGTCGCAGTCGCAGTACATGATGAATGCCGAGTTCGAGACCGCGCAGGCGGTCACCCCGGGGCAGGGCCAGTCGGTCCGTGTCTCGGGCGTGCAGATCGGCGACATCAGCGCGGTGACGCTGAAGAACGGCATCGCGAGCGTGCAGATGGCGATCGACTCCAAGTACCGCAACCTGATCCATCAGGACGCCACGGCGCTGCTGCGCCCCCGCACCGGCCTGAAGGACATGTTCGTCGAGCTCGACCCCGGCCGGGCGCCGTCGCCGGTCGCGCGGTCCGGGTTCACGATCCCGGTGTCCAACACGAACCCCGACGTCGACGTCGACGAGATCCTCGCCTCGCTTGACTCCGACACTCGCGAGTACCTGCAGCTGCTCATCAACGGCGCCGGCCAGGGGCTGAAGGGCAAGGGCGGCAACGAGCTGGCGGGGGTTCTGAAGAAGTTCGAGCCGACCCACCGCGACCTCGCCCGCCTGAACGGCGCCGTGGCGCAGCGGGGCGTCGCCCTGCGCCAGCTCGTGAACTCGCTGCAGCGCGTGAACACGGCGCTGGCCGACAAGCAGCGGCAGATCGTCTCGCTGGTCGTGGCCGCCGACAAGGTCTTCCACGCCTTCGCCTCCGAGGACGGGAACGTCAGCCAGGCGATCGCCGACCTCCCGGGAACGCTGAGACAGACGACCCAGACGCTCGACGACGTGAAGACGTTCGCCGGCGAGCTCGGCCCGACGGCGACCAAGCTGCTGCCGGCGGCCGAGGCGATCCCGGCCGCCAACGCCGCGCTGTCGGCGCTGTCGAAGCCGAGCGCGCCGATCGTGCAGAGCCAGATCCGGCCGTTCGTCGTCGCCGCGCGCCCGCTCGTGCGCAACCTGCGTCCCGCCGCCAACAAGCTGGCCACGGCCACGCCAAACCTCGACAAGACGTTCACGGTCCTGCAGCACTTCGTGAACATGCTCGGTTACAACCCCGGCAGCCAGACCCACGGCTACCTGTGGTGGCTGGCGTGGGCCGACCACGACGCCCGCTCGCTGTTCGAGAACCAGGACGCCAACGGCGACTATCGCAACCTGTTCGCCCAGCTGAGCTGCGACAGCATCGCCCAGACCGTCAACGGCGCCAGCGGCGCGCTGGCCGAGGTGCTCCTGAACCTCACGCCGATCCTCAGCGACGCCGGCCTGTGCCCGACCCAGGCGAAGGCCAACGCCGCCGCCTTCAAGAGCTACGAGGCGGGCAAGCTCCCGGGGCTGAGCAAGAAGGCCGACATCGCCAACGCCCGCTCGACGAGCACTCCTGGTAAGGGCCTGTTCCTCCCTCAACTGCCGACGAACTAGATGGAAACCAGACCCCCCTCAGCACTCCGAGTCGCCACGATGGCGCTGTTCGCGCTGTCGTGCATCGGCCTCCTGATCTTCCTGTGGGTGTCGTTCGGCGGCACGCTGCCGTTCGTGGCCCGCGGCTACGAGTTCCGCGTCTCGTTCCCGTTCGCCGACCAGCTCGGCACCCAGGCCGACGTCCGGATCGCGGGGGTATCGGTCGGCAAAGTCATCGGCAAGTCGCTCGACCCCGACGGCAACCGCACGATCGCCACGATCCAGCTCGACAACCAGTACGCGCCGATCCGCGCCAACGCCCACGCGATCCTGCGCACGAAGACCATCCTGGGGGAGACGTACGTCGCGCTCACGCCGGGGACGCGGAGCGCGCCGATCCTGCGCGACGGCGCCCTCCTAACGCGCGCCAACGTCACGCCCGCGGTGCAGCTCGACCAGATCTACAACGAGTTCGACCCGTCGACCAGGCACGCCTTCCAGCAGTGGCAGCAGGAGATCGCCCAGACGCTGAAGGGCAACGACCAGAACCTGAACAGCGTGCTCGGCAACCTGCCGAGCTTCGCCGCCGACGCCACCGACGTCCTCCAGGTGCTCGACGTCCAGCACAACGCCGTCGTGAACCTGGTCCGGGGCGGCGGCACCGTGTTCGCGGCGCTGAACCAGAACCAGCAGGCGCTGCAGAACCTCATCACCACGGGCGAGACGACCTTCCACACGACGGCGGTCAACCAGAACGCGCTGGCCCACACATTCCGCAACTTCCCACAGTTCCTGGCGCAGACCAAGGAGACGATGGCCCAGCTGCAGACGTTCTCCGTGAACACCGACCCGGTGCTGCGCGCGCTGCACCCGGTGGCCGTCGATCTGGGACCGACGCTGCACTCGGTGAAGGTGCTCTCGCCCGACCTGCGGCGGCTGTTCACGAACCTCGGGCCGCTGATCACCGTCTCCAAGACCGGTCTGCCGGCGCTGAGCGGCGTGCTGAACGGCGCCACGCCGCTGCTCGGCGCGCTCGGGCCGTGGCTGGAGCAGCTGAACCCGATCATCGACTGGCTCGGCCTGCATCAGCAGCTGCTGTCGGACTTCATCTCCAACGGCGCCGCCAGTCTCGCCGCCAAGACGACGGTGTTCGGCGGCAGCGGCAGCGGCCACTACCTGCGTCAGTTCTCGCCCGAGGGCGCGGAGACGCTGTCGATCTACACGAACCGCGACTCGGGCAACCGCGGCGACACCTACCCGCCGTCGCTGTGGCTGGGCGACCCGAAGTTCCTCCAGACGAACATCTTCGGCTCGTTCGACTGCTCCAACACCGGCGCCGCCGGCAACGGGACGACGACGGCGCTGACCATCCCCGAGATCGGGCATCCGGCCTGCTGGGTGCAGCCAACGCTGCCCGGCGCCAAACCGGGTCAGATCCCGCACATCACGGCCGCGAGCTATTCCTCCAAGTAGGCCCGGCTGGGGTTCGTTGGAGCGCTGGTTCTATATCGCGGACCTGCGCGCCAACGAACGGAGCGCCGGGATGAGCTCCGGGTAGGCGAAGGCGAAGCCGTCGTCGAGCAGCCGTCGCGGGACGCACCGCCGCCCCGTGAGCGCGAGCGCGGGGTCGCTGCGCAGCATCGCGGCCCCGAGGCGGAGCAGCGGTGCCGGCGTTGGCGGCGCCGGCGGCCGGTGGAGCACGTGCCGCAGGCCCCGCATCAACTCGGCGTTGCGCGCGGGGTTCGGGCCGGTGACGTGGACGACGCCGTCGACGCCGTCGTCTCCGAGGAGCAGCTCGATCACCGACAGGAAGTCGGCGATGTGGATCCAGCTCACCCATTGACGACCGGAGCCGATCCGTCCTCCCAGCCCGCACCGCACGAGCGTCACCAGGCGCCGGAACACAGGGCTGTCGCGGTCGAGCACGATTCCGCTCCGCATGACGACGAGGCGGCCGGTGGGTGCCTGTGCCGCCGCCTGCTCCCAGGGGCGGGCCACGCCCGCCATCTGGGCAGGCCCGTCGGCGGGCGGTTCGGTCTCGTCCAGGATGCGCTCGGCGGTGTCGCCGTAGATCGCGAGCGTGCTGGCCTGCAGCCACACGCGCGGTGGCGTGTCCAGGTCCGCCGCGGCCGCGACGAGCGCCTGGGTCGGCTCCACCCGTGAGCGCCGGAGCAGGTCGATGTTGGCGGCGGTCGGCGGCCGGTCGACGAAGGCGCCGGCGAGGTTGATCAGGGCGGCTCCGCGCAGCTCGTCCGCCCAGGGCCCAACCGTCCGGCCGTCCCAGGCGACCTGCCGGCCGGGCAACCCAGCCGCCGGCGACCGCGACAGGACCACAACCTCGTCGCCGCGTTGCAGCAGCCGCGCGGCGATCCGGCGGCCGAGGAGGCCCGCACCGCCGGCTATGACGACCTTCACCGCCTGCTACGCGGCGCGCTCGGCGTGCTCGCTCGGCACGCCGCGCCCGGAGGCCAGCGCCAGCCCGTCGAGCAGCCGGCCAGCGAGCCGTCCGTCGCCCGAAATCTCCAGTCCGCCGCGCTCACCGGCGGGGGAGAACGTCCTGATCCATGCGTCGGCGTCGCCGGCGATCACGGCGTCGGCATGGTCGGGCTCCAGCTCGCTGACGGTCGTTGTCTCGCCGGAGATCGTGACGCCGTAGGCGCGGCTCTCGCCCTCGACGTCGGTGACGCTCAGCTCGACCGTGCCGACCACGCCGGGCTCGTTCAGCAGGCCCGGGGCGAGGCGGAAGATCGCCCCGAGGTCGACGTCCTCCGACGCGCGCGGCTCGCCCCACGCCCAGGAGTAGCCCCACCGCGCGAGCTCGCCGAGGATCGGCATCAGCTCCTGCCCCCGCTCGGTCAGCGCGTAGTCGACCCGCGGGGGGACCTCGCGGTAGCGCTTGCGCGTGAGCATCCCGTCGGCGACCATTCGGTTCAGGCGGGAGCGCAGCTGCTCGGTCGAGATTCCGGGCAGAACGCGCTGCAACTCGACGAATCGGCGGGGCCCGGCGGACAGGTCACGCACGATCAAGAGCGTCCATTTGTCACCGACAAGATCAAGGGCACGAGCATCCGGAGACCACTGGTCATACGGGTGCCGCTTCGGCGGAGGTACCTGTGGCATATGTTCCCTACTAGCTGGACGGACGACCTACCAGGATCGAGTCTAACGGACGCTTGGGTCGATTCAGAGAATTCAGGGACCAATTCCTAAGCATCTCCGGGGCGGCTGCCGACAAGATCGATATGGGCGAAGTGATCTTTCTCGCCGACCGGTGCGCTGCGCTCGCCGCTGCGCCGAGGCCGGCGGGCCGGCTGCCGGAACGGGCCTTCTACGTCGATCTCACCAGCCCGTTCTCCTACCTCGACGGCGACCTGATCGAGCGCGCGCTCGGCGACGCCCAGTGGCGTCCGGTGCCGCCCCCCGCCGCGGCGCTCGAACGCCTCCCGGCCGCGTGGCACGAGCTGGCCGAGCGCCGGGCCGAGCGCCAGCGGCTGCCGCTCACCTGGCCTGAGAACGACGGCCGCGAGTGCACCGGGCTGCACCGGGCGGCCGCCCACGCCTCCGCGCAGGGCCTCGGCGCCCCGTTCACCATGGCCGCCCTGCGCCTCGCCTTCAGCGGCGGATTCGACCTCGCGGGTCCGTTCCTGCTGGAGGAGGCCGCCGCCGCGGCCGGGCTGGCCGTGGAGGCCTGCGTCGCCGCGGCGGCCGACCCCCGCTGGGACGGGCCGCTGGCGGCGGCTCGCGACGAGCTCACCGTGGCCGGTCTGTCCGCAGGGCCGGCGATCCGCATCGGCGGGCGCTGGTTCAGCGGCGAGCGCGCTGTCGGCGACGCCGCGGCTGTCCTGTTCGGGATGCCCGCGGCGGCACGCCTAGGCGTCCTTGCCTGCTCCTGACAGACTCTGAGCGATGTTGGGCGTGCTGGGCAGGCTGCGCGCCGTCTGCGTGCGGCACAGGGCGGTCCTGGAGCAGGATCCGATCGACCGCGCCGTCCGGGCGATCGCGCGCCGCAACTCGTATGCGCTCGTCTGGGCCCAGTTCGGGGTGGCGCACCTCGTCGCGGCCGGCGGACTCGGGCTGCTGTCGCTCTACCAGAGCATGCACGGCAAGTTCTGGTTGCTGTTCGCCGTTGCGCAGGCCCTGGTCTCGCTCGACAACCTCGTCTCGATCAAGCTGACCCGCCGGATGTGGCGACCGGTGTGGGCGTGGGAGCGCGGCGCCCGCGACGACGCGGCGACGATCGCGGCGTGGACGGCGCTGGCGACGCTGCCGCTCACCTACCTGAGGCGCATGCGCACATACCCGCTGATCTTCGCCTGGCTGCCGTTCCTCGTCTTCGTCATCGCCGAGTTGCACCTGCCCTGGTACTCGTTCGTCGTGCTGCTCGCCGTCGGAACGTCGGTGATCGCGTGCGGGATCATCGTCCGCTACTTCCTGATGGAGATCGTCACGCGGCCGGTGATCGAGCGGATCGCCGAGCACCTGCCGGCTGACTTCGCGATCGACGCTCCCGGCCTGCCGCTGCGGGTGCGGCTGTTCCTCGCCGCGCCGATCATCAACGTCATCACCGCGCTCGTCGTCGGCGGGCTGTCGGCGGCCGGCCACCACGAGCACCTGCAGAACCTCGGCGTCTCGTGGCTGATCGCGGTGGGGGTGGCGCTGACGATCTCGTTGGAGCTCGTCGTGCTGGCCGTGCGGGTGCTGGCCAGCTCGCTGAACGACCTGCGGCGCGCCACCGAGCGGGTCCGGGACGGCGACTACTCGGCGCGCGTGCCCGTCGTCGCCACCGACGAGAGCGGCAAGCTGGCCCAGTCGTTCAACAGAATGGTCGAGGGCCTGCAGGAACGCGAGCGGCTGCGCGAGGCCTTCGGCGCTTACGTCGACCCGGGGCTGGCCGAGCGCGTGCTGCGCGAGGGGTCAGAGCTCGCCGGGGAGGAGCTCGAGGTCAGCGTGCTGTTCCTCGACATCCGGAACTTCACCTCGTATGCCGAGCGAGCCGAGCCGCAGGACGTGGTGGCGCTGCTGAACGGACTGTGGGAGCAGATCGTTCCGGTGCTGATGCTCCACGGCGGCCACGCCAACAAGTTCATCGGCGACGGGCTGCTGGCCGTGTTCGGCGCGCCGGAGCCGCTCCCCGGCCACGCCGAGCACGCCGTCGACGCCGCGCTGGCGCTGGCCGCGCTCGTCGGCGAGCGCTATGCGGGCCAGGTTCGTGTCGGAATCGGGGTCAACACCGGCACGGTGATCGCCGGTACAGTCGGCGGCGGGGGCCGCATCGAGTTCACGGTGATCGGCGACGCGGTGAACACCGCCGCAAGGGTTGAGGCCGCCACTCGCGAAACAGGGGACGACGTTTTGATCACCGAAGCGACGCGCGCATGCCTATGTCACGACAGGCTCGAGTTTCTGGAGCGCCCGCCGGTGCCGATGAAGGGCAAGTCGGTGGCGGTGCGGCTGTGGGCCCCGACGGCGCCTTCGACCGGGACCGGCGCGCTCACGCCCGCCGAGTCCGTTCCGGGGGTCGATTGATCACTCGCGCCCGGCGCGCGACGCGGCGCTTCTGGAAGGTCGCGTGGGAGGCGAACATCACCGGGCTGTCGTCGATGGTCGCCTACAACATGCTGCTCGGGGTAATCCCGGTGGCGCTGCTGGCGTTGTTCATCGCCGGCCAGGTGATCTCCAGCCACACCATTCAGACGAGCGTGCTCAACGATCTGCGCGAGGTGTTTCCGGGCACGACCGAGTCCACCCTCACCTCGCTGCTGGGGGAGGTCCAGTCCTCCACCACCACCACCGGGCTCGGGGCGCTGTTCGCCAGCGTGTGGCTGGCCTCGTCGTTCTGGGGCAGTCTCGACACCGCGTTCAGCCGGATCTACGGTTGCCCGTCGCGCCCCTGGCTGAAGCAGAAGCGCTTCGGCGTCGTGATGGTCGGCGTGCTGCTGATGTTCATGGGCGCCACCGTCGCCGTCCCGACCGTCCAGAGCTTCCTGACCGCCGGCGCGCGCGACCTGCCGTTCGATCTCGCTCATGTCACCGACGCCGTCTACTGGATCTCGCTCGCGATCAGCGTGCTGCTGCTGTTCGGGTCGCTGTCGCTGATCTACGCCCGCGTGCCCAATTGCTCGCCTCCGTGGCGGGCCGTGTACCCGGGAGCGCTGGCGGCCACGGTGGCGATCGGCCTCGTCGACGTCATCTTCCCCACCTACCTGTCGCAGATCTCGACGATCGCCCGCTTCGGCACGACGATCGTGTTCGTGGTCATCATCCTCGGCTGGTTCTATCTGCTGGCGCTCATCATCCTTGGCGGGGCGGTGCTGAACTCGCTGCGCGTCCGCGGTCGTTCGAGTTAGGATCCGCCGATGATTCGCCGCGCATTCCTCATCGTCCTCGCCCTGCTGCTGGTCCCATCGGCAGCCCTCGCCGTGACGCAGACCGCCAGCTCGGGCCCGGTCACCGCGTCGTTGAGCTACTCGGTGAAGAACGACAAGTTCGATCTTCCGGTCTACTCCGGCCTGAGGCTGACGATCGTCCGCAACGGAACCACCGCGTACAGCGCGCCGGTCAGCGACCCGTTCTGCGGGACCCAGTGCGCGCCGGCGATTCCGGGCACGAAGGACTCGTCGGTGCAGGTCGCCGACATCGGCAACACCGGCGAGCCGAACGTGATCCTCTCGCTGTACTCGGGCGGCGCGCACTGCTGCACGATCGCCCAGGTCTTCAGCTACGACCCGACCACCGGGACGTACACGATGGCCCGCCGCAACTTCGCCGACCCGGCTTTCAACCTCAAGCGCCTGACCCCCGGCGGGCCCGACCGCTTCGTCTCGGCCAACCCGTCGTTCGAGTATGCGTTCACGTCCTACGCCCAGTCGGGTGAGCCGCTGCAGATCTGGGGCTTTCAGAACGGTCAGTTCACCGACGTGACGCGCAGCTATCCGGCGCTGATCAGGAAGAACGCGGCGCTGTGGTGGCGGCTGTTCCGCCACAACCTGTCAGACGGCACCGGCCCGCTGTCGGCCTGGGCGGCCGACGAGGAGTTGCTCGGGAAGAACGCGCTCGTCCAATCGACCCTGAAGGCGCAGCTGAAGGCCGGCCATCTCGTCGGCGGGTTCATCAACGGCGCGAAGTACGTGAGGACCCTGAACCGGCTGCTCGTGAAGCTCGGCTACGAGAAGTAGGCGTGGCCACCGAGGCGTCCACCGGGCTGCACGGCGGCCGGCTCGTCGCCCAGCGCCTGAAGGCCCATGGCGTCACGAAGCTGTTCACGCTCTCCGGCGGGCACCTGTTCTCGATCTACGACGGCTGCCGGTCGGAGGGGATCGAGATCGTCGATGTCCGTCATGAGCAGACGGCGGCGTTCGCCGCCGAGGGGTGGGCGAAGGTCACGCGCGAGCTTGGCGTCTGTGCCCTCACCGCGGGCCCGGGAATCACCAACGGGATGAGCGCGATCGCCTCGGCGGCGATGAACAACTCGCCGATGCTGGTGCTCGGCGGTCGGGCGCCACAGGCCCGCTGGGGTCAGGGCTCGCTCCAGGAGATCGACCACGTTCCGTTCCTGCGCCCACTCACGAAGCTCGCCGCCACGGCCGAGAGCACCGCCGACATCACTGGGCTGATCGACGAGGCGATCGCGGCCGCGCTGAGCCCGCCATCGGGGCCGGCGTTCCTCGACTTCCCGCTCGACCAGGTGTTCATGTCGGCCGCGCCGCCCGAGGATGAGCCGCGTGTGATGCGGCCGTGGCTCGGTTCCGGGGCGGCCGACGCGACCGTCGCCGCCGCGGCGGCGATGCTGCGCGACGCCGAGCGGCCGGTGATCATGGCCGGCACGGGGCTGTACTGGGGACGCGGCGAGGACGCGCTGCGCACGCTCGCCGAGGAGCTGCGGATCCCCGTGTTCCTGAACGGGCTCGGCCGCGGCTGCCTGCCGGCCGATCACGAGCTGGCCTTCTCCCGGATGCGCTCGCGCGGGCTGGGCGAGGCCGACGTCGCGCTCGTCGTCGGGGTGCCGCTCGACTTCCGCCTGGCCTTCGGGGCCGCCTTCGCCCCCGACGCGGAGATCATCGTGATCGATGTCGCCGAGCCGGCCCGCGACCCCGCGCGGACACCGGCGGCGACGCTGTACGGCGCGCTCCCCGCCACGCTGAGCGCGCTCCGCGTCCAGGCCGCAGGCGGCGTGGAGCCGCGCGCGGAGTGGATCGCGTCGCTGCGGGCGGGGGAGAGCGAGCGGCGTGCCGCCGAGCGCGGCGAGGCCGAGGACGACCGCGTTCCGCTGCACCCGATGCGCGTGTACGCCGAGCTGTCCGAGCTGCTTGACCGCGACGCGATCGTGATCGGCGACGGCGGTGACTTCGTCTCCTACGCGGGGCGGCTGATCGACTCCTTCGCGCCGGGCTGCTGGCTCGACCCCGGGCCGTACGGCTGCCTCGGCACCGGACCCGGGTACGCGCTGGCGGCCAAGCTCGCGCACCCCGAGCGCCAGGTCGTGCTGCTGCTCGGCGATGGCGCCTTCGGCTTCTCCGGCATGGACTTCGACACCCTCGCCCGCCATGGCGTGGCTGTTGTCGGCGTGATGGGCAACAACGGGATCTGGGCGCTGGAGAAGCACCCGATGGAGTTCCTCTACGGCTACTCGGTGGCGGCCGACCTGCGTCCCGAAACCCGCTACGACCAGGTAGTGACGGCCCTGGGCGGCCACGGCGAGATGGTCTCCAGCGCCGCTGATGTCGCACCGGCGATCGAACGGGCCTTCGCTTCGGGACTGCCGGCGCTCGTCAACGTCCTGACGGACCCGACGGTGGTCTACCCGCGCAAGTCGAACCTGGCCTAGCCGAGACCGGCCAGGCGCAGGGCGCCGCCGTAGAGGATGTCGTGCTCGGAGACCTCGACCTGCTCGAGGTCCATGACCTTCATGGCCTCTGAGAGCAGGACCATTCCG
>DASZLC010000031.1:0-69158 GCA_035552615.1 Solirubrobacteraceae bacterium
GGTTCGGGTAGTCTAGCGCATTTCGCTTGGTGTGGGAGGCGGCGGGGGCGGCCGTGATGCAGCGGGCGAGCGAAGCGTGGTTGTCTGCTGCTGCGATCCGGCTGGAAACATTGGGCGGGAGGGAAGCATCGCCAGATTTTCGGGCCGGTCGGTGAAGAGCGAGGGCGTTGTTCTTGACCATGCCGTTGATGACGACAATCTGGGGCGGCGGACTCAGCGAGGGGGAGGCTGGCGGCCAGGCCCCGGCGGCCGTCCGTGCCGTCGACGCCGCGACCTCGGCAGGATCACGACGTCGGCGTCGAGCGCGTCCGCGATCGCAACCAGCGTGCGCAGCTCCGGGTTCGCCGGCGCCGTGAACAACCGGCGGACGCTGGCCGGTTTCTTCCCGATCGCCCGCGCCAGCTCGGCCTTCGTCACGCCGTGCTCTGCTCGCAGCGAGTCGAGGCCGTTGACGATCGCATCAATCGCTGCGATCTGCCGCTTGGCCTTCTTGTACTCGGCGCGGAACTCCGGATCCTGGAGTTGGCGTGCGAGACGCCGGTCGTGGAAGCTCGCGGTCGGTGGTCTTGCGGGCTTCGTCCTCACACACTGAGCGTAACGTAGATGTTACGCAGAGTGTACCTACGTTACGGGGATGGACGCCCCTGCCGTGGCCGTGCGGCTGAGTACAGACGGCTCCGAAGGCGCTCGCCGCCGGCCCAGGACGTGCACGGCGGACGAGCGTCACGTGTCGTCCAGTAGTTCGAGCGCGATCCGCGCGAAGTCATCGGCGGTTGCGAAAGGCGGCGGGTCGAGTTCGGCCGTCGCGGCCAGCGCGGCGAGGTTTTCGTAGAACGAGTCGGGCAGCGTGGTCGAGTTCGGCTTCGCACCACCGTCGACGATGACGACACGGTGATGCTCGCGCTGCCAGCGGAGATAGAGCCGGTAGAGCATCTGACCGTGCCGGTCTCGGGCCTCGTGGAGCTGCGCGCACACGCCGTGCATCGAATCGTGCGAGGTCGTGTCGTTCCAGCGATCAGGTCCCATCGTCCGCACCGCGTCGACGATCGCCCGCAGCTGGACCCGGACTGCCGCTGGCTGCCCAAGCAGGAATGAGAACGCCGGCACCTCCCGCTCGCCGCCCTCGCTTCGGACAAGCCATTCGATCGACCAGAGCGCCATCCTGGCGAGGCTACAAATCGTCGGGGACATGGCCGAGCCTGTGGCATATATGCAACATCGGTGCTATTCTCAGCCTATGGCTAAGAAGACCGCAGACGACGCAGCGATGGAGCTGCTTTTCGGCGAGGGCGAGCGCGAGGCCCACACCATGGCTGTGCAGGCGCTGCTCGCCCGCAACGCGCTGCTGACAGCGCTCGAGACGGCGCGCGCCGGGCAGGGCCTGACGAAGGCCGAACTCGCATCTCGTGCCGGCCTCGAAGCTTCGAGCGTGAGGCGGCTGCTCACGTCCAAGACGGCGAACCCCACGACCGAGAACGCCTTCCGACTGATGGCCGCGATGGGGATCAAGCTTGAGGCGACGCTGCCGACCGGGGAGCGGATCGAGCTCGTGGATGCGGGCGCGCCGCATTCCACCCTGGGCTCCACGAAGGCCGCGTGAGTCGAGATGGTCGGTGTGGCAGCTATGCGCACGAACGACGAGCTGATCGAGGAGGAGCTTCGCACCGACGCCGCCTTTCGCGCTGAGTGGAAGCGCGCCGCTCTTGGACGCGCCGTGGCGATCGCAATCGTTCGGTACCGCGCCGTCCACGATCTTTCGGAGCGCGACCTTGTCGAGCGTCTCGGGATGACGCTCGCGCAGATCGAGCGCTTGGAGGCCGGCGACGTCAACCCAAGTCGCGACACCGTTGCCCGAGTTTCGTCACAGCTCGGGATCGAGCTCACGACCATTGGCGGGCGGTAAGGCGGCGTGACGGAATCAGGCGAATCACAGCCGCGGAAGCCGGCCGCCATTCCGGTGCCAGGCTCTCTCCCCACGCTGCCGCAAACGATCTTCTACCTCGAAACCGACCATCTCACGCGCGGAGGGAGCAAATCGGCGCGTGGTGACGCGGCGGCGGTGGACAAGGACTCGCGTGACTGACCACACCGCGGGGCGAGTGATGACGCTGCGGCGGGCCATTGTCGGTCGGCGCCAGTGGCGACAGCAGCTCTGGATCCTTGGACTCGCTCTTGTCGCAGTGGGCTTGGTGCTCGTCGTCGATGGCCTATGGGTCGCCGGAGTCCCACTCCTCGTTGTCGCGGCCGCAGCGTTGTGGCTTTGCGGTGCGTGGGTCATCGCTGGTACACGTGACGCGTACGTGCGGCGGCTCATGCGGCTGTGGCGATCGTGCGCGACGGAAACCCGCGCGGCATATGACGGGTTCCGGGCCTGGGAGCATTCTTTCTCCTCGCGGATTCGAGCGCTCACACCACCGGATGGGCGCGCCGCGGAGCACGAACGTCTCGTCGTGCTCGCCGAGGAGGAGCACCGGGTACGCGGGGAAGGACGCCCGTCGACCGAAGATGCTCGCGCCGTCGCCGAAACGCACCGCGCGGCGCGAGCTATCGCCGCGGAACTCGGCGCGAGTACAACATCGGGCGACGACCGGAGGTACGTGACCTCGCTTCAGAAGCTGTTCGATGAGCGAGACGACAAGTACGCGTCCGCTGCAGCTTCAGTTGAGCACGCGACCGCCAGCGTGATCCAGAAGCTCACGGCGATCAAGGCGCCGGGCTCGGTGACGGCCGAGCACGATCGCCTGGCGGCTGCGTTCCGCGCTCACCTGAAGGCTCAGCGCGAGCTCCACGCTGCGGTGCTGGCAGCAGATCCCGACCTCGTGACCGAAGCGGCGGCCGCGTGGGAGTCGTCCGTCGGCGACCTTCGCGACGCATTTTCGCGCGTAACCAACGAACTCGATTTCTACGATCGATGGCCCGGGCCGGCAGTCACGCTGCGCCACAGTCGCGCCACAGTCGACCCCCGTCGAGGGCGGCTATAGGCCCCTCAACAGCGGTTGAGCCCGGACCCAGAACCTATCGATTTGCAGGCAAATCAAGCCAAGCTCACTCCTCAGGGGCTGGCTTCGAATCCCGGTAGCGGTACTCGACACGAAAGCCCCGCGACGCGGGGTTTTCTTGTTCCGGACTGGCCCGACTTCTCGCCGACCGAGCGCGCCTAATCGGCGTCGCGCGGATCCATCGGGCGTGTGTCCAACGGCCGGACGGCACCGTCGGCCGAGTAGACCGTCGACTCGCTGGGTCTGGCGAGAAGACCATCGAGGCCGAGCTGAAAGTCGGCGAACTCTTGAGAGCGATAGTGGGTGTCGAGCGCCTCGTGGCTTTCCCACTCGCTCACGACAACGAACCCGCTGGGATCCGCCAGAGTCGCCGCGCAGATGTAGCGCCTGCAGCCCGGTTCGCCGCCGGCCCAACCCTCAAAGCGCTCGAGCAGCGTCGCGAGCTCTTCTCGCCGTCCACTGATCCCGAACATCTCGGCGATGACGATCACGACCATGACGCGCAGCTTCGCATACAGGCGTCGATCCCGCCCGCCTGCCTCGCGGCCTCCAGCGAGCGCCCCCGGTCGGTCCAGTCGCCAGCGGCTGAAACAGCCCGCGGAAATGTGCCCGCGCCGAGTGTGTTGGTTTCCCACGCGGGCATGATGCCGCTCGGAGGTGCATCATCCCGGCAATGAACGGCGATGGATTAGGGAGCCCTCCCGCCAGGCGGGCGGATGCGCTCGGGATCGTGGCCGACGCGCGCGCCAGGGCGGGGGAGACATTCGCACTGGCGGCGCGGCACCTCGACCCGTCGCTCGTCGATGTGCTGGCGATCCTCGGCTTCGATCGTGAGTACGTCTCGGCGCGCGGCTCGCATCTCTACGACGCCGACGGGCGGGCCTATCTGGACTTCCACACCGGCGAGGGGTTCGCCAGCCTCGGGCACAACCACCCGGGCGTGCGCGAGGTGCTGGACGCGGTCCTGCAGGCCGATCTCGTCGACGGCGTGCAGTTGCACTACTCGGCGCTGGCCGGGATGCTGGCCGAGGCGCTCGCGGCGCGGCTGCCGCGCGGGCTCGACGCCGTGTTCTTCGCCAGCACGGGCGCCGAGGCGGTCGACTCGGCGATGAAGTTCGCCCGGGCGGCGACGAAGCGGCCGGGCCTGATCTCGTGTGAGAGCAGCTTCCACGGCGTCACGCTCGGGCCGCTGTCGCTCGTCGGCGACGACTTCTTCAAGGAGGGGTTTGGGCCGCTGCTGCCCGGCTGCCGGCGGGTGCCGTTCGGCGACCTCGACGCGCTGGAGGCGAGGCTGCGCAAGCGCGACGTCGCCGCGTTCATCGTCGAGCCGGTTCAGGGCCGCGAGGTGACGCTGCCGCCCGACGGGTACCTGGCCGGCGCCCAGGAGCTGTGCCGCCGCTACGGCACGCTGTTCGTCGTCGACGAGATCCAGACGGGACTCGGGCGGACCGGACGGTGGTTCGCGCTGGAGCACTGGGGGCTGGAGCCCGACGTCGTGCTCGTCGGCAAGGCGCTGAGCGGTGGGTACATGCCGGTGGCGGCGATGGTCACCACACGCGAGATCTTCCAGCGCGCGGTCGGCACGCTGGAGCGCTCATACGTCCACCAGTCCACCTACGGGCGTAACCGCCTCTCGATGGCGGCCGGCCTGGCCACGATCAGGACGATCGAGCGCGGCGGGCTGCTCGACCACGTCGCCCGCGTGCAGACGGTGCTGTTCGACGGACTAGCCGAGCTGCAGAACCGCTACGAGATGATCAAGGAGGTGCGAGGGCTCGGCTTGATGATCGGGATCGAGCTGTGCGCGCCGCGGGGGCGCATTGCCCGGCTGAACTGGTGGCTGATCCACCTGGCCAGCAGCGGCCTGTTCCCGCAGCTGGTCGTGATCCCGCTGCACCGCGACCACGGGGTGATCACGATGGCGGCGGGCAAGAACGACGTGATCAAGTTGCTGCCGCCGCTGACGCTGTCGGAGAGCGAGGCGCGAGCCTTCCTGGCCGCGCTCGACGCGGTCCTCGCCGAGGTGCACGGTGGCGCCAGCCACAACTGGGGAGTCGTCCGCGAGATCGCCACGACGACGCTGTCGCGCCGGATCAGGGCGTCCGGTGGCGCCGGGGCGGCGGAGGCGCCGTTCCGCGGCACCCGAATCGACCCCGAGGGCGCCGACACGTGCCTCGTCACCGGTGCCAGCGGCTTCATCGGCGGGCACGTCGTCGAGCGCCTGGTCAGCGATGGCCACCAGGTCCGTTGCCTGGTCCGGCCGACCAGCAACACGACCCGGCTGGAGGGGCTGAACGTCGAGATCGCCGTCGGCGACCTGCGGGACCCGCGCTCGCTGGAGCGGGCCACTCGCGGCTGCCGCCACGTCGTGCACTGCGGAGCGATGGTCTCCGATTGGGGCACCCGCCGGGAGATCGCGCGCATCAATGTCGAGGGCACCCGCAACCTCGTGCGGGCGGCCGGCGGCGCCGATCGCTTCGTGCACATCAGCAGCACCGACGTCTACGGCTATCCGGGCGGCCCCGCCGTCGAGGAGACGCACGTCGCCTCGGGGTTTGCCAACTGGTACGCCCAGACGAAGCTGGAGGCCGAGGCAGAGGTCCGGGGAGCGGCCGGCGTGCCGGCGGTGATCTTGCGGCCCGCGACCGTGTACGGCCCGCGCTCGGTTGACGTCGTCGGCGAGATCGCCAGGGCCATCCGGGGCGGCAACATGCTCCTCATCAATCGCGGCCGGGCGGTCGCGGGGCTCTGCTACGTCGGCAATCTCGTCGACGCCGTCGCCCTTGCCCTGAACCACGATGCCGCTCCCGGCGAGGCGTTCAACGTCAGCGACGGCCTCGACGTGACCTGGCGGCAGTTCGTCGACGACCTCGCCGTCGGTCTCGGCTGCCGTCCGGCCCGGCTGACGTTGCCCTATGCGCTGGCCGGCGGGATCGGCTTCTCGCTGGAGCACGGCTACCGGCTGGTGCGCCGGACGACGCGCCTTACCGTCCCGCCGCTGCTTTCGCGCCAGGCAGTCCACGTCATGGGGCGTGACCAGGAGTTCAGCGCCGCCAAGATCCGCTCCCAGCTCGGCTGGGCGCCGCGCGTCGACTACCCGACCGGCGTCGAGGCGACACTCGCCTGGCTGACGGCCGCAGACTGAGGACAACCAGCGCTCGGCAGCCGGCAGGCCAGCGGCTGCGCGCTCAGCCCGGCCGGACGAGCGAGCAGGCCGCCACCGCTCGCGGCGGACGGGCCGATCACCGAGACGCGGTAGGCGACGCGTCCGCGCGCAAAGAACACATCGGACTGCCAGGCGCCATGCGGGTTGATCCAGGTGACGGACCGCGCGGCGCCTGGCGAGGAGAGCGAGCGGGAGCTCGCCGCCTGGCGACAGCCGGTGGAGCCCGCGTGGGCGGCGTAATACGCCGCATCTGCCGTGGTCGCGAACGCGAACAGGTCGGCCATCCTGCTCTGCCCGCCGCGCGATCGCCAGCGGATCTCATAGCCGGGGCCGACGACGGCGAAGCTCGTCTCCCCGGGCGGACGGTCGGTCCAGGCCGCCGATGGACCGTCGACGCCCTGCTCCTCACCGCGCCCGGCGCGCGCCAGCGAGGCGAGGCCGCCGGCCCGGACGAGCGCTCGGAGCGAGCGAGACGGCAGCACCAGCGACGGGGCGCCGCTCGGCCTGGCGCACCAGCCGGCGAGGTTGGCTCGCTCGCCACCGCCTCCCGCTGTCAGCGCGTAGCCACCGACGCCGCCGAGGATCAGCAGGAGCACGGCCAGACGCGCGCCCGTCCGCAACCACCATGGCTTCATCCCTCCTGCATCGACCGAGGCGGATGAAGCCTTGACCGCCGCCGCCGCTATCAGCCGCGCTCGGCGCGGACGCGTTCCATTTCGTCGGCCAGCGCCGGGTGCTGATATGGGCCCGGGTGGCGGAGCGCCGCGACGACCCGCTGCTGGGTTTCGGGTTCCTTGTCGAGGCTCACCTTCTGCTTGCAGATGAAGCGCGTGACCGGGAGGCGGATGCCGACGGTGCCGCGGGCCATCTGCGCGCCGTACTCGGGCTCCAGCAGCAGCGGCTGCTCGACGCGCCGCTCGAAGCGCTCGACCAGCCGGGTCAGGACGGCGAGGTTCTCCTCGCCGTCGAGGATCTGCGGCACGCCGTAGCAGTGGGCGACGGTGAAGTTCCAGGTCGGGACACGGCTGGCGCCCGGCGCGTACCAGGACGGCGAGATGTAGCCGTGTTCGCCCTGGACGATCAGCAGGATCTCGCGGTCTGCGAACCCGTGGATCCGGTCATCGGGGCGTCCGACGTGGGTGAGGACGGTCAGCTCTTGCACCTCGTCGTCGACCATCACCGGGTAATGAGAGGCGATCAGCTCCCCGTCGTTGTTGCTGATCAGCGTGCCCCAGGGGTGCTCTGAGATCAGGCGGCGGACCACGGCGACGTCATCGGTGGCGTGAAACCGGTTGTTCAGCATCAGGAGACGATCTCCAGGCTGTCGGCGAAGTCGTCGGGGTCGAGCGCGAGCGCGGCCACCCGCAGGTCGGGGTCGAGCGCGCCGAACATCTCGACCAGCAGCTCGTCCGGCGAGCTGGCGTCGGTGTGGAAGTCCTGCGGCAATCGGGCGGTACGCACGTGGGCGGCAGACGCGTCGTAGGTCGACATCAGGATCCCGTGGCGGGGCGAGAGCTCACCCGGGGCCCAGATGACGCGATCGGCGGCGCCGCCGCGGTCGCTGCGCGTCGCGTAGCCGACCAGCACCGGCGCGCCGGGGGCGGTCGTCGTGCTGATCCAGATGCGTGGCGTGAAGATCGGTCCGTCGGGCTCGTAGCTGTGCGGCGAGGCGGCCGTGAGCGGGTCGGCGCCGTTCGCCAGCGCCTCGGCGATCGGCACCACCTGGCTGCCGTTGCCAACTACGACGACGTCGCCGCGGCGGGCGCCGGCCACGTAATGGCGCAGCGCGTCGGCCGGGCCCTCCTGGCTGGTGCTTCGTACGGCCACGTCGCCGTCGGCCAAGACCGCGATCTCGCGCTCGCGCGAGGCCGGGCTGCGGCCCGTGAGAAAGTAGGCGAGGCACCGTCCGCCGCCTGCGGTGCGGGCGGCGAGCACCCCCCGTCCCGGATAGGGCCGCGACTGGAGGACCTCGGCGAGACTTGGCACCCCCAGAAACCTACCGCGTTGCTCCGACCCCGCCCGCGCGTGACAGTTCGCGGGCGATTCTGCGCCTCTACAACGACGCAAATCCCTTGACGACCGCCGGATTCACTATGGTGCCGCGACCCGAACTACCGACGTTGCCCAAATGGAGGCTTCACAGAGCATGAACAAGGCTGAGTTGATCGAGGCGATCGCGAAGGAGAGCGGCCTCAGCAAAGCGGACAGCACACGGGCGCTGGACGGTCTCGTCATGACCGTGACGAAGACGCTGAAGAAGGGCGACGAGGTCGCGATCACTGGCTTCGGCAAGTGGTCGGTGAGCAAGCGACCGGCGCGCACCGGACGCAATCCGCAGACGGGCGAAGCGGTGAAGATCAAGGCGTCGAAGGCACCGAAGTTCAGCGCCGGCGCCACCCTCAAGGGCTCGCTGAATCCGACGAGAAAATAACCGCGGCGGCGTGTAGGTCGCCGTCGAGACCGGTGATCCAGCGCCGCGGCCCGTTCTCCAGCACCAGCTTCTCGCCGGGCTGGGCCGGGCTGCGGTACTCGATCTCCACCTCCAGCGGTCCGGGCTCCTCCGGCCCGGCCAACAGCTCCTCCTCCACCACCTGGAGATAGACGGCGTTGTTGATATGGCCCGCGATGTCGCACTCCGTCGCGCGGAAGTGCCAGCGTCCGCGCTCGGAGGCGTCCTGCGGTCCGGGGTGACGCAGCCGCGCGGTGACCCGCCGCTGCGGTAGCCCGTCGCCGTAGATCGCGAGCTCCTCGGCGGAGAACACGCTCGGTCGCCAGCTCCCAGGCGCGAGGTGGACCCACAACGACACCGCCTCGACGTCAGACTGCGCCGCGTCGGGACGTCCGATCGTCGTGCGACGTTCGGCCCACATGCGCCCGAGGCCCCCGCAGAACGTGACCGCGACCTGCGGCTCGGCGAACCGAGGGAAGCGGCGGATGCTCAACCGCGTTCGCCGCACGACCCAGACGGCGTGGAAGTGCAGCCCGGCGTTCTCAACGTCGGCGTAGGCGATCTCCTGAAGCCATCGAGCGATCGCGTCGAGTCGCATCCGACCGCTCGGGGAGCAGTCGGCGAACCCGGCGCGAAACTGGGCCTCGAACCGACGGCAGCCGTCGGCCGGTGGCACCAGCTCCGTCAGCATGCCGTGGCGGGCGCGCTCAGGCGCTCGGCCGTGCGGCGGGCGGTGCCGTCGGCCCAGCGCGTGGTCGTCAGCGCGCCGAGCGCGAAGACACCGGCGACCACGCCGACGATGAACCACCAGGCGGGGTGCGAGGCGACGGCGAAGCCCGGTCCGAGCTTGGCGCTCGTCGACACGCCGGCGCCCGCCACCGCACCGACGATGGCGACGCCGAGCGTCACGCCGACCTGGCGGCTGGTCGACGCGACGGCCGCCGCCACGCCGGCCTGGGACGGCGGCATCCCGGACACCGCGGTGTTCGTGATCGGCGGGTTCACGAGCCCGAAGCCGAGGCCGAACAGGGCGTAGGCGCCGAGCACGTAGAGGAGCGCGGTGTGGGCCTGGACCTGCGTCATCATCAGGGCGGCGGCGATCAGCAGCACGCCGGCGCCCATGAGCGATGGGCGCGAGCCGCGATTGCCGACGAGTCGCCCCGACAGCGGCGCGAACACGAGCGTCGTGACGGCCATCGGCAGCAGGCAGAGCCCGGCATGGAACGGCGAGAGCCCGCGCGCATCCTGGAGGTACAGGGTGTTCAAAAACAGGAAGCCGCCGAGCGCGGCGAAGGCACAGACGGCGATCGCGCTGGCGCCGGAGAACGGTGCGCTGCGGAAGAACCGCATCTCCAGCAGCGGCTCGCGGCGGCGCAGCTCGTAGCGGATGAGGAGCGCGAAGGCGGCGATGGCGACGGCGAACAGCCCGAGGATCTCGGGCGACCCCCAGCCGTGTCCGGGGCCCTCGATGATCGCGTAGGTGACCGTGGCCAAGCCGACGATCACGAGCAGTTGGCCGAGCGGGTCGATCCGGCGGGCCCGGTCCGCGCGGGACTCAGGGACGAAGATCGTGGTGAGGACGATCGCCACGATGCCGACCGGCACGTTGACGAGGAACACCGCCCGCCAGCCCGGCCCGTCGACCAGCGCGCCGCCGACGATCGGACCGAGCGCCAAGCTGAGGCCGAAGATCGCGCCCCACACGCCGATCGCCTGCGCCCGCTCCTTCGGGTCCTCGAACACATTGCGGATGATCGACATCGCGACGGGGTTCAGCATCGATCCGCCGATCGCCTGGATGACCCGCGCGGCGATCAGGGCGTCGAGGCTGGGGGCGAGCGCACACAACAGGGAGCCGACCGAGAACACGACCAAGCCGATCGAGAACACGCGCTTTCGCCCGATCCGGTCGGCCGTCGAGCCGGCCAGCATCAGCAGGCTGGCGATCACCAGCGTGTAGGCGTCGATGGTCCACTGCAGGCCGGCCAGCGAGGACCGGAACGAGTGGTGGATCGCCGGCAGCGCCACGTTCACGATCGTCGAGTCGAGACCGACGATCAGCAGGCTCATCGAGCAGATCCCGAGGATCACCAGCCGCTGGGCGCGTCCAGGCGCCTGCTGCGGCGGCGAGGTGGTCGTGGTTGTGCTCACAACATCGATCGTACCCACGGCGGCCGGGCCGCCCGCCGAGCAAAACAAGTGAATGTCGCCTGGTTTACTGAACATGCCGGGCTGCCGAATCGATAGGCTGTCCCGAACCTCCGGCCCGGTTCTGTTCCCTTGCCCACCGCTCACACCGCCCATAACGAGGGGCCGTCCGCATTCCCGCAGGCGGCGTCGCTCGAGCTGCGCGATGTCTCCAAGCGTTATCCCGGCCAACGGGAGCCAGCGATCGCCGGGCTCAGCTTCGAGGTCCCCGCCGGCGAGGTGTGCGTGCTCGTCGGCCCATCGGGCTCGGGCAAGACCACCGCGATGCGGCTGATCAACCGGATGATCCCGCTGAGCGGCGGTGACATCCTGCTCGGCGGGCGCAGCGTGCTACAGCGCGACCCGACGGAGCTCCGTCGCGAGATGGGTTACGTGATCCAGCAGGTCGGCCTGTTCCCCCACCAGACGGTGGCCGAGAACATCGCCACCGTGCCGAAGCTGCTCGGGTGGGAGCGCAAACGCGTGCAGGGGCGCGTCGACGAGCTGCTGGGGCTGATCGGGATGGACCCGGAGGAGATCGGCCCCCGGTATCCGTCGCAGCTCTCGGGCGGACAGCGCCAGCGCGTCGGGGTCGCCCGCGCGCTCGCCGCGGACCCCCCGCTGATGCTGATGGACGAGCCGTTCGGCGCCATCGACCCGATCACCCGCGGCCGCCTCCAAGACGAGTTCCTGCGCCTCCAGCAGCGCGTGCAAAAGACCGTGGTGTTCGTCACGCACGACATCGACGAGGCGATCAAGATGGGCGACCGGATCGCGATCCTGCGACAGGGTGGCCATCTCGCCCAGTACGACACGCCGGCCGAGATCCTCACCAACCCGGCCGACGACTTCGTCGCCGAATTTGTCGGCGCCGACCGCGCGCTGAAGCGCCTCGGCCTGGCCACCCTGCGCGACGTCGAGCTGGTCGCCCCCAACGGACTACGTCCCGGAGCAGACCGGATTGCCATCACCGCCACCGTCCGTGACGCGCTCTCGCAGCTGCTGGCCGCCGGCGGCCGGCCGCTGACCGTCGTCGACGAGGACGATCACGTCAGTGGGCTGGTGACGCTCGAGCTGCTCGGCGGCGTCCTCACCGACGGCGGCTTGAAATGATCACGCTCGTCGCCGGGCCGAACATCCCGAACTTCGGTGGCGCGCCGTCGTCGTTTGCGTGCGAGCGCGCGAACCGGTTGTTCTGCACGCACTGGTTCACGCAGAACTGGGGGAGCGTGCTGTGGCCGGCGCTGCGCCAGCACGTCGTGCTGACTCTGATCGCGATCGCCTTCGGCTTCGCCATCTCGACGGCGCTGGCGCTGCTGGCCTACCGGAAGCGGTGGCTGGAGCGGCCGGTGGTGATCGTCACCTCGATTCTCTACACGATTCCCTCGCTGGCGCTGTTCGAGATCCTGGAGCCGGTGCCCGGGCTCGGGCTGAGCGCCACCACGGCCGAGGTGGCGCTCGTCTCCTACACGCTGCTGATCCTGTTCCGCAACACGCTGACCGGGCTGCGAGAGGTGCCCGACGAGGTCCGCGACGCCGCGCGCGGCATGGGCATGAGCCCGACCGAGTCGCTGCTGCGGGTGGAGCTGCCACTGGCTGTGCCGGCGATCATCGCGGGCCTGCGGATCGCCACGGTGACCGTGATCTCGCTGGCCACCGTCGCTTCGCTGATCGACAACGAGGGGCTCGGGGTTCCGATCCTGAACGCGATCTCCAATGATGTCTTCAAGACCGAACTGATCAGCGCCGGCGCTCTCGCCGTGCTGCTGGCGCTGATCGCCGATGGCCTGCTCGTCGGCCTGCAGCGGCTCCTCACTCCGTGGGCGCGCGCCTGATGCACGGCCTTGTGATCGGATCGCTCCTCGGCGACGCACTGAGCTTCATCGGCCGCAACGGCCAGATCCCCGGCCAGTCGGGGTTCCCGACGCTCGTGTACCTGACTCTCAACACGCTGAAGATCGCTGCCATCGGAATCGGGATCTCGCTCGTGCTGGCGATTCCGCTTGGGGTGTGGCTGGGCCATATCCACCGCGGCAGCTTCATCGCGATCAACCTCGGCAACATCTGGCGCTCGCTGCCGAGCCTGGCCGTGTTGGCGATCGGCGTGGCGTTCCTGGGCATTGGCCTGGACAACGTCGAGCTCGCCCTGATCGTGCTCGCCGTCCCGCCGATGATCACGAACTCCTATGTGGGGATCGACGGGGTCGATCGGGACGTCGTCGACGCCGCGCGGGGGATGGGGATGACGGAGGGGGAGATCGTGGCGCGCGTCGAGCTGCCGCTGGCGATCCCGCTGATCTTTGCGGGAATCAGGACGTCGTCGCTGTTCGTCATCTCGACCACGACGATCGCGGCGCTCACCGGCTACAGCGGCAGCCTCGGCGACATCATCAACAACGAGACCAGCTACCACCTATACGGGGTGCTCGGTGCGGCGATCTGCATCGCGGCCCTGGCGCTCGTCGTCGACTTCGCGCTGGCCGCGATCCAACGGCTGATCACGCCCAAGGGCCTGATCGTCGCCGCCGACGTCGCGCCGACGCTGGAGCTCGCTCCCGCCGTCGGCTAGCCACGAACTTCACGCGCACAACAACGAGGAGGCACACATGCACAGGAGTCACGTATACCGCGCGCTCGGCGCCGCCGTCCTGACGGTGGCGCTGGCGGCGTGCGGGAGCTCGTCGTCGAGCTCATCGAAGAGCGCGCCGGCGACCACCACGGCCGCCGCTCCGGCGGCGACCACGACGACGGCGAGCACCGGGCCGCTGCCCGGCGTCGGCAAACCGCCGGTGACGATCGGCGACAAGAACTTCACCGAGGAGTACATCCTCGGGGACCTGTACACCCAGGCGCTGCTGGCGCAGGGGTACAAGGTGACGCTGAAGGCGAACATCGGCACCACCGAGATCACCTACAAGGCGCTGCAGTCCGGGCAGATCGACATGTACCCCGAGTACGACGGCACCCTGCTGTCGGCCGTCGGCGGCTATGAGAAGGTCCCCTCCAGCGCGGCGCAGACCTACACGCTGACGCAGGCGTTCGTGAAGAAGCACGGCTTCGAACTGCTGAACCCGACGCCGTTCTACGACACCGACGCCCTGGCGGTCACCAAGCAGTTCGCGACGGCGCACCATCTGGTGACAATCTCCGACCTGAAGAAGCTCGGACACTCGCTGACGCTCGGCGCCGCGCCGGAGTTCGCCACCCGCTTCAACGGCCTGATCGGGCTGAAGAAGCTCTACGGGATCAACCCGACGTTCAAGCCACTGGCCATCGGCATCACCTACAAGGCGATCGATGACGGCGAGGTTGACACGTTCGACGCGTTCTCCACCGACGCGCAGCTGACGACCGGCAAGTACATCCTGCTGACCGACCCGAAGCACGTGTTCGGTTACCAGTACGTGACCCCGGTCGTGAAGCAGAGCGTGGTGGCGGCCGAGGGTCCGGCGTTCACCAGCACCATCAACAAGGTGAGCGCGCTGCTGACGCTGCCCGCGATCCAGAAGATGAACGCCGCCGTGGCACTCGACCAGCAGTCACCGGCGACGGTCGCCGCAGAGTTCCTGAAGGCCAACGGCCTCGTGAAGTAGGGGCGCACGGCATCGCCCGGGCCGTGGTCGGTCCGGGCGATCCCCGCCGTCGGTGTGCCGTGCGGCGCCCCGGATCGGGGACCATGGCCCCCTGATGCCGCTTCCACCCCGTAATCAACGCGGACTGCGCCGCGCCGTCGCACGCGCCAGCGCGGAGACGCCGAAGCGAGCGACGCCCGCGCACGACAAGCTGAACGTGATCGAGGGGCTCTCGGCGCTCAGCCTCGACGCGCTCTCCAGCGTCGCCTACGGACCGGAGGCGATGATGCTCGTGCTCGTCGCCGGGGGAGTAGGGGCGGTCAGCTGGACGCTGCCGATCACGCTGGTGATCACGGCCATATTGGTCGTGCTCGTCTTCTCCTACACCCAGGTGATCGCGGCCCACCCGGAAGGCGGCGGCGCCTATGCCGTCTCCAAGCGCAGCCTCGGCCGGTTTCCGGCCCTGCTCGCCGCCGCGTCGCTGGTCGTCGACTACGTGCTCACCGTCGCCGTCAGCCTCGCGGCCGGCGCCGCCTCCTTGGCCAGTGTGTTCCCCGGCCTCTCGCACCACCTCCTGGCGATTTGCCTGATCGGACTCGCGCTGCTGACCGCCGTCAACATGTTCGGGATCACCGAGTCGGCCCGGGTCTTGCTGCTGCCGGCCGTGCTGTTCATCGTCAGCATCCTCGCGATCATCGCGATCGACCCATTTCGCTCGCACCCCGACGCGGTGATCGGTACTAAGGAACAGTTCCACGCCGTCACCGCGCTCGGCGTCGTGCTGGTGCTGAAGGCGTTTGCCTCCGGATGCTCGGCCATCACCGGGGTCGAGGCGATCGCCAACGGCGTGCCCAACTTTCGCTCCGTGCGCACCGCGCAGCGAACCGAGATCAGCCTCGGCGTGCTGCTCGCGGTGATGCTTGTCGGGCTGGCGATCCTGATTCGCGTGCACCACGTCGTGCCCCGCGGCCACGTCACCGTCCTGGCCCAGCTGACCGCTGGGGCATTCGGCAAGGGGGCGGCGTTCTACGTGTCGAACCTCGCCGTCACGGCGGTGCTCGGGCTGGCCGCCAACACAAGCTTCGGCGGGCTGCCCGTGCTGATGAGCCTGCTGGCCAAGGACCACCGGCTGCCACACCTGTTCTACCTGCGCGCCGAGCGCCAGGTGTACCGCTACGGCATCGTCGCACTGGCGCTGCTGGCACTCGTGCTCCTGATCGCCGTCAATGCGGACACCGAGCGTCTGATCCCGCTGTTCACAATCGGCGTGTTCGTCGGCTTCACGCTCAGTCAGGTCGGGCTCGTGCGCCACTGGTACCGCTCGCGGCCGAGTCGCTGGCGGGCGAGGATGGCGCTGAACTCGGCCGGGGCCACGATGACCGGGCTCGCGGTCGTCGTCGCGCTCGCCACGAAGTTCACCGCGGGCGCGTGGGTGGTCGTGATCACCGTGCCGGTGCTGATGATCACGTTCGCCCGCACCGAGCGGTACTACGCGCACGTCGCCGCGGAGCTGAAGCTGGGCCTGACCCCCGAGCATCCGCATCGCCGCGAGAGCGTCGTGATCATCCCGACGACGACCGTCTCGAAGCTCACCGAGCTGGCGTTGAGCGCGGGCCTATCGATGGGGGAGACGGTGGTCGGGGTGGCGGTGGCCGGCGACGAAGACGAATGCGCTCAGATCAAGAGCGCCTGGGATGAGTGGTGCCCGGGGGTGTCGATCGAGGTGCTGCTGGATCCGCACCGCTCATTGGTCCGGACGGTGCTGCACTACATCGATTCGCTCGACCTCGACAACGTCAACGTGACCGTCCTGATCCCGCAGGTCGTGCCGCGCAAGCGCCGCCACGAGATCCTCCACAACCAGCGCGGGCGGCTGCTGGAGGCGGTGTTGAAGGCGCGCTCCGACGTGATCGTGGCGACACTGTCGTTTCACCTGCACGAGTGATCGCTCAGGCCAGCAGGTGGACGATCGCGACCACCCCCACGATCACGATGATCGCCCGGAGCGCCGGCGGCGGAAGCCGGCGACCGTAGCGCGAGCCGAGCACTCCGCCGATGATCGAGCCGCCGGCGATCAGCCCGGCGGGCGCCCAGGCGACGTGGGCGGCGAACACGAAGATCGCGCCGGAGACGAAGTTCACGAGGCCGACGAGCACGACCTTCAGCGCGTTGATCCGCTGCAGCTCCTCATCGAGGCCGAGGCCGAGGATCGCCAGCACCAGGATCCCCTGGGCGGCACCGAAGTAGCCCCCATATAGACCGCTGATCCCGACGCCGATCACAGTCAGCGCCCCGCCGTCGCCGCGTGGCTCCGTCCGCCGCGCGGCCAGCCGGCGCGAGATCCACGGGTTCAGCACGATCAGCACCAGCGCAATGCCGATGAAGACAGGCACGATCGCCTTGAACGCCGACGCGGGGAGGCTCAGCAGCAGCGCGGCGCCGATGATGCCGCCGGCCAGCGACGCGAGCGCGAGCGGCAGGACCCGGCGGCGGCTCTGGCCCTGCAGCTCGTGGCGGTAGCCGACCGCGCCGCTCGCGTTCCCGGGCACGAGTCCGATCGTGTTCGACACGTTGGCGACCACCGGCGCGTAGCCGAAGCCAAGCAGCACAGGGAACGTGATCAGCGTGCCGCTGCCGACGACGGCGTTGAT
Source organism: Solirubrobacteraceae bacterium (assembly GCA_035552615.1). GTDB lineage: Bacteria > Actinomycetota > Thermoleophilia > Solirubrobacterales > Solirubrobacteraceae > Palsa-465. Next base: position 17,025 of record DASZLC010000031.1, read on the forward strand.
CGTCCCGGCGGCGATTCCGGCGCCGAAGATCGCCAGGACGTGCAGGAAGGGCACGCGGCGCAACGGTACATGCCCGGATCCCCGTCGCCGCGTTCCGGATCCCGGCGCACCGGGTGCCGAATCCCCCGTCCGGGGGGACTAAGCTACGCCGCAGATGCCAGAGCCGTCCCAATTCAGAGGTGCCTCGACACGAGTGATGTCGGGTGTGTTGGTCGTGATCGGGATCGGTCTGGTCGTGCGAACGATTGCAGCGGGTGGGGGCGTGGCAGCCACGGGAGTGATCCTCGGAGTGCTGTTCATCGGTGCCGGCGCTGGTCGCATGTATCTCCAGCTGCGAGGGTGAGTGGCGGGCTCCCACCACCACGATCGCAGCCCGAACCGCCAGTGACCGAACGCCCGATCAGCTACCGCGCCCTGTTCGCGGTCGTCTATACGACCTCGGTCGGGTCGGTGTACTTCGCGCTCGGCATCGTCACCCGCCACGCCGGGGGGCTTACGCCCGCGGTGTTCCTGGCGGCCGGCCTGTTCTTCCAACTGACAGCGATGACCTACGCCGAGGGCGCCTCGTTGCACCGCGAGCGGGGCGGGTCGGCGGTGCTCGCGCGCTATGCCTTCAACGAGCTCGTCAGCTTCATCGCTGGGTGGGCGATCGTGCTCGACTACACGATCCTGGTCGCGGTCACCGCGCTCACCGTCCCCGCCTACCTGGCGGCGTTCTGGGCCCCGCTCGGCCACGGTGCGCCGCGGCTGCTCGTCGCCCTCGCCGTGATCGCGTTCGTCGCGCTCGACAACCTCACTGGGGTCAACGCCCGCCGCATGCGCCGGCGGATGCTCGTCGTCGCCGCCGATCTCGGCCTGCAGGCGCTGGTGATCGCGCTCGGCCTGGCGCTGGCCTTCCATCCTCATCGGCTCACCGCGGCGATCCATCTGGGGAGCGCTCCGACGGCGTCGAGCCTCGCCTTCGCGCTGCCGATCGCGGTGATCGCGTTCACCGGCCTGGAGGCGGCGGCGAGCATCGCGGGTGAGGTCTCCGCCAGCGCCAAGGAGGTGCGCCTGCTCGTCACCGGCGGCTCTGGCGTGATCATCCTCATCTACGTGGGGATCGCGATCGTCGGGGTGGCGGCGCTGCCCGTCCACCACGGGCTCTCGGCGCTCGGGGTGAAACACGTGCGCGCGCCGCTGCTCGGCGTCGTCGAGGCGTTCCATCCCCACTGGGTGGCCACTGCGATGAAGTACATCGTCGCTGTCGGCGGAGCGCTCGGGCTGGCGGCCGCGGGTGGCTCGGCGATGCTCGGGGTGTCGCGCACGGGGTACTCGCTGGCCACCAACCGCCAGATCCCGAGTGCCGTCGGCCGCCTCAGCCCGCGCTGGGGCACGCCATGGGTGGTGATCGCGCTCGCCGCGCTTGGCGCCGCCGCGCTCGTGCTTCCCGTCGATCTGGAGTTCCTGATCGGCATCTACGCCTTCGGCGCACTGGTGGCCTTCACGATCGGGCACCTGTCGGTGATCGCGCTGCGTTTCCGCGAGCCCGACCGGGCGCGCAACTATCGCGTCCCCGGCGGCATCCGCCTGGGCGGCGCCGACGTGCCGATCCCGGCGGCACTCGGCGCGCTGCTGTCGATCGCCGGGCTGATTGTGCTGCTGATCTACCACGCCCCCGCGCGCTACGTCGGGCTCGGCTGGCTGCTGATCGGCGTCGTCCTGTACGTGATCTACCGCAAGAGTCAGGGCAAGCCGGTGCTCCGGCGCGTCACGATTCCCGAGCGGGCGCTGCGCCAGGAGGTCGCCGAACCCGACTTCGGCTCGATTCTCGTGCCGATCTTCGGCAACCTGCTCGATGACGACATCGTCCAGACGGCGGGGCGGCTGGCCGGCGAGACGCACGACGACATCGACGAGGAAGGGGCGGTGATCGAGGCGATCTGGGTGTTCGAGATCCCGCTGTCGCTGCCGCTCGACGCCCCGCTCCCCGACGCCCAGGTGAAGCGCGCCCGTGAGGCGCTGGCGCGCGCAAAGCTCGTCGGCGAGGAATACGAGGGCGTCGAGGTGGCGACGGCCACCGTCCGGGCCCGCCGCGCCGGACAGGCGATCGTCTACGAGGCGCGCCGCCGCGGCGTCGAGGCGATCGTGCTGGCCGCCGAGGAACCCTCACGGGTGGGCGGCGGCTCGCGGCTCGGCGCCGGGGGGCCGCTCGACAACTACGTCGGGGAGATCACGAAGTACGTGATCCGCAAGGCGCCCTGCCGGGTGATCATCACCGCCCCGCCGGCCGGGTGGCAGAAGAAGTTCACCGAGCGCGCCGAAATCGGCGCCCACCCAGCGGCGCCGCCCAAGCCGGGCGAGCCGGGCGAGCCGGCGGCGAGCGACGGGGCGCAGCTCGACGGCGCACCCCACCAGGCGGAGCACTGATGGCCCAGCGACGAATCGAGGGTCTGCAGCGGGTCCTTGGCGTCAACGCGCTGTTCTCGACCGCGTACGGCAACGTCGGCTCCTCGATCTACTACGCGCTCGGCCTCGTCGCCTCCTACGCGCTCGGCCTGACGCCGATCGTCTTCTTCATCACCGGGTTCATCTTCTACTTGACGGCCGCCACGTACACCGAGGCGACGGCGATGTTCCCGGAGGCCGGCGGCTCCTCCAGCTTCGCCCGGCACGCGTTCAACGAGTTCGCGTCGTTCTTCGCCGCCTGGGCGCAGATGTTGAACTACACGATCACGATCGCGATCTCCGCGTTCTTCGTGCCCCACTACCTCGGTGGACTCTTTTTCCCGGCGCTGAAGCACGGCCCCGGCGACGTGATCTTCGCGATCGGCGTGGTGGGGGTGCTGTGCGCGATCAACGTCGTCGGCGTGACGGAAGCGGCGGCGCTGAACATCGTGCTGGCGATCACCGACTTCTGCACGCAGCTGCTGCTGGTCCTCGTCGGGGGGGTGCTGGTGTTCTCGCCGCACGTCCTGATCGACAACATCCACCTCGGCACCGCGCCGCACTGGAAGGACTTCCTGATCGCGATCCCGGTGGGGATGATCGCCTACACGGGGATCGAGACCGTCTCGAACATGGCCGAGGAGGCCAAGGACGTGGCGAAGACCATCCCGGCTGCCATTAGACGCGTGGTGATCGCCGTGTTCGCGATCTACGCCCTGATGCCCGCGGTCGCGCTCTCGGCGCTGCCGGTCCGCCTCGTCCACGGCCACTACCAGACCCTGCTCGGCGTCAGCGAGGCCAAGGGGGGCTTCGCCGGCGACCCGGTGCTGGGCATCGTCAAGCAGCTGCACCTGGGCGTGTTCCAGCACGCCGGGGAGATCTACGTCGGCCTGCTGGCAGCGACGATTCTGTTCATCGCCACCAACGCCGGAATCATCGGCGTCTCGCGGCTCGTGTACTCGATGGGGCTGCACCGCCAGGTGCCCGATGGGCTGCGCCGCCTGCACCCGCGGTTCCGCACCCCGTGGATCGGGATCCTCGTGTTCGGGACCATCGCCTGCATCACGATCATCCCGGGCCAGGCCACGTTCCTGGGGAACATGTACGCGTTCGGCGCAATGCTGTCGTTCACGATCGCCCACGCGGCGGTGATCCGCCTGCGGGTGAGCGAGCCCGACCGAGAACGCCCCTACCGGGGGCCGTGGACGGTGAGGATCGCCGGGAATGAGCTGCCGCTGTTCGCGATCCTCGGCGGGCTCGGGACGTTCTTGGCGTTCGTGACGGTGACCGTGCTGTACCTCGATGTGGCCGCCGCCGGCGTCGGCTGGCTCACCGTCGGCATCGGCGTCTACATCTTGTACCGGCACAACCAGGGGCTCGACCTCGTGACGACGACGAAGGTCGCCACACCCGGGCCGGTGCTTGCCACCGAAGCCGAGTACGAATCGGTGCTCGTCGCCTTCGACGAGTTCGGCTTCGCCTCCGAGGTGCTCGCCACCGCCGTGCGGATGGCTGCCCGGCGCCGCCGCGGCATCCACGTGCTCGTGACCATCACCGTCCCGTCCTCGAGCCCGATCGACGCGGCGATGCCCGAGCAGGAGGCTCACGCCGCGTCGATCCTGGAGGAGGCGAGGGTCCAGGGCGGACGCCGCGTGAGCGGCCACTGGGAGAAGGTCCGCCCCGGCCAGAGCGGCCGCCGGATCGTCGACCAGGCGAGGGCGCTGCACGCCGGCGCGATCGTGATGGCGATCAACGGCGGCGGGAGCTTCACCCGCGCCCACGAGATGGTCCTGCGCGAGCGGCCGTGCCGCGTGATCATCGAATCCGTCCCACAGCGAAGCCGGCCACGGACACCAGTCGCCGCCTGACCTCCTCGCGGTGGGGTTTGTTGGCGCACCAGTCCTATATCGCGGACCTGCGCGCCAACGAAGGGGGTCCGAGCCTCGCGGAGCGGCAGGCGGGGCGCGTGAGGCATCCGTTTCGAGCGGACGGGAAAGGCCCTCCCGGTTTAGCCGGTGATGTAGGACCCGCCGGGTGCCGGGTTGCCCTCGATCGAGGCGAGCTCGGACAGCAGCGCCGGCCCGCTGGTGCCGTTCAGGACGCGCAGGCGCGGGAGCGCGTAGAAGTCGTCGCTCGGCGCCGCCCAGCCCGGCACGACGGTGGTGGAGCCGACGAACCCGGCGGCCTTCACCGCCGCGATCACGGCGGCGTTGTACTGGCCGGACGGGTAGCAGAACCAGTTCACCGGCACGTGGTATTCGTGCTGGAGCATCCGCCGCGCGCTCTGCACCTGGTAGGTCAGCTGGGACGGATCGAGGCCGACGAGGTCGGCATGGCTGATCCCCTGCGTGTCGAGCTCCCAGCCGGCGTCGACGAGCGCCTTCACCTCGCCGGTGGTCATGCCGCCCTGCGAGGGCGGCAGACCTTGCAGCTGCATGTTCTCGTCGGCCACCCAGTGCATCCGCTCCAGCACGGGCAGTGCATTGGCGTACTGCGAGTGATAGCCGTTGTCGAAGGTAAGCACGACCGGCTTGCCGGGCCCGAGCGGCACGCCATGGAGCCAGTAGGCGCGGACCTGGTCGAGCGTTACGGCGTGCCAGTCGGCCGCCTTCAGCGCCTGCATCTCGGCCGCGAACTCCGGTTCGGACACGTACAGGCCGGGGAACGGTGCGCCCGGCGGCGGCGGCGCGATCACGTGGTACATGAGGATCGGAATGTGCGCCGTCCCCGGAACGCCCGTCGCCTTGCCGGTCACCGTCGAGCGCGACACCGCGGGCGCAGCCCGTGGTTGGGGTGCGTGGTTTGCTGCGGCGCCACGAGCGTGCCGGGTCCCGTGCCGATGGGCCGTTGGGGCCACGGCGACCCCGCCGGTGCCGTTTGCGCTGGAGCCGCTCCCGCCCGAGCCCGACGCAACCGCGACGACGGCGACGACGACGACCACGACGGCGGCGATCAGCCCGTACAGGCGTCGGCGCGCGGCGCGACGACGGCGGTCCCGGGCGACGCGGCGGCGAGCCTGCGACTCCTGGAGGTTCATCCCGGTGAGAAGCGTAGACACTCGCCTGGCGTAACTCCGTGCAGGACAACGAAGCCGGTGATCGAATGGCACCACCATGCTGCTCAGACATCGCGCTCCGGGCATTGAGACCCGGACCACCACCCCGGCGACCAGCTTCAGGCACCTCGATCAGAGCTCGCTGGCGGTTCTGCGGTGGCTCGTCGAGAACCGCGTCGACTTCGTGCTCGTCGGGCCGGTCGCTCGCGCCATCCGCGGCGATTCCCAGGCCCGCGGGCCGGTCTCGCTCGTGCCCGCACCGTACGGCCGCAACCTCGATCGCCTCGCCCACGCGCTGTGGTCGGCACACGCCCGGCTGCGCGTCGAGGCGGGCGAGTGGGTGGCCGACGCCGAGACCGTGCCGGTGAAGCTCACCGCTGAGAAGCTCGTCACGGCGCGCTTCTGGACGCTGCGCTGCGGGCTCTATGACCTCGACATCGAGGGCCGTCCCGATGGCGTGCCCCGCTACCAGGAGCTGCTCTACGAGGCGGCGCGCTTCGAGCTTGCCCCCGAACTGTCGATCGAGGTCGCCTCGCCCGAGGACATCGAGCACTACGAGCACGTGCGCAAGACCGGGGTGTCCCCGGAGATCAAGATCACGCGCGCCACCGACTGACTCGCCGCTCGGCTGCCGGAGCGGTTTGGGAGGCGCTTAGGCTGCACCGTAGCCTCTGAGCGATGCAGCAGCGCGCGCGCAAAGCGACGATCGGCGCCGGGGTCGGCGTTGTCCTGCTGATCGCGCTGAATTACGCCGCGTTTCACGTCGCTCGCCTCGAGCGGCTCGATGCCGACATCTTCAACGGCTTCGGCGGGTTGCGTGCCCGCCCGCACTTCAGCAACGTGGCGACATGGACCGCCGGGCTGTGCGACATGCCGACATACGCGTTTCTGTGCATCGTGCCGCTGGCGATCGCGCTCTACCGCCGCCGCACGGACATCGCGGTGACGGTCGTCGCGATCCTGCTCGGCGCCAACCTCACCACCGAATGGCTAAAGCAGCTGCTGCACCAGGTGCGACCGCTGTATCTGATCCACGGCGCCGCCCCCGGGGCGGGCAGCTGGCCGAGCGGCCACGCCACGGCCTCGATGTCGCTGGCGCTATGCGTGGTGCTGGCGGCGGCGCCGCGCTGGCGGATCCGCGCCGCTGTGCTCGGCGCCGCATTCGCCCTCGGCGTCACCTACTCGTTCTTGACGCTCGGGTGGCACTACCCGAGCGACGCCGTCGCCGGCTTGCTCGTCGCCACCACGTGGACGTTCCTCGGCGTGGCCGCTCACTCGCACTGGCAGCGACGGCGCCCGGTCCGGGCCGAGCTCGATGGCGGGCGCCTTGATTCCGCGCTCGCGCTCGCACCGGTCGCGGTGGGGCTGCTCGCCGGGCTTGTGGCGGTCATCGCGGTCGTGGTGACCCATCTCCCGCAGGTCGCGCCGTACGCCCGCAGCCACGGACCGTTCATCGTCGGCTGCGCCGCGATCGGCACGCTGGCGCTGACGCTCGCCGGCTCGCTCGTGATCGTGCTGCGCCGCTCGCGCGCGCAGCCGTTCAGCGGTAGCGCCCGGGCTGCCACAGCGGCTCCTCGCCCGGAGGGTTCGCCCCGCGACTGAGGATGAACAGCAGGTCGGACAGCCGGTTCAAGTAGCGCACCGTCTCGGCGTTGATCTCGTCACCGCAGGCGATCGCCAGCCGCTCGGCGCGGCGGCAGACCGTTCGGCAGACGTGCAGGTGGGCGGCCGCCGGCGTACCGCCGGGCAACACGAAGGACCTCAGCGGCGGGAGCGTCGCGTTCACCTCGTCGCAGCGCTCCTCCAGCCACGTCGTCTGCTCGGGGATCACCCGCAGCCGCTCCTTGGAGGGATCCTCGGGCGCGGCGATGTCAGCGCCGACGTCGAACAGGTCATTCTGGATCCGTCGCAGCCATCCGGCATAGTCGTCGGGCAGTCCGCCGACGGCCAGGGCCAGCCCGATCTGCGAGTTCAGCTCGTCGACCGTCCCGTAGGCCTCGATCCGCGGGTGGGTCTTGGGCACCCTGCTCATGTCGCCGAGATGCGTTTCGCCGCCGTCGCCGAGGCGCGTGTAGATGCGCGTGAGGTTGACCGTCATCGCCCACGCGAGTCTACCCGTCGACAGCGGCGCTGAGGCTCGCCTCACCGCCTCGGCCAGCTACCCTCGCCGACGTGGTCCGTCCCCGCATGAGGCAGGCGCTCGCGCTGCTGTTTGCCGCCATCGCGATCGCCGGCTGCGGCCTGCAGGGTCTCCAGCCCGGCAAGGGCAGCTCGCACGTGTCGGTGACCGTCACCCGTGATTTCGGGACCGCCCAGGTCGGCTCCGGGACGCTGCACGCCGATCCGTCGGGGGAGACGGTGATGGGGTTGCTGCAGCGATTCTTCCGCGTGCAGACCGGGTACGGCGGCGGCTTCGTCGAGGCGATCGACGGAGTCGCGGCCGGCGGCGTCCACCGCGGCTGGTTTTACTACGTCAACGGGGTGCAGGAGGGAGTGAGCGCCACTGGCGAGAACGTCCACCCGGGCGAGCGCGTGTGGTGGGACGTGCACGACACGAGCGTCACGCAGACGATCCCCGCGGTCGTCGGGTCCTTCCCCGAGCCGTTCGTGCACGGCATCAACGGCACCCGGTACCCGACCACGCTGGAATGCGCCGTCGACGCGCAGGCGGCGTGCAACCGGATCGGCGCCCAGCTGCGGCGCGACGGCGTTCCCGTCGCCGACCAGCTGCTCGGCACCGGCTCCGGGTCAGACTCGCTGAACATCGTCGTCGCCACGTGGAGCGATCTGCACGGGTCGCTGGCCGGCGACATCATCTCCCACGGTCCGAAGAGCAGCGGCATCTACGCGAAGTTCGTCGACGCCGGCCACGAGCTGCAGCTGCTGAACCCGCAGGGCGCCGTTGTCCGCACGCTCGGCGCCGGTGCGGGGCTCGTCGCCGCCACGCACGACCAGGTCTCCCAGCCCGAGTGGCTCGTCACCGGCACCGACGTCGCGGGGGTGCTCGCCGCCGCCGCGGCCGTCACTCCCACCGCGTTGCATGACCGCTTCGCGCTGGCTGTGCTGGGTAGCCGGCGCCTGCCGATCCCGATCCAAGCCTCACAGTGAGACGACTGACATGTACGTCCCCGTTCGTGAACCGATAGCCTCCACCGCCGCATGAGGATCGGCGTTCCCAAGGAGACCGCTGCGGGCGAGCGCCGTGTGGCGTTGGTACCTGAGGTGGTTGGCAAGCTGGTCGGGCAGGGTCATGAGGTGCTCGTCGAGCGTGGGGCGGGTGACGGTGCGTTGATTCCCGATTCGGCGTTTGAGGAGGCGGGCGCTGGGTTGAGCGACGATCCGAAGTCGCCGTTCGGTTGCCAGGTCGTGGTGAAGGTGTCGCCGCCGAGTGCGGAGGAGACGGCGCTGCTCGGGCCGGACACCGTGTTGATCGGGTTTTTGGCGCCGTTGTCGAATGGTGAGGGGATCGCGGCGATCGCGAAGACGGGGGCGACGAGTTTTGCGCTGGAGGCGGTGCCGCGGATCAGCCGGGCGCAGTCGATGGATGCGTTGTCGTCGCAGGCGAATATTTCGGGGTATCGCGCGGCGCTGATCGGGGCGATGGAGTTGGGTCGCTATTTCCCGATGTTGATGACGGCGGCGGGGACGATCCGGCCCGCGACGGTGCTGGTGCTGGGTGCGGGGGTGGCGGGGCTGCAGGCGATCGCCACGTCGCGCCGGCTCGGTGCGGTGGTTCAGGGGTTTGACGTGCGCGCGGCGGTGAAGGAGCAGGTGGAGTCGTTGGGCGCTCGGTTTTTGGAGTTCGATGTGGGTGGGGATCTGGAGGGCGCGGGGGGGTACGCGAAGGAGTTGACGGCGGAGCAGCAGGCGCGCCAGCAGGAATTGATGGCCGAGGCGATCGGGAAGGTTGATGTGGTGATCACGACTGCGCTGGTGCCGGGGCGTCGTGCGCCGATCCTGGTCACCAAGGAGGCGGTGGAGAAGATGAAGCCGGGATCGGTGATTGTCGACCTGGCGGGTGAGGCGGGTGGTAACTGTGAGTTGTCAGTGCCGGGGGAGACGGTGTTGCATCAGGGGGTGAAGATCCTGGCGCCGCTGAACGTCCCCTCGACCCTGGCTGAGCACGCCTCGGCGTTGTTCGCGCGCAACATTCAGGCACTGCTCGGGCTGATGGTCTCCGAGGACGGGGAGCTGACACTCGATTTCGAGGACGAGGTGATCGCCGGGGCGTGCATCACGCGCGGCGGCGAGATCGTCCATGAGGGCGCCAAGCAGGCTGCGGCCGCCGCCTAGTCGACAGGGAGGAACTCGTGGACAGTCTTGTCATTGATATCGCGGTGCTGGTGCTGGCCGGGTTTGTCGGGTTCGCGGTCATTTCGAAGGTGCCGAATACGTTGCATACGCCGTTGATGTCGGGGACGAACGCGATTCACGGGGTCGTGGTGCTCGGCGGGTTGTTGTTGATGGCGGAGTCGAGCGGGGTGCTGGAGAAGATCCTGCTCGTGATCGCGGTCGCGTTTGGGACGATCAACGTGATCGGCGGGTTTTTGGTGACCGATCGAATGCTGGAGATGTTCAAGCCGAAGGCGGAATCGGCTGACGCCGATTCTCCGGGGCCTGGGGAGGCCGCGTGAGCGTTCTGGGGACGGTGTTTCTGCAGACGACGAACTTTGTCGACGCCGCGTACATCGTGGCGTTCGGGCTGATGATCTACGGGATGAGCGGGTTGACCGGCCCGCGCACGGCGGTACGGGGCAACCTGACGGCAGCGGTGGGGATGGCGGTCGCGGTCGTCGCGACGTTGCTCCGCAAGGGCGAGTTCCACGGGTCCTCGACCGTCTGGTTGATCATCCTGGGGGTCGCGATCGGGACGGCGGTCGGAGTGCCGGCGGCACGGAACGTGAAGATGACGGCGATGCCGCAGATGGTGGCGCTGTTCAACGGCGTTGGCGGTGGGGCGGTGGCGTTGATCGCCTGGGTGGAGTACCGGCACGCGTTTACGAGTGGGGGGCACTCGCCGTGGGCGCTGCGCGTCGAGATCTTTGAGTTGTTCGGCGCGATCGTCGGGTCGATCAGTTTTTGGGGGTCGAATATCGCGTTCGGGAAGCTGCAGGAGATCTTGCCCGGCCGGCCGATCAAAGCCCCCGGCCGGACCCAGACCGTGATCAACACGGTGTTGCTGGCCGCCGCGGTCGCGTCGGCGATCATCCTGTGCGCCGGGACGCATTCCCAGGTGCTGTTCATTCTCGGGATCCTCGTCGTCGCGGCGATCCTGGGGAACATGCTGGTGCTGCCGATCGGCGGTGCCGACATGCCGGTGGTGATCTCGTTGTTGAACGCGTTCACCGGCCTGTCCGCCGCGGCGACCGGTGTGGCGTTGTCAAATCCGGTGATGATCGTGGCGGGGATGATCGTGGGGGCGTCGGGCACGATCCTGACCGATCAGATGGCCAAGGCGATGAACCGCAGCGTGCCGGCGATCGTCGCGGGCGGGTTCGGCGGCGCGGTCGCCGCCCCGGCCGGACCGGCCGGCGAGACCGGCGGGACGGTGCGCTCCACCACTGCGGCCGACGTCGCGATCCAGTTGTCGTACGCGCGGCAGGTGGTCGTCGCCCCCGGCTACGGGATGGCGGTCGCGCAAGCCCAGCACGCCGTGCGCGAGCTCGAACGCGCGCTGGAAGCCAAGGGCGTGGTCGTGAAATACGCCATCCACCCCGTCGCGGGACGCATGCCCGGACACATGAACGTGCTCCTCGCCGAAGCCGACGTGCCATACGACCTGCTCCGCGAGATGGACGACATCAACCCCGAGTTCCCCCGCACCGACGTCACATTGGTGATCGGCGCGAACGACGTCACCAACCCCGCGGCCAAGAACGAGCCCGGATCGCCGATCTACGGCATGCCGATCCTGGAGGTCGACCGCTCCGCCGCCGTGATCGTGCTGAAACGCTCGATGGCCTCCGGGTTCGCCGGGATCGACAACCCGCTCTTCTACGAGCCCAAGACCTCGCTGCTGTTCGGCGACGCCAAAGCATCGGTCTCAGAGATCACCGCCGAAGTCCAAGCCCTCTGATCACGAGGGGCTTTCCGAACACCGCGGGTGCGGTTAGAGTCGCCCTTATCCAGGCAGTGATGACGATCGACGAGGAGCGAGCATGGACCCCAGCCGGCTGAAGGCGATCCCCCTGTTCTCGGAGCTGTCGGAGTCCGAGGCCAAGCGGCTTGCCACGTTTGCCACCGAGACGAGCGTCGCCGACGGGCAGATCCTGATGAAGGAGGGCGATTACTCGACCGAACTGATCGCGATCGAGGAAGGGACCGCCGACGTGATCCAGGGCGGCAAGAAGGTCGCCGCGCTGAAGGCGGGCGACCTGATCGGCGAAATGGGCTTGTTGGCCCGCGAGCCGCGCAACGCCGACGTGATCGCCACCTCGCCGATGCGCGTGCTGAAGCTCACGCACTGGGAGATCCGGCGGATGTCCGAGGACACGCTGGACCGGATCAAGCAGATCATCGCCGCCCGCCAGCAGGCCGGCGTCGCCGACCCCGCTAACTAGCCGCGCCGGGCGTCGCCCCGCCGGTCCCGCCCGGGTCCGCCGCGCGGGGTTGGCTACGCTCCGCCGGAATGCTGAGTCGCGAGCGCGCGATCGAATCGCTCTCCACCGAGGTCTTCGACCTGGTCGTGATTGGCGGCGGGATCACCGGCGCCGGCGTCGCGCTCGACGCCGCCTCTCGCGGGTACTCCGTCGCCCTCGTCGAGAAGTCCGACTTCGCCGCGGGGACGAGCAGCCGCTCCTCGAAGCTCGTCCACGGCGGCCTGCGCTATCTGCAGAACTTCGACCTCGGCCTCGTCCGCGAGGCGCTGCTGGAGCGCCAGTTGATGGTGAAGCTGGCGCCGCACCTGGTCACGCCGCTGCCGCTTGTCGTCCCCGCGTTCGACGGCGCGCGCCCCGACCGGCTGACCGGGATCGGGCTGAACATGTACGACGTGATGGCGACACCGAAGCTCACCCGCCTTCGCAGCCCTCGCCGGCCCTCGGGCGGCGAGGATCGCGAATCCGATTGGAGCCCGCAGCGCCATCGCGTGATCTCCGGCGAGGAGGTCGTCGAGCTGCTGCCCGCGCTGGCTGCCCGTAACCCGACCGGCGGCTACCTGTTCTACGACTGCCAGACCGACGACGCCCGGCTGGTGCTCACCGTGCTCGGCGAGGCGGAGCGCTTCGGCGCGATCTTCGCGGCCGGCCTCGAGGTGATCGAGCTGCTGGAGGGCGATCGCCTCGCCGGCGAGTCGGGGGGCGTCAAGGTTCGCGACCAGGAGAGCGGCGGGGTGTTCGACGTCCGCGCCGACAACGTGATCAACGCGACCGGGGTGTGGGCCGACCGGATCCGCCCGGAGGAGCTCCACTCCGAGTCCGACGTGCCGAGGATCGCCCCCAGCCGTGGCACCCACATCACGATCGCCTACGACGACCTCCCGCTGATCTCGGGCGCGATCGTGCCCGCCGGCGAGGGTCGAACGATCTTCGCGCTGCCGTGGCTCGGGCGCAGCCTGATCGGCACGACCGACAACAACTACGAGGGCGACCTCGATCATGTCCGCCCGGCGGCCGAGGACATCGACTACCTGCTCGCCGCGGTCAACGGGTTCTTCGGCACCAGCCTCGGCACCGCGGACCTGACCGGCGCCTACGCCGGGGTGCGCCCGCTGATCTCCAACGGCGACAGCCGCAAGTCGGTCGACATCTCGCGCAAGGCCGAGCTGTACGAGACCTCCAGCGGGCTGATCACGATCACCGGCGGCAAGCTCACGACCTGGCGGCGGATGGCGAAGATGGCGGTCGACCGCCTGGTCGAGCGCGACGGGCGCACAGCGCCGTGCCGGACGGCCGAGATCGCCCTCGGGCTGCCGATCGACGATCGCCGGCTGCCGCGCGTGGAGGGCGTGCCCGAAACGAGCTATGCCGCGCTCGCGGCGCGCTACGGCCACGCCGCCGAAAAGGTGCTGCAGACCGCCTCCGAACGCGGCGAGCTGGCGCAGCCGATGATCGCCGGGCTGCCCGACCTGCTCGCCGAGGCGCCGTTCGCGGCCCGCCATGAGCAAGCAAGGTCCGTCGCCGATGTGGTGCTGCGGCGAACCCGGCTGGGGCTGCTGGCAGGCCGCGAGGTGTGCGCGCCCGACAGCGAGCTGCCCGGCCGCGTGGCGCGGGCACTGGCCCCCGAACTGGGGTGGGACGCCGTCCGGATCGGGCACGAGGTCGAGCGCTTCCGCGAGGCAGCGGCGGCCGAGGGCATCGCCGTCGACGTCGGCTGAATTATCCTGGGAGCGTCATGGACGAGGTGTTGCAGTTCTGTACACGGGTGCTGATCGATCCGGCGCTCGCCGCCGAGGCCCACGCGGCCGCTCTGGCTGAGTCGCCGAATGATCGTCTGACGGCGCTGGCCGCCGCCGGACGGGCGTGCCGCGAGCGCGCGACGCTGGTGGCCGCTCCGGCCGCGATAAACGGCTCGGTGCCGACCAACGGCACGCTCAGCGGCGAGGTGACCTTCGAGCTCGGCGTCGCCTGCGCTCAGCTGGCCGAGCGCCATCGCGAGACGCTCGCCCTGCGCGAGCTGCTCGGGCTCTCCTACGATGAGATCGCCGCGGTGATCCGCGTCGAGCCGGCCGCCGTCGGGCCGCTGCTTGCCCGCGCCCGGCTGCGGCTGCGTACGGCCCTGCACGGGCCGGTCCCGGCCGGCGGCGACCCGTGCGAGGTGCGTGACCGCGCCCTGCGCGCCCTGGCCCGGCGGCAGGATGCGCAGCCGATGAGCGCCGAGGATGAAGACTGGCTGCTGGCGCACCTCGGCACCTGCGAGCAGTGCAACCGCGCGCACGCCGCGATGCTCGAGGCCTCCGCCTGCTACCGCGCCTGGAGCCCGGCCGTGGCTCCGTCGACGGCATGACGATCCCGTCGCGACGGTTTCAGACGACTCGCGGCCCGCTGGAGCTGGGCGGGCGGATGTGGCTGATGGGCATCGTCAACGCGACGCCCGACTCGTTCTCGGACGTCGGCGTCGAGCGCACGCTGGCGCAGCGCGTCGCGCTGGCGAGCGAGCTGCTGGCCGCGGGCGCGGACGTGATCGACATCGGCGGTGAGTCGGGGATCACGAACCGCCCGCCCGTGAGCGCCGAGGAGGAGATCGAGCGGGTTGTGCCACTGATCGAGACCGTGAGCTCGAAGCTGGGGGCGCTCGTGTCGGTCGACACCTACAAGCCCGAGGTAGCGCGCGCGGCGATCGCCGCCGGCGCGGCGATCGTGAACGACGTCAGCGGCCTGCGCGATCCGACGCTGGCCGACGTGTGCGCCGAGACGGGCGCCGGACTGATCCTGATGCACACGCGGGCCGCGCCGAAGCAGCGACTCCACGATGCCGCGTTCGACGGAGTGATCGTCGACGACGTGCGGAGGTTCCTGGGCGAACTCGTCGCGCTGGCCATGAGTCGCGGCGTCGCCTTCGAGCAGCTGATGCTCGACCCCGGGCCCGACTTCGCCAAGACGCCGTCGCAGACCGTCGACGTACTCCGCCACGTGGCGGGCCTGCACGCGCTCGGGCGGCCGCTGCTGCTTGCCATCTCGCGCAAGGACTTCATCGGCGCGATCACGCAGCGCGGCCCGCGCCAGCGCCTCGCCGGGACGCTCGCCGCGCTCGGCTTCGGCGTCGAGGCCGGCGGGCACATGGTGCGCATCCACGATGTGGCCGCTGCGGCCGATTACCTCGCGGTGGGGGCGGCGCTGCGGGGAGAACGCGCTGTCGGCTCCGAGCTCCGCCTGGCCGACGAGCTGCGCCGGGAGGCCGTTGCCGACCGCACGATGTACTAGGGTGTAGGTAATCGCCGGCCGCTGCCCCAACGCGGCCGGAGCTAACCACAGGAGGAAGTAACCATGGCCGTACTCGACCAGGCTGCGCTGGAAGCCAGCCCGCTCGCCGATCTTCACGCGATCGCCTCGGAGCTCTCCATCGACGGATTCCGGCGACTGCGCCGCGAACCGCTGATCGAGGCGATCATCGAGCGCCAAGGCGGCGCCGCCGTCAAGAAGCCGACGCGGACTCGGAGCACGCGGACGACCGCGGCCAAGAGCCCGCCCAAGAGAGCCTCGAAGAGCACGCCGAAGGCGAAGCCCGCCGAGGCCGAGCCCGACGCCCCCGTCGCCCCCGACGCGGAGCGCGACGTTGAAGCCGACGGCGATGGCGGTCCTCGTCGCCGCAGCCGGAGCCGCACCCGCTCGCGCCCGCGGGCCGGCGAGGAGGCGAGCA
The DNA here is from genome assembly GCA_035552615.1 of Solirubrobacteraceae bacterium. GTDB lineage: Bacteria > Actinomycetota > Thermoleophilia > Solirubrobacterales > Solirubrobacteraceae > Palsa-465. Next base: position 32,803 of record DASZLC010000031.1, read on the forward strand.
GCGAACGGGCCGACGAGAAGCCCGCCGAGGAGAAGCCGACCGACGGGAAGAGCGGAGATGAGGACGAGCCGATCGTCGAGGGCGTCGTCGAGCTGCTCCCGAACGGCTCCGGATTCGTGCGCGTCAGCCCACCGGACCCGTCCGACAACGACGTGTACGTGAGCGCCGCGCAGGTGAAGCGCTGCGAGCTCGTCTCCGGCGACCGCATCGCCGGCCCCCGCCGGGCCCCGCGCCGCTCCGAGCGGTTCGCCTCGCTCGTCCGCGTCGACACGATCAACGGAGCGCCGGCGTCCGAGCTGGCCGACGGCGCCCGCTTCGACGAGCTGCCCGCCGCGTTCCCGTCGGACCGCTTCAAGCTCGGCTCGGAGGACCCGACCGTAAAGGCAATCGAGTGGCTGACACCGATCGGCCGCGGCTCGCGCGTGACGATCGTCGGCGGCGCCAGGGCCGGAAAGACCGAGGCGCTGCGCAAGCTGGCAGCGGCGCTCGGCACGCACGAGGATCTGCAGCTGTCGGTCGTGCTGGCCGGCGTCCGCCCGGAGGAGATTCCGCTGTGGAACGACGGCCCGACGAAGCCCGCCGCGGCTGTCAGCTTCGCCGCCTCGGCGGACTCGCAGGACCACACCGTTGAGCTCGTGATCGACCAGGCCCGCCGGATCGCCGCGCGCGGCGCGCACGCCGTCGTGCTGATCGACACGCTCGAAGGCATGCACCCGCACGCCGCCCGGCGCGCGATCGCCGCCGCCCGCAACCTGGTCGACGGAGGCTCGCTCACCGTGATCGCCACCGCCTCGCAGCCGCTCGGCGGCGAGACGACGGTGATCTCGCTGGACGCCGCGCTGACCAGTACCGGGCGCTTCCCGTCGATCGACCTCGCCGGCAGCGGGACGATCAAGCCCGAGCTGCTCGTCGGTGAGGCCGGCGCCGAGGCGATCGCCAAGGCGCGGGCCGAGGCGCTACTCGATTAGCGCTGCGTCAGTACGCGGTGGTTCGGCAGCGGGGGCGGGGCTTCGCCTTGTAGCGGGGCTGCCCGCCGCGCTCCCACAGGATCCCGTCGAGCTCGGCGGCGGTGATCCGCTCCGGGCCGACCGCGGCGACGAGCAGCTCGCAGGCGTGGACGGCGCAGGCCCGGAGTTCCACCTCGGGCGCTGAGCCGTGCTGGAGAAGCTCTTCGCCGGCGATCGCGGCCTGCAGATCCGGGTGGAGGCGCAGGACGCCGTCGAGGGCGAGCACGTGCGGGACGAGGTTGTCGGCGAAGATCGTGAGCCGGTGCAGGTCGGTGAAGTGCGCGGCGCCGGCACGGTGCAGGTCGGCGGCCGCAATTTGCGCGCGCTTGAGGAACGGCAGGCTGATGCCGTCATACACGGACACGTCGGCGAAGCACTCCCAGGTCGACAGGGTGTTCACGAGCTGGACCCCTTCGCCGTGGGCGACCACCGCTTCGAAGCGCCCGCCGTGGTCGGTTGCGACGTGACGTCCGAGGTCGCGCAGAGAGGCCACGAAGAGGGCAACGAGGGGGTGGTCCGGGTCTTGGCCCACGGTTCTTGCCAGCTCGTGCGGGGTGATCTCAGCCAGCTCGCCCGCGCTCCACGGCCCGGCGCGCTCGAACCGCTCTCGCAGTCCGGCGGCGATCGTGCGGTAGCCCGACAACCCGGGGCGCTTGCGCAACGTGGGGAACCACCCAGAACCGAAGTTGATCGCGTCGAGGATCAGCCACTCAGCGGCGATCGCGTTGGGGTGTTGGCCGATTACCCCCGTATGTGGGGGGTTATCTGCCACGCCCTTGGCGTAGGCGCTGATTGAGCCCGGCTGGATGCGTACGTACCGCGCCACCGCGGCCACCTCGGCGCAGCCGGCGCGGAGCTGATCGGGGTCCCAGGTCACGGCCTGGATGATGCCGAGCCGATCGCTAACGTCCATGACGATGCTGGACGCGCAAGACACCGACGCCGAGCTGGAGCAGCTGCTGGCGGGGCTGAACGGGCCCCAGCGTGAGGCCGTCGAGCACGAGACGGGGCCGCTGCTGATCCTGGCCGGGGCCGGTTCGGGCAAGACCCGGGTGCTCACCCACCGGATCGCCTACCTGATCGCCACCGACCACGCCAAGCCGAACGAGATCCTGGCCATCACGTTCACCAACAAGGCCGCGTCGGAGATGCGCAGCCGGGTCGAGCTGCTCGTCGGCCGCCGCACGCGCGCGATGTGGGTGATGACCTTCCACTCGGCCTGCGCGCGGATGCTCCGCGCCCACGCCGACAAGCTCGGCTACACGCGCCAGTTCACGATCTACGACCAGGCCGACTCGCGCCGGCTGGTGAAGCGCTGCCTGGAGGAGTCGGGCGTCGACCTGAAGCGCTTCACCCCGGGCGCGGTGCAGCACCAGATCTCCGACGCCAAGAACAAGCTGCGCGACGCCGACGCCTACGCCCAGCAGGTCGGGTCCTACTTCGAGCAGACGGTGGCCGACGCCTACCGCAGCTACGAGCGCGAGCTGCACCGGATGAACGCGATGGACTTCGACGACCTGCTCGTGCGCGCCGTGAACGTGCTGGAGCTGTTCCCCGAGGTCCGCGAGCAGTACGCCACGACCTTCCGCCAGGTGATGGTCGACGAGTACCAGGACACGAACCACGTCCAGTACCGCTGGCTGCAGCTGCTCTCGAGCGAGCACCGAAACCTAATGGTAGTAGGAGACGATGCTCAGGCAATCTATGGGTTTCGCGGAGCGGATATCCGCAACATCCTGGACTTCCAGGACACGTATCCCGAGGCCAAGGTAGTGAAGCTGGAGCAGAACTACCGCTCGACGCAGACGATTCTCGACGCCGCCAACGCGGTGATCGCCAACAACCGCGGGCAGATGTCGAAGCACCTGTGGACCGAGCTCGGCCAGGGCGACCCGATCAAGCTCCGCGAGCTCGACGACGAGCACGCCGAGGCACGGTTCGTCACCGGCGAGATCCAGCGACTCGTCGACGAGGGCACCTCGCGCGCCGAGATCGCCGTGTTCTACCGCACGAACGCGCAGTCGCGGGTGCTGGAGGACACGCTGGTGCGGGCCGAGATCGGCTATCAGGTGATCGGCGGCACGAAGTTCTACGAACGCGCCGAGATCAAGGACGCGATCGCCTACCTGACGCTGCTCGTCAACCCGCAGGACGCCGGCGCTTTCACGCGCATCGTGAACTCGCCCCGGCGGGGGATCGGCAACACGTCGGTGTCGCGGGTCCTGTCGCACACCAACACGATCGGCGCGTCGGTCTGGGAGGTCGCCGCTGACCCCGAGAGCGTGCCCGGGCTCGGCGCCGCCGCGGTGAAGGCGCTGAAGCGCTTCATGGGCACAATGCAGGTGCTGGGCGAGCGCGCCGCCGCTGAGGTCCCGATCGCGACGCTGCTGAACGAGTTGCTGAGGGAGACCGGCTACCTGGAGGCGCTGGAGGCCGAGCGGACGATCGAGGCCCAGGGCCGGACCGAGAACCTGCAGGAGCTCGTCAACGTCGCGGCCGAGTACGACGCGTCCGAGCTGGCCGAGCACACGCTTGCGGAATTTCTCCAGCAGGTCTCGCTCGTGGCCGACGCCGACGGGCGGGTCGACGACGAAGGGCTCGTGACCCTGATGACGCTCCACAACGCCAAGGGCCTGGAGTACCCGATCGTGTTCATGATCGGGTGCGAGGAGGGCGTGTTCCCGCACTCGCGGGCGCTCGACGAGGGCGGCCTGGAGGAGGAGCGGCGCCTCTGCTACGTCGGGATCACCCGCGCCGAGCGTGACCTGTACCTCACGTACGCCCGCACGCGGACCGTGTTCGGGGCGCGGAGCTACGGGATCGCCAGCCGCTTTCTGGCCGAGATCCCGGCGCAGCTGACCGATCGGGAGGAGCAGGCGGTCCGCCGCGCGCCCGGGGCGCCGATGCGTCCCCGGGCCACATCCTGGGCGTCGGCGGCGGCGGCCGACCGCCCGTCGGTCTCCTTCCGGCTCGGCGACGACGTCGCGCACCCGTCGTTCGGCGAAGGCGTCGTCACCGGCGTCGAGCCCGGCGGGATCGTCGTCATCCGCTTCGCCAAGGACCGCTCCGAGCGCAAGCTCGTGGCCGAGCTGGCGCCGATCTCGAAGCGCTGATGGCGCCGGAGGCGTCGGACCCGCGTCCGGCCCGTGCCCCGGCGGGCGAGTTGCTCAGTGCCGTCAGTGCGCTCGCGCTGTTCGTCGTGATGTTCGTCATGAAGTGGTACGGCGTCGTGGCGCTGCCACACAGCGCCGATCGCTCCGGGATCCAGTCGGCCACGTCGGCGTGGAACGAGCTCGCCGACATCCGCTGGCTGATGCTCCTGACGGTGCTCGTCGCGTTCGGCTCGGTCGTGATCCACATCAGTCAGCGCTCGCACGGCTCACAGACCGACACCAGCCGGGTCGTGACCGCCGTCGCGGGGGTGACGGCCGCGCTCGTGTTCTACCGCGTGCTGATCGACCTCCCGTCGCCGACGTCGGTCGTCGATGCCAAGCTCGGCGCCTATCTGGGGCTGCTCGCCGTCGTCGGCGTCGCCCTCGGCGGGTACGAATCGATGCGCGCCCAGCGGGTGGCGCAGCACGCGATCCGGCACCGAGAGCGTCGCCGGGTGACCGGTGCCGCGGACCCGCCGCCGCGCCCGCTGATCGCTCCGGAGGAGAGCGGCTCGGGCCCAAAAATCGCGTAGTCTGCGCCCACCGTGGAATTCGAGTTTTCCAGGCTGCGCCGGGGAGAGTGGATCATCGGCGTCGCGTCGCTGGTGCTGATCGCGTCGACCTTCTTGAAGTGGTACGGGCTGAGGAGCGCGTTCGTGCCGGCGTACTCCACGCTCGGTCTTGGCAACGGCTCGCGGGACGCCTGGAGTGCGCTGACCGTCGGCGGCCCGCTCATCCTGATCACCGGGGTCCTCGGTCTGGCGGCGTGGTACGCCCAGGGCGCCTGCCGAGCGCCCGCGCTGCCCGTCTGCCTGACGGTGATGCTGTGGCCGGTCTCGCTGATCCTCTCGCTGTACCTGATCAATCGTGTGCTGATCAGCAAGCCGGGCGCGACGAGCGCCGTGTCGCTGAAGCCCGGCGCGATCATCGGGCTGCTCAGCGCGATCGCCGTGTTCGTCGGGGCGTACGTGTCGATGCGCCAGGACGGGATCCGGACCGCCGACGGACCGCAGCAGATCGAGACGTTCCGCCGCGGCAGCCGCGCCGCGGGCGCTCGCTAGCGCCCTCATCCTAGAATCGCGGTCCGATGATCGACCGCGAACAGGTGCTCTATGTCGCCCGGCTGGCCCGGCTGCAGCTCTCCGACGACGAGGTGGAGCGCATGGCCGCCGAGCTCTCCGGCGTGCTGGAGCACATCGAGAAGATCGGCGAGCTCGAACTCGACGGCGTCCCGCCGACCACCCACGTGCTCGACGTCGTGAACGCGCTGCGGCCCGACGAGCCGGTCCCGTCGTTCCCCGCCGAGGTGATCCTGGCCGCCGCGCCCGACCCGGTCGACGGCGGCTTCGGCGTCCCCAGCCCCGGGGCGTCATGAGCGAGCTCATCGAGCTCACCGCGTCGGCCGCGGCCGACGCCGTCCGGGCCGGTGATCTGCACCCGGACGAGCTGTTCGAGGCGTACCGCGCCCGCGCCGCCGCGGACGAGCTGAATGCCTTCACCTGGGTCGCCGGGGAATCCCCGCCCGCGGGCCACGCGCGAGACCGTCCGCTGGCCGGCGTTCCACTGGCCGTCAAGGACTTGTTCTGCACCGAAGGGATCCCGAGCCAGGCCGGATCACGGATCCTGGAGGGCTATCGCCCGCCGTACACGGCGACGGTCGTCCGCCAGCTGGCGCAGGCCGGCGCGCCGCTGCTCGGCAAGACCAACCAGGACGAGTTCGCGATGGGCTCCTCCAACGAGAACTCCGGCTTCGGCCCGGTGCTGAACCCGTGGGACCGCACCCGCGTCCCCGGGGGCAGCTCGGGCGGGAGCGCGGCCGCGGTCGCGGCCGGGCTGGCGCCGTGGGCGATCGGCACCGACACCGGGGGCTCGATCCGCCAGCCCGCCGCCCTGTGCGGCGTCGTCGGGCTGAAGCCGACCTACGGCGCCTGCTCGCGCTACGGGATGATCGCCTTCGCCTCCTCACTGGACCAGGCCGGACCGCTCGCCCGCACCGTCACCGACTGCGCGTTGCTGCTCTCCCAGATGGTCGGCCAGGATCCGTGTGACTCCACCTCGCTTGCCTTCCCCGAGCCGATCGCCGCCCCCACTCGCGAGGATCTGACGGGCCTGCGCCTCGGGGTGCCGGAGGAGCTGACCGGCGCGGGATCGGGCGTCGAGCCGGGGGTCCGCGCCTCGTTCGAGGCGACGCTCCAGCTTGCCGAGCGGCTCGGCGCCGTCGTCGAGCCGTGCCGGCTGCCGCACGCCCCGCACGCGCTCGCCGCCTACTACGTGATCGCGCCGGCCGAGGCGTCGGCCAACCTGGCGCGCTTCGACGGCGTGCGCTACGGCCTCCGCGTCGACGGGGACGGCGACCTGACCGCGATGTACACGCGGACCCGCGCCGCCGGCTTCGGGCCCGAGGTGAAGCGCCGGATCATGCTCGGCACCTACGCGCTCTCCAGCGGCTACTACGACGCCTACTACGGGCAGGCCCAGAAGGTGCGAACGAAGATCGCCGAGGACTTCACCGAGGCGTTCGCGTCGTTTGACTTCATCGTCACCCCGACGAGCCCGGGCACCGCCTTCGAGCTGGGAGCCAAGACCGACGATCCGTACGCCATGTACCTGAACGACTTCTGCACCGTGCCGATGCCGCTGGCCGGGATCCCCGCGATCAGCATCCCCTCGGGCCTGTCCGACGGGCTGCCGGTCGGGTTTCAGCTCGCCGGGCCCGCGTTCAGCGAGAACCGGCTGCTCGACGCCGCCCACGCCCTGGAGCGGACGATCGGCTTCGACGGACGACCCGCCTTGGGTATCTCATGACCGTCGAGTACGAACCGGTCATTGGCTTGGAGATTCACGTTCAGCTCAGCACGCGGACGAAGATGTTCTGCGGCTGCGAGCTGTCGTTCGGGGACATCCAGAACACGCACACCTGCGCCGTCTGCCTCGGCCTGCCGGGAGCGCTCCCGGTCGTCAACGCCCGCGCCGTGCACTACGCGCTGATGATCGGGCTGGCGCTCGACTGCGAGATCGCCGACCGGTCGCTGTTTCACCGCAAGAACTACTTCTATCCCGACCTGCCCAAGGGCTACCAGATCTCCCAGTACGACGTGCCGATCTGCGGCCCCGGACGGCTCGGCGACGTGCGCATCCATCGCGCCCACCTGGAGGAGGACGCCGCCAAGCTGGTCCACCACGGGGCCAGCGGGCGGATCCACGGTGCCGACTCCAGCGTCGTGGACTTCAACCGCGGCGGGACACCGCTGGTGGAGATCGTCACCGAACCCGACGTCCGCTCGGCCGAGCACGCGCGCGAGTGGCTGACCCTGTTGCGCACGACGCTGAAGGCACTCGGCGTCTCCGACGTCGACATGTCGCAGGGGTCGCTGCGCTGCGACGCCAACGTGTCCGTCAGGCCGGTGGGGACGACCGCGCTCGGAACGAAGACCGAGCTGAAGAACATGAACTCGTTCAGGTTCGTCGAGCAGGGCATCAACGCCGAGATCGAACGGCAGATCGGCCTGCTGCGGGCCGGCGAGGCGGTCGTCCAGGAGACGCTCCACTTCGACGTGAAGAGCGGCCGGATCAGCTCGCTGCGCTCCAAGGAGGAGGCGCACGACTACCGCTACTTCCCCGAGCCCGACCTCGTGCCGCTCGTCGCCACCGAGGAGATGCTGGCGGCCGCCCGGGGCGAGCTGCCCGAGCTCCCCACCGCCCGCGCCGGACGCTTCGAGCGCGAGCACGGGCTGAGCGCCGAGAAGGCGTGGGAGCTGGCCACGCGCTCCGAGCGCGCGGACTACTTCGAGGCGGCGCTGGCCGCCGACGGCGCCGACGCCGTGGCCCTGGCCAACTGGATCTCGCAGTTGGTGGAGCGGATCGGGCCCGACGCCGACCCGGCCGGCTCCAACGTCACTCCCGCCGGGCTGGCCGCGCTCGTCGCGATGGTCACGGCCAAGGAGGTCAACCAGAACGCCGCCCGCGACGTGCTGACGCAGCTCGTCGAGGAGGGGGGAGACCCGCGCGAGATCGTCGAACGGGAGGGGCTTGGCGCGATCTCCGGCGAGGACTCGGGACTGGCCGAGGTCGTCGCCGCCGCGCTGGCGGCCGATCCTGACGCCGCCGCCAAGGTCCGCGAGGGCAACCTGCGGCCGATCGGCGCGCTCGTCGGCTATGTGATGCGCGAGACGAAGGGCCGCGCCGACGGCGGAGAGGTGCGACGGCTGATCCTGGAGCAGGTCTCCGGCGAGAATTCTCGGTAGCGGAGCACCGCGCCCGCCCGTAGCATTCGGGCCCCGCAACCTCTGGAGGACACATGCCGCGGCTGATTCGAATGGACCAAGCGGGCCACACGACCCTGGCCGAGTGGACCGCCGGCGAGGAGCACGCGGTGCAGCGTGCCCTCAGCGCCTTTCGGGAGGAGCTCGATCGCGGCTACATCGCCGTCGTCTCACACCAGGACGGCACCGCCGAGCTGGTCCGCGAGCTGCCGCTCGACGCGCCTCTGGTGATCATGCGCCGCCCGATCGCCGGCGGCTGAGGCCCTGCCGCGGTGCACGCCGCCCTCACCTCTGAGTCCGCCGAGGGGCTCCCCGAGCTCGCCTCCGTCCACTGGCGCCCGCGCGTCGACGCGCGGCTCCTCGCCCGCCGCGGACGCGTCTGGACGGCGTGGTCGCTGGCGCACCCCGTTCCGTTCACGGCGATCGGCGTCGCGCTCGTGGCGCTCAGGCCGGTGCTGGCCCCGATTTCGATAGCGCTGTTCGTGCAGGCGTGGATCATTCCCGAGCTGTACGCCAACCGCGGCGCCAAGGTCCTCCAGCAGCGCCGCCGTGCCGGCGACGACGCCGAACGGACCGCGCTGCTGCTGCTCGGCGACCTGCTCGACACCAGCGCGCGCGAGCTTCACGCCGACACCGGGCTCGCCGTGCAGCCGGGTGCGCTTGGCGTCTGGCTTGTCGGCGAGGCCGGCGCGGTGCTCGTCGCGCCGGGCGGCCGGCGCACCTTCTGCTACTGCGTGCGGGTGACCGGCGAGGCGCTACCCAGCTCCGACCTGATCGCGCACTTGTTGCTCGCGTTGCGCGCCGACGAGGCCGGGTTCGCCACGGTCGCCAACCTCACCTTCTCCGGGGCCCGCTGGCGCGTGCGGCGGCGGATGGCGGCGGACACGAGGCCGGCGCTCGACGCAGCGGTCCGGATCGTGCGCGACCGGTAGCGTTCACGGCGATGCGAACGCTGAGGACGCAGCCGGCCGGCGACATCCTGGCGGAGCTCCAGCGGCGACTCCCGGCGGTCCTGCGCGCCGCGCGCCATGACGCCGCTTCGCCCGGGAGCCGGCTAATCAGCTGTACCGCCCCGTGGCGCGGATCGCCCGATCCGACGGCGGTGATCGCCGCCTCACGCGCGCCCGGCGAGCCGTGGTTCTGCTTCGAGCAGCCCGACCGTGATGGCAGCGCACTGGCCGGGCTCGGAACTGCGCGCGTGCTGGAGGCGAACGGCGGCGCCCGCTTCGCCGAGCTGGCGGGGCGGTGGCGGCGGTTGTCAAGCGAGGCGCTGGGCGACGACGGCGCCGGACCGCCCGGCGCCGGACTGACGGCGATCGGCGGCTTCGCGTTCGATCCCGACGGCGGCCGGTCGGCCGCGTGGGATGGGTTCGCGCCCGCCTCGCTGCTCGTCCCCGAGCTGTCGCTGTGCCGGCGCGGGCCGGGGACGTGGCTGACGGTGAATCTCGACGTCCAGCCCGACGACACCACCGAGCTGCTGCTGGGCCGGGTCGAGCGCCGGATCGCCGCGCTGCGGGGCGACGCGCTGCCGCTGCTCGACCCCTCGCCGCACGGGCGCTACCGCGTCGACAGCCCGATGGCCCCGTCCCACTACGAGGAGGCGGTCGCCCGGGCGGTCGCGCGGATCCGCGCCGGCGAGGTGGAGAAGGTCGTGCTGGCGCGCGAGGTCGAGGTGCACGCGCCAGCCGACCACGATCCGGCCGCCGTGCTCGGCGTGCTTCGCGAGGCGTTCCCGTCGTGCTTCGTGTTCGCGGTTGGGCGGGGTGAGGCGACGTTCATCGGCGCGAGCCCCGAGCTGCTCGTCCGTCGCGAGGGTCAGCGAGCGAGCACCGTCGCCCTGGCCGGGTCGACCCGGCGCAGCGCCGATCCGGCCGTCGACGACCATCTCGGCGAGCGCCTGCTGCGCAGCGACAAGGACCGCGAGGAGAACGCGATCGTCGCGCGGCGGATCGCCGCCGTGCTGCGCCCGCACTCGGTGTGGGTCACCGCGGCGCCCGAGCCGGTGGTCGTGAAGGTGGCCAACATCCAGCACCTGGCGTCGCCGATCCGGGCGCAGCTGCGGTCCCACCTCAGCGCGGTCGAGCTGGCCGGGATGCTCCATCCGACGCCGGCGGTGGGGGGGGAGCCGACGACCGACGCGATGACGATGATCCCCGCCCTGGAGGGGCTCGACCGCGGTTGGTACGCCGGCACGATCGGCTGGAGCGACCGCTCGGGCGACGGCGAGTTCTGCGTGGCGCTGCGCTGCGCTCTGCTGCGGGGGCCGGTGGCTCGCTGCTACGCGGGCTGCGGGATCGTCCGCGACTCCGATCCGGCGTCCGAGCTGGCCGAGACGGAGATCAAGCTGCAGGCGCTGCTGCCCGTCCTCGCCGGCTAAATCGCTGCCGCCACGGCGCGGGTCACGGCCTGCGCCTGCTCCTCGTCCAGCATCGGCCCCATCGGGATCGCCAGATGGGTCTCCGAGAGCGCCTGGGTGATCGGCAGCTCCCCGCGATCGTCGTAAGCGGCGAGGGCCGGGTGGCGGTGAATCGCCGGCCGGTAGTAGACCTTGTTGCCGATCCCGGCGGCGCCCAGCGCGGCCGCGATCGCGTCGACGTGCGGGGAGCGGATCACGTACAGGTGCCATGCCGCGAGCGTCCCCTCGGTGGCCACCGGCAGCCTCACGTGGTCACCGAGCCCTGCCGCCTCGTAACTGCGCCCGGCCGCGGCGCGCCCCGCCGCCCACCGGTCGAGCTCGCCGAGCAGGATCCGCAGGAAGGCCGCCTGGATCGTGTCGAGCCGCGAGTTGTAGCCGATCACCTCCCACGTCCGCTGGTCGCGGGACCCGTGGAAGCGGAGCATGCGTACGGCCGCCGCGATCTCGTCGTCGCTCGTGGCGATCGCGCCGCCGTCGCCGAGCGCACCGAGGTTCTTCGTCGGGTAGAAGCTGAACGTCGCCGCCGCCCCGAGCGAGCCGGGCCGGCCCGCCGGCGAGTCCGAACCGGCCGCCTGGGCGGCGTCTTCCAGCACCGGCACGCCGAGCGCGGCGAGTTCCGCCACCGGTGCGACGTTGCCGAACAGATGCACCGCGATCACGGCCTTCGTCCGCGCCGTCATCACGGCGCGGACGGTGTCGGCCGTGAGCATCATCGTGTCCGGGTCGACGTCGCAGAACACGGGCCGCGCCCCGGTCGGCGGGATGGCCTCGGCCGAGGCGTAGAACGTGAAGGCGGGCACGATCACCTCGTCCCCGGGCCCGACGCCCAGCGCCCGCAGGGCGATCGTCAGCGCGTCGGTGCCGTTGCCAACGCCGATGACATGCTTGACGCCGAGATACTCCGCGAACTCGCGCTCGAACGCCTCGACGTCAGGCCCGAGGATGAAGGCGCCCGCCTGAAGCGTCCGGCGCGCCGCCTCCTGCAAGCGGTACTGCAGCGGGGCCAGCGGCGCCTGGAGATCGAACAGTGGAATCTCGATGTCGCTCATTGTGCCCCGCGCATCGAATAGTGTCAGCGCCGATGCCACCGATCAACGCGCAGTGCCGCCTCGCCGCCCGGCCCACGGGGCTCCCCGGCGCCGAGTGCTGGCAGTACAGCGAGGAGCCGGCGCCCGAGCCGGGCGACGGCGAGTTTCTCGTCGAGCTGGAGCACATCTCGCTCGACCCCGCGATGCGCGGGTGGATGAATCCGGGACGCTCGTACGTCCCGCCGGTGGAGATCGGCGCGGTGATGCGTGCCGCGGGTGTCGGCCGCGTGATCGAATCGCGCCACCCGCGCTTCGCCGTCGGCGACCACGTCTACGGCGTGTTCGGCGTGCAGGGCTACGCGGTGTCCAACGGAGCTGGCGTGACCCTCGTCGACACCACCCTGGCCTCCGGGCCGACGCATCTCGGCGTGCTCGGCATCGGCGGTCTGACCGCGTACTTTGGCCTGCTCGACGTCGGCAAGATGCGAGCCGGCGACACCGTCGTCGTGTCCGGGGCGGCCGGCTCGGTCGGGAGCGTGGCCGGGCAGATCGCGCGGATCAAGGGATGCCGGGTGATCGGGATCGCCGGCGGCGCGGAGAAGTGCGAGTGGCTCGTCGACGCGCTCGGGTTCGACGCGGCGATCGACTACAAGGCCGGCGACGTTCGCGGGGCGCTGCGCGAGCACGCCCCGAACGGCGTCGACGTGTTCTTCGACAACGTCGGGGGAGAGATCCTCGACGCGGTGCTCACCCGGATCGCGCGCGGTGCGCGGATCGTCATCTGTGGCGCGATCTCGCAGTACAACGCCGACGGGGCGGTGCGCGGGCCGGCCAACTACATGCAGCTGCTGGTGATGCGCGCGACGATGACCGGGTTCGTGATCTTCGACTACGCCGACCGGTACGCCGAGGGCGTGGCCGAGCTTGCCACGTGGCTGCGCAGCGGCGAGCTGACCGCGCGCGAGGATGTCGTCCGCGGTGGCATCGACCAGTTCGGCGAAACGCTCCTGCGCCTATTCACCGGCGAGAACGTCGGCAAGCTCGTGCTGGAGCTCGACGCGGCCGGGTAGCAGCGCCAGACGCACAGACGTTCGGCGGCCGCGTGGACGGACGGTTGTTTCTCAACCTTGTACTCGCGGCCAATGCCTTATAGCGCGGGGAAGTCCATCATTCTCGCCATGAACAGCCCACAGACAGTGTCCAAGCTGCTGCTGGTCGCCGATGAGCGAGGCGGCGCGCCCGCCGCATCCGCCCCGCTCGTCCGCCGCTACCGTCTCGCGCGTCTGCGCCTCGACGGCCGCTCGTCGGCTCCGGGCGCGCGCTTCGATCACCTGAAGCGCGTCTTCGACTAACCCTCACTGCCCGCTTCCGGGCCGCGGTACCCTACGGGTATGGCAAAACAATTAGAAGGTCGCCGCTCCGGTACACCGCTTCGGCAGAAGGCAACCGCCAGTCTGATCCTCGTCGTGGCCTCGGCGCTCGCGATCTGGGTCGCGATCGGCGTGGTCAAGGCGATCTTCTTCACCGTTGTGGTGATCGCTGCGATCCTCGGCGTCCTCTGGGCGCTGAAGGTGCTGCTCTGGTAGCACAGCGCCCGTGAGCGACGCCGCACCCGCTCTTATCATCCTGCTCAGCTTCGGCCTGGCCGGCGGGATCGTCGGACGGATCAAGGGCAGCTCGTTCTTTGCGTGGTTCTTGATCTCGTTCTGCGTCCCGTTCATCGGGCTGGCGACCGCGATCCTGTGGCGCTTTGAATCCGAAGAGCTGCGCCGCCAGTGCCCGAGCTGCGGCCGCGTCGTGAAGCTGCACGACGCGGTCTGCATGGCGTGCGGAACCGAGCTCGAGTTCCCCGACGTGGCAATCGCCTCCGAGGCGGCACTTATGCGTCCCGCCGCCCCGCGCACCCGCGCCTGAAGCCGTCGTAGACGGTTCCGGCGATGGTCTAGACTCGCCAATTCCCCGCGCACGCGGAGCGTTTCTGCGTGCGAGAACCCGCTTCACGAAAGGAGGCGAGCGCCATGCGTGCAGTCGATGCTCTGATGGAATGTTTGAAGGCAGAAGGTGTCGACGTCGTATTCGGGCTTCCCGGCGGCGCCAACCTCCCGACGTACGACGCCTTTTACGACGCGGGTATCCGCCACATCCTCGTCCGTCACGAGGCCGGCGGCGGTCACGCCGCCGAGGGCTACGCCAAGGCGACCGGCAAGGTCGGCGTGTCGCTCGGGACGAGCGGCCCCGGCGCCACCAACCTGGTGACGCCGATCTGTGACGCGATGATGGATTCCGTGCCGGTCGTGTTCCTCACCGGCCAGGTGCGGACCGAGCTGCTTGGGACCGACGGCTTCCAGGAGGCGGACACGATCGGGATCACGATGCCGATCGTGAAGCACAGCTTCATGATCCAGCACCCGCTGGAGATCCCGCGCTCGCTGCACGAGGCGTTCCACATCGCCCGCACCGGCCGGCCGGGACCGGTCGTCGTCGACATCCCGCAGGACCTGAGCCGCGCCGAGATCCCGTACGAGCCGGTCACCGACGTGCACCTGCCCGGCTACCAGCCGACGACCGACGGCAACCAGAAGCAGATCCGGCTCGCCGCCAAGGCGCTGGCGAACTCCCACCGCCCGGTCATCTACGCCGGCGGGGGCGTCGTCAACGCGAATGCAGCGGCCGATCTGTTCGAGTTCGCCACCGCCGATCGCTTCCCCGTGACCTGCACCGTGATGGGCCTCGGCGCGTTCCCGGCGCCGCACGAGCAGTGGCTCGGGATGCTCGGGATGCACGGCACGCGGACGGCCAACTACGCGATGGACGAGGCGGACCTGATCGTCGCGATCGGCGCCCGCTTCGACGACCGGATCACCGGCAAGCTCTCGGAGTTCGCGCCGCGGGCGAAGTTCATCCACATCGACGTCGACCCGGCCGAGATCTCCAAGAACGTCCCGGCCCACATCCCGATCGTCGGCGATGCCAAGAACATCCTGCCGCGACTCACCGCCGAGTACCGCGCCCTCGGCGCCGAGCCGGCCCGCCTGGAGCCGTGGTGGTCGCGGATTCGCAGCTGGCAGGAGCGCTACCCGCTCGTCTACGAGGACTCCACCGACTCGGAGATCAAGCCGCAGTACATGATCGACGCCCTGTACGAGGCGACCGGCGGCGACGCGATCGTCACCAGCGACGTCGGCCAGCATCAGATGTGGGCGGCCCAGCGCTACCACTTCGCTCAGCCGCGCCGGTGGATCAACTCCGGCGGTCTCGGCACGATGGGCTTCGGCCTGCCGGCGGCGATGGGCGCGAAGGTCGGCTGCCCCGATCAGACCGTGGTCTGCATCGCCGGCGACGGCTCGGTGCAGATGAACATGCAGGAGCTCGCCACGTGCTCGCAGGAGGGCATCGCGATCAAGGTGTTCATCATGAACAACGGCTACCTCGGGATGGTCCGGCAGTGGCAGGAGCTGTTCTGGGACAAGCGCTACAGCCAGGTCGACATGGGTCAGTGGCCGGACTTCGTGAAGCTGGCCGAGGCGTACGGCGCCACCGGCATGCGGATCGAGGATAAGGGCGAGCTGGTCGACGGGATGCGACAGGCAATCGCCACCGACGGACCCGTGCTGATCGACGTGCGCGTCACGCCCGAGGAGAACGTGTATCCGATGATTCCTGCGGGCCAGGCTGCCCGGGACATGGTGGGGTGATGATCATGGGTGAACCAGGAACCAAGGAGATGCTGTCGCTCGACCAGCTCGAGGCGGCGGGTAACCTGCGCACCGGTCGCAAGCACATCCTCTCGATTCTCGTCGAGAACAAGCCGGGTGTCCTGACCAGGATCACCGGGCTGTTCGCCCGGCGCGGCTTCAACATCGACACGCTCGCCGTCGGCCCCACCGATGACCCGCGGCTCAGCCGGATCACGCTGACGCTGGACGGCGCCGTCCACTCGATCGATCAGGTCAACAAGCAGCTCCACAAGCTCGTGAACGTCCTGAAGATCCGGGACCTGGAGCCGTCGGAGACGCTGGCGCGCGAGCTGGCCCTGTTCAAGGTGTCGGCCGACGGCGCCAGCCGCGCCGAGGTGATGCAGATCTGTGAGATCTTCCGAGCCAAGGTCGTCGACGTGTCCAAGCGGTCGGTCACGGTCGAGGTCACGGGCACGAACGAGAAGGTCGAGGCGTTTGAACGTCTGGTCAGGCCGTTCGGGCTCGTCGAGATGGCGCGGACCGGCGAGATCGCGATCGCCCGCGGCCGCGGCGAGACCTAGGCGATCTCCGTCAGCAGCCGGCGGACGTCGGCGGGGCGCCGCACCCGGGACCACTGGGCGATTGGCCAGCTCCGCCGGCCACGCCCGGCGCCGGCTGACGTGCATCCGCAGCGAATAGCCGAACAGTGACTCGCGGCCCCAGATCGCCCCGCGGATCGACTCGGTGTTCCCGTTCCACAGCTGTTCGCGGCTGCGCAGGCGTCGCCATGTACGGCGGGCCAGGCGCGGGATCCAGATCCGCATCGGGAGGTCGAGCCAGACGATCAGGTCGGCGGCGTCGAGCACGAGCGTGCCGAGCTTGCGCGTGTACTGACCGTCGATCACCCAGCCCTCGCCGGCGACGATCAGCTCCAGCTGCGCCCGAAGATCATCATCGGGCGTCTCGGACCAGTTCGGACCGTGGACGAGCGCGTCAAACTCCACGAACGGCACGTCCAGTCGGGCGGCCAGCTCGCGTCCCAGCGTCGTCTTGCCGTTGCCGCTCGCGCTGGCGATCACGGCGATCCGGCGGGGCGCTAGGTCGGCAGGCACTGCCCACCGACGCTACCGCCGATGTCGATCTGGAACGCGTACGTCTCGCCGTCGCAGGAGCGATGGCCGGTCATCCGGCACGCGCTCGTCGGTTTCCGGGCACTCGACGCCCGCCGCGGATCGAGTGCCCGCTGAGTGTCGTTTTTCGGCCGCTGGTGGAATCTCGTCCGCCGAGAGTGGTCGAGTGACCGGTTATCGACAGCGACCGGCCTATTGAAGCGGACGCGCGGCCGCTGCTGACCCAGGCCGAGCGCGTGGGGGCCACGAGCGTGCATAACCAACGCGTATCGCGCTCCGCCTAATCTGATCCCTATGCGGACGGGCGCGTCGCGGGTACCTTCGGGGCCATGCAGACGTACCTGCGGCAGGCCAGCCAGATGCAGGCGCTGTCCTTCACCGTGCACATCCCGCTCGTGTGCTTCGGGATCGCGCTGCCGGCGATCATCGCCTTCATGGAGTGGCGCTTCCTGCGCACCGGCGACGAGCTGTACCGGACGCTGGCGCGGCGCTGGACGCGGCTGATGGCGGCGCTGTTCGCCGTCGGCGTCATCACCGGCACCATCTTGAGCTTCGAGATGGGGATGTTGTGGCCGGGCTTCATGTCCCGGTTCGGTGGCGTGTTCGGGCTCGGGTTCGCGATCGAGGGCTTCTCGTTCTTCATGGAGGCGATCTTCATCGGGATCTACGTGTACGGGTGGAAGCGCCTGAAGCCGCGGACCCATCTGCTGTGCGCCGTGCCGATCATCCTGGCCGGCTTCACCGGGTCGCTGATGGTGATCTCGGTGAACGCCTGGATGCAGCATCCCTCCGGGTTCAAGCTCGTCCACGGCCGCGCCGTCGACGTCCACCCGCTGGCCGCGCTGTTCGGCAACAGCTTCCTGTGGAACGAGCTGATCCACATGTACCTCGCCGGGTACATCGTCACGGGCTTCGTGCTCGCCGCTCCGTACGCGATCGCGATGCTGCGGGGCCGGCGCGGCCGCTACGAGCGCACGGCGCTGGCCGTGCCGCTGGCCATCGCCGCGATCGTCTCGCCGATCCAGGTGCTCGTCGGCGACTGGGTGGCGCGCGACGTCGCCACCGAGCAGCCGACGAAGCTGGCGGCGATCGAAGGGCTCGCACACACCACCCGTGGCGCCTCCGAGCATCTGCTCGGGTGGTATGAGAACGGCCAGGTGAAGTTCGGGATCGCGATTCCCAAGCTGCTCTCGCTGCTCGCCTTTCACAGCTTCAACGCGAAGGTCCAGGGGCTCGACGCCGTCCCGGCCTCGCAGCGGCCGCCGATCAATATCACGCGGATCTCGTTTCAGCTGATGGTGATGATCGGCACGGCGCTGGCGGTGCTCGGGGTGTGGTTCCTGTTCATGCGCTACCGCCGAAAGCGGTTGCCCGACACTCGCTGGTTCTACATGGCGGTCGCCGCTGCCGGCCCGCTGTCGCTGGTGGCGCTGATCGCCGGGTGGATCGTCACCGAGGTCGGCCGCCAGCCGTGGGTCGTCTACAAGGTGATGACGACCACCCAGGCGGTCACGGACGCTCGCTCGGTTCCCGTCGGATACGCCGCGCTGGCGATCGCCTACGTGCTCGTCGCGATTGGCGTCGTGTGGGTCCTGCGCCGGTTGTCCGCCGCCCCGCTCGACGAGCTTGACGGCGCTCCCGCGGGAACGCCGGCGACGGCAGGCGCCTGATGCACCTCTACGACCTGCCGATCATCTGCGTGCTGGTCGGGCTGGCGCTGTACGCGGTGCTCGGCGGCGCCGACTTCGGCGCCGGTTTCTGGCAGTTGACGACGCTGCCGGTGGCGCGCGGCTCCGGGGAGCGGGCCGAGCGCGCCCGGCTGATCCGAGAGCACGCCCATCACTCGATGGGACCCGTGTGGGAGGCCAACCACGTGTGGCTGATCTTCGTGCTCACCGTCACCTGGACGGCGTATCCGCGGGCGTTTGGCGCGATCGCCTCGACGCTCGCCGTACCGCTGCTGCTGGCGGGCCTCGGCGTCGTCTTCCGCGGTATCGCGTACGCGCTGCGATCGGGCACCGACCGGCCCTCCGAGCTCGGCGTGATCGACACGATCTTCTCGCTCTCCTCCATCCTCACCCCGTTCGCGCTCGGCGCGATGGTCGGCGCCATCGCCGCCCGTCGCGTCCCCGTCGGCAACGCGGCCGGCTCGTTGATCGGAAGCTGGACGAGCGGCACGCCGGTGCTGGTCGGGGTGCTGGCGGTGGCGATCTCGGCCTACATGGCCGCCGTGTACCTGGCTGCCGACGCCGCCCGCAACGGGGAGCGGGAGCTGGCCGAGCAGTTCCGCCACCGCGCGCTCGGCGCCGGCGGGGTGGCTGGGATCGTGGCGATCGTCGGGCTTCCGGTCCTTCACGCGGGCGCCCACCCTCTGTACCACCGGCTGCTCGACGGCCCCGGCCTCGTCGGCGTGGCGATCTCGGTCATCGGCGGATTGAGCACGCTGGTCCTGGTCGCAATCCGCCGGTTCGAGCCGGCACGCGTGTCGGCCGCTGTGGCCGTGGCCGGCATGATCATCGGCTGGGCGCTCGCTCAGCAGCCGCTGCTGCTCCCGCACCTGACCCTGCGCCAGGCGGCGGCGCCGCACGAGGCTCTGGTGGTGCTGCTGATCGCCATCGCGATGGGTGCGGCGATTCTGTTCCCGTCGCTGGCCTTCCTGTTCTCACTCGTCCTGCGCGGTCATTTCGATCCCGGCCATGTGGCGCAGGACGCACCGGCATCGCCGCGAGCGGTGCTGGCAGCGTCGTCGGCCGGGCTATTCGCGCGGCTGGCCGTCGCCGGGCTGCTCGGCGGCCTCGGGTTCCTGACCGCCGCCGACGCCCCGTGGGCGCACGCCATCGGGGTGGTCTGCCTGCTCGCCTGCGCGGTGTTCGCCTTTGTGGCGGTGGACCCGACCGGCCTGGCCGCGGGTGGCGACGCCTCGTCGTGAGGGCCCGGGGTGGCGATCGGCGGCAAAAGTCGCCAGACTGTGCGGGTCACGATGGATCGAGAGGCGGAGGTGGGTGCGATGTCTGGTGTTGCTCAAAGGTGGCAGTGGCGGGTGGCGGCCGCGATCATGGCGATCGCGCTGCTCGGCGGATGGACGTCCGCGGCGCGCGCGGCGACCAATTCCATCACCCCGATCACGCTGAGTGCGGACAACGATCAGGCCGGGGGCAGCCCGAAGCTCACCACCGCACTGACGTTCGGCTACGCCACGAGCGGCGACACCGCGCAGTCGGTGTCGGTCGCGCTGCCGCCGGGGATGCAGCTCGCGCCGGCCGCGGTCACGACCACCTGCTCCAGTAGCGAGCTGACCGCCCACACCTGTCCCTCGGCATCGGTGATCGGCACGGGGACCGCCACCTTGACGACGGGCGCGCTGCTCAGCAGCCCGACCGGGACGGCGGCGATCACGCTGTACGAGATGGCCGCGCCGACGAGCGCGGACATTGGCGGGATCGGCGCCGAGTTCACCTCCAGCGTGACGCTGACGACCGCCGCCGTGGCAAGCGGGCCGATCGACGTCATCTCCTCCCCGACGGGGCAGCCCGAGACCGTGGTGACGCTGAACGGTCTGCCGGCCTCGTTCCCGCTGCTCGGCCTCCTGCCAGAGGCGGTGTCGCTGACCTCTCTATCGCTCACCTTCAACGGCCAGAGCACGACGGGCGCCGCCTACACACGGCTCCCCGACAGCTGCACCGCCGTGTCCGGGGCGGCCTTGATGACAACCGTCGACAAGGCGACGGCCACCGGCGAGACGGTCCCGCTCACTCCGACCGGCTGCTCGTCGCTCGCCTACGCGCCGACGCTGACCGCGGCCGCCACCCGTGATCCGTCGGACTCCGGCGTGCAGCTCCTGGCCGAGGTCACGCAGGCGGCCGGGGAGGCGACCAGCAAGTCGATCGCACTGACGCTGCCGAGCGCGATCGTCCCGAATCCCGGGGCGGCGGGGGAGCTGTGCTCCAGCCCGACCGCGACGTTCTCCAACTGCACGAAGCTCGGCGCCGTGTCGCTGTCGACGCCGCTCGTGTCGAGCCCACTTCTCGGAGGCGTCTATCTCACCGGCACGAGCACCGCCCCAAGTTTGACGCTCGCCTTCCCGGCGCCGTTCCCGTTCACGATCACCGGGGCGATCTCCGGGGATAAGATCACCTTCAACCCGGTCCCCGACGTGCCGCTGACGCGGCTCGTGCTGTTCACGACGAGCGGGACGGGCGGGCTGTTCGCCACCACCTGCGCGGCCAACAGCGGCACGGCTTCGGCGGCGTTCATCGACCAGAACGGCGACAAGACTGCCACGGCGAACGCCACCTTGAACATTGCCGGCTGCCCGTCAACGACCCCGTCACCGCCCCCGACCGGGACGGCCGGTCCGCCGCACCTGACCGCGCACTCCGTCACGGTCACGTCAAAGGGCAAGGCGACACTCAGCTTCACCCTGGCCGCCGGCACCAACGCGCCGGGTCTGGCCGGGGCGGCGATCCAGCTGCCGAGCGGGCTCAGCCCCGTCGCCAGCAACATCCAGACCGCCCTGACGGCTAGCGGGGCCAGCATCAAAACCGTGAGCATCATCGGCGGCAAGCTGGTCCTGGCGTTCACGGCGCTGACGACGAAGGTCACCGTGCGGATCGGGTCCAGCGGACTGAGCGTGGCGAAGAGCCTGCTGCCCAAGACGGTCAAGGTGAAGGTCAAGAAGCACGGCAAGACGAAGATCGAGCACAAGAAGACGAAATTCACGCTGCGGTCTGAGCGCTACACGATCACGGCGATCGACGGGAAAGGCACCCAGACAGTGTTCAGCGAGTCGGGGAGGGTCTAAGGACCCACTTCAGAATTGTTGACGTTTTTGACGGCGTCTGGACGCGCCTGGACGCGCGGCGGCGAACCTGCCGTACCCCCAGTACGACTTAGTTCGCCGCCACCCGCCAGTCACGCCCAGCCACTCGTCAAATTCCGCCACTAATTCTGGCGTGGGCCCTAAGCGCCGCCGCCGCGGCGTCGGCCACACGGGCGTGCAGGGCGCGGTTGGCGTCGCGGTCGGTGCGCACCTCGATGATCGTCGTGCCCGGCCCGGCCAGCGACCGCGCCAACGCCGCGTCGAAGCCGGCCGTGTCGGTCACCAGCGTGTGCCCGCACCCGTACAGCGCCGCCGCCGACGCGAACTCGAGCCCGTGAGGGGTGGCGACGTGCTCCTCGAACGCGTCCGCTTCCCCGGCCACGGGGAGGAAGTGGAAGATCCCGCCGCCGTCGTTGTTCAGCAGCACGATCGTCAGCGACAGCCCGAGCCGGCGAGCCGCCAGCAACCCGCCGATGTCGTGCGCCAGCGCGACGTCGCCGATCAGCAGCACGACCGGGGCGTCGGTGACCGCCGCGACCCCGAACGCGCTCGACACGGTGCCGTCGATCCCGTTCGCCCCACGGTTGGAGAGCACGCGCGGGGGATCATCGCGAACCGGCCAGAACTCCTCGATGTCGCGCACGGGCATCGAGGCGGCCACGAACAGGGTCGCTGCCGCCGGCAACGACGCTCCGAGCCGGGCCGCGACGGCGGGCTCTGAGAGCTCGCCGCCGAGCGCCTCGCCGAGCGTCGCCGCGACGACCGCGTCGGCCGCCCGCCAGCGGGCCAGCCACGCGGGCGTGGGGGTCGGCGGCTCGGGCAGCGCGCCGATCGTCTCGGCGACGACGCTCGCCGGGTCCTGCCAGGCCCGCTCGGGGTCGAGCAGGAGCTGACGCGCGTCGAGCCCGGCGAGCCACTGACGCAGTGGCTTGGAGGTCGGCAGGTCGCCGACCCGGATCACCACCTCCGGGGCGAGCTCCGCGGCGAGCGCGGGGGAGCGAAGCAGCAGGTCATAGGTGGCGATGGCGCCGTCGCCCCGCCGCGCGCCGGACAGCGGGTCGGCGAGCAGCGGGTAGCCGGCCGCGACGGCGAACGCGGCGAGCCGCGCCGCAAGCTCGGGCCGGCGCTCGGCGCGGCCGGCGACGAGCACCCCGCGGGCGCTGACCCCGCCGGGGGGGCGCGCGGCCGCGGGCGCGGACGGGGCGCGGAGCCACGGGCCGCCGTCGGGGCGGCCGGGCGCTGGATCGTCGGGCAGCGGGGCGTCGAGCACAAGCGGTTCACGGAGCGGGACGTTCAGGTGCACCGGCCCAGGCCGGCCGTCGAGCGCCGTCCAGTAGGCGCGGCAGGCCAGGCTCCGGATCCAGCGCAGCCGCTCCGGGGTGGCCTCCTGGACGCCGACCTCGAAGAACCACTTCACGGCCGAGCCGTACAGCTTGACCTGGTCGATCGTCTGGCCGGCGCCGACCTCGCGCAGCTCGGGCGGGCGGTCGGCCGTGAGCACGATCAACGGGACGCCGGCCTCGTGCGCCTCGATCACGGCCGGCGCGAGGTTCGCCGCCGCCGTGCCAGAGGTGCAGGTGACCGCGACGGGGAGACCCGACGCCTTCGCGGCGCCGAGCGCGTAGAAGCCCGCGCAGCGCTCATCGATGTGCGAGGCGCACCGGATTTGCGGCTGCCGGACGAGGGATATCAGTATCGGCGTGTTGCGCGACCCCGGAGATGTGCAGGCGTCCCGCATCCCACAGCGCGCGAGTTCCTGGCAGAAGGCGCGGAGCAGGAGATAGGTGTCGGTCGCGGTCATATGCTCGTGCGCATGGCGGCCCCACTGATCCTGCTGCACGGCTTCACCAACACCGGCGCGAGCTGGGAGCCGGTCGCCGCGGCGCTGGGGGAACGGTATCGGGCGATCGCACCCGACCTCCGCGGGCACGGCGACGCCTCGGCGGCGGACCCGGTCACGCTCGATGCGGTGCTCGCCGACCTGATGGCGCTGATCGAGGCCGCGCCGGGTGATCGGGCGCCGACGCTGGCCGGGTACTCGCAGGGCGGGCGGATCGCCCTGCACCTGGCGCTCGCACGCGGCGACCGGGTCGGGCGGCTGGTGCTGATCGGGGCCAGTCCCGGGATCGCCGACCCTGACGAGCGGGCCGCGCGCCGCGCCGCCGACGAGCGGCTGGCGGACGAGCTGGAGCGGCTGACGATCGAGCAGCTGGCCGAGCGCTGGGCTGGCACCCCGGTGCTGGGCGGCCAACCGCCGGCGGTCCGGACCGCGGCCCACGCCGACCGGCTGCGCAACACGCCGGCCGGGCTCGCGCGCGCGCTCCGCGGGCTCGGGACGGGCGCGCTGCCCTCTCTGTGGGACCGCCTCGGCGAGCTGACGATGCCGGTGACGCTGATCGTCGGCGAGCGCGACGCGAAGTTCCGTGAGATCGCGAGCCGGATGGCTGCCGCGATCGCCGACGCCGAGGTGGTCGTCGTGCCCCGGGCCGGGCACGCCGTGCACCTGGAGGATCCGGCGACGGTCGCGGCGATCCTGACGTAGCTCAGTACCAGGCGGCGAGGCCGTCGCCGAGCCCCGGCCCGGGCGGCGCGGTGATCATCCCGTGCTCGACCGGGAGCGGGTTCGGCCGTCCCGCGAACAGGGCGAGCGTCGCCAGGCCGCAGGCGCGATCGGGTGCGAGCGCGGCGGCGGCGTGCACCGCGGCGGCGATCCCGAGCGGCCCGTCGAAGGTGGACGTGAGGATCACCTCGTAGCCGAGCTCGCGGGCCCGCCGGGCGGTGGCGATCGTGCCCGTGATCCCGCCGCAGCGGGTCACCTTCAGGCAGATCGCCGCGGCGCAGCGTCGCATCAGCGCGACCGGGGCGACGGCGCTCTCGTCGATGGCGAGCGGGATGGGCGCGGCGGGCGTCAGCTCCTCGATCGCCTCGGCGCCGGCCACCGGTTCCTCGCACAGCTCGATCCCGGCCGGGGCCAGCACCTCCAGCCAGCGGAGCGCTTCCTCGGGTGACCAGGCGCCATTTGCGTCGAGCCGGATTGCCATCGTCCGCCCGGCGGCCACGGCGCGGACGGCGGCGACCCGGCCGGCGTCGTCGCCCGTCCCAACCTTCAGCTTCACCGTGCGATAGCCGGCGTCGTAGGCCCACTGCGCCTCGCGCGCGGCGCCGCTGCGATCGGGCGCCCCGATCGTCCAGTTCACGGCGACGTGGGGCGCGGCGCTCGCTCCGAGCAACCGCCAGACGGGCTCACCCTGCGCCCGTCCGGCCAGATCCCACAGCGCGAGGTCGATCGCGGCGAGCGCCTGCGGCAGCACGGCGCGCCGCTCGCAGCGGGCGAGCAGCTCGGCGCGGGCGTCCGGATCGACGACGTCGCCCAGCACGGCGGCGGCGAGCTCACCGCGGCAGTCCTCCAGCGCGGCTCGCACGTCGGCCGTAGCGACGCCATCGTAGCTCTGCAGCGGCGCGGCCTCGCCGTGGCCGACCAGTCCGTCCGCGTCGGCCAGCGCGACGAGCATCAGCGGACGGACATCCATCGTCCCATGCGCCGCGGTGAACGAGCTGCGCAGCGGCACCTCGACGGTGCTCGTGGTCAACCTCACCGGCTCAGCAGCAGCCCGGCGCTGAGCAGCACGCAGAAGACCAGCTGCAGCATCCCGGTGCGGGCGAGCGCCTCGTTCAGCGATGGACCGTCGGTGTGGTTGCGCACGAGCCGGACGAGCGGAGCGGCGAGCGGCAGCGTCAGCCATGAGACGAGCAGCCACGGCGACAGCGGGCCGAACAGCCACGTGATCGGCGCCAGCAGGTAGGCGCCGTAGACCATCGCCGAGAACAGCGCGCGCGTTCGCTCTCGCCCCAGACGAACCGCCAGCGTGCGCTTGCCGGCGCGTCGGTCGGTGTCGATGTCGCGGAAGTTGTTGACGACCAGGATCGCCGCGGCGAGCAGTCCGACGGGCACGGCCAGCGCGAACGCCTCCCAGTGGAGGTGCTTGGTCTGCACGAAGAACGAGCCCGCGACGGCGACGATGCCGAAGAACGTGAAGACGAACACCTCGCCGAGACCCTCGTAGCCGTACGGGCGCGGGCCGCCGGTGTACAGCACGCCGGCCAGGATCGAGGCTCCGCCGACGAGCAGCAGCTGCCACCCCGCGACCACGATCAGGTAGATCCCGAACAGAACGGCCAGCCCGAAGCTCACGTAGGTGGCGACCAGCACCTGCTTCGGCGGCACGAGCCCGCCGGCCGTCACCCGCACGGGTCCGAGGCGATCCTCGGTGTCGGCGCCGCGCCGAGCGTCGGAGTAGTCGTTCGACAAGTTCGTGCCGACCTGGATGAAGATCGCGCTGAGCAGCGCGGCGATGAACCGCAGCGGGTGGAAGACGTGGGCGAAGCCGGCCAGCGCGGTGCCGACGAGCACCGGGGCGACGGCGGCCGGGAGCGTGCGCGGCCGCGCAGCCATCAGCCAGATTCGAAGGGAATCGCTCGTCGGGGCGGCCGGAACGGATGTCATCGCACGTCGAGCGATTCCCCTAGGCCCGCCGCGGGAACTGCGAGAAGTCCGGCGGGCGCTTCTCCAGATACGCCTGACGGCCCTCCGCCGCCTCCTCGCTCATGTAAAAGAGCAGGTTGGCGTCATGGGCGAGCTGCTGGATGCCGGCCAGGCCGTCCTCGTCGGCGTTGAACGAGGCCTTCAGCAGGCGCAGCGCGAAGGGGGAGACGTTCAGCATTTCCCTGCACCACTGCACGGTCTCGTCTTCCAGACGCTCCAGCGGGACGACGGTGTTCACGAGGCCCATCTCCAGTGCCTGCTGGGCGTCGTACTGGCGGCACAGGAACCAGATCTCCTTTGCCTTCTTCGGGCCGACAAGCCGGGACAGGACGCTGGCGCCGAAACCGCCGTCGAAGCTCCCCACCTTCGGCCCGGTCTGACCGAAGCGGGCGTTCTCGGCGGCGATCGTCAGGTCGCAGATCACGTGCAGGACGTGGCCGCCGCCGATCGCGTAGCCGGCGACCATCGCCACCACCGGCTTCGGCATGCGGCGGATCTGGACGTGCAGATCGGTGACG
The DNA here is from genome assembly GCA_035552615.1 of Solirubrobacteraceae bacterium. Taxonomy (GTDB): domain Bacteria; phylum Actinomycetota; class Thermoleophilia; order Solirubrobacterales; family Solirubrobacteraceae; genus Palsa-465. Next base: position 59,355 of record DASZLC010000031.1, read on the forward strand.
TGGAAGCGCCCGACCCGGTGGTGCTGCCCGGCCAGCGCCGGGTCGGCGCCGGTCACATACCCGCCGCGGTCGCCGCGGACGCGCTGGTCGCCGCCGGAGCAGAACGCGTCCGGTCCCTCGCCGGTGAGGATGATGACGCCGACCGACTCGTCCTCCCGGGCGCGCTCGAACGCGTCGATCAGCTCGACCACCGTCTCGGGGCGGAACGCGTTGCGAACCTCAGGGCGGTCGATGGTGATCTTGGCGATGCCTGAGTTCTCCCCGCCCGCGAGTTCGTAGCGAATGTCCTCGTACTCGTGGGCTGTCTGCCAGATAGTCACGCGCGCTGAGGCTACCGTTTCGCCTCAATGAGTTTCTGGATCCACGCCGCGAGCGCCCGCCGGCCAGACCGCATCGCGGTCGAGGGGCCCGAGCGGAGGCTCACCTACGCCGAGCTCGCCGCGGCCGTCACCGCGAAGGCCCGCGTGCTCGCCGCGGACGGCGTCGCCGCCGGCGACCGCTACCCGCTCCCGTTCGAGGATCCGTGCGAATACGTCGTCACGCTTCACGCCTGCGTCGGACTCGGCGCGGCCGTGGTCCCGATCGACCTGCGGCTGTCGGCCGCCGAGCGAGCCGCCCGGGCCGTAGCCGGCCGGGTCGTGTTTCCGGGCACGGTCGCGGTGCTGCACACCTCGGGGACGACCTCGGCGCCGAAGCCCGTCGAGCTGAGCGCGGCAAACTTCCTCGCCAGCGCGCTCGGCTCGGCGGTCGCGCTGGGCCTCGACCTCGATGAGCGGTGGTTGTGCCCGATGCCGCTCACGCACGTCGGCGGGCTCTCGATCCCGATCCGCAGCGTCATTTATGGGACGACGGGCGTGCTGCACGGGCGCTTCGACACGGAGGCCGTCCTGGCCGAGCTGATGAATCACGAGCGCCGCATCACGATCGTGTCGTTGGTGCCGACGATGCTTGCCCGGCTGCTCGATGCCGGCCTGCAGCGGCCGCCGACGCTGCGCTGGGCGCTGCTCGGCGGCGGGCCGATCGCGCCGGCGCTGTTGGCGCGCGCGGAGGCGGCCGGGGTGCCCGTGGCGCCGACGTACGGCATGACCGAGGCGTGCTCGCAGATCGCGACGTTCGGCTGGCCGCTGCCCGGCGTCGACGTGACGCTCTCGGCAGCGGAGGAGATCTTCGTCCGCGGGCCGATCGTGTCGCCGGGATCGGTGGACGACGACGGCTGGCTCCACACCGGGGACCTCGGCGAGCTCGACGACCTCGACCGCCTGCGGATCATCGGGCGCAAGGCGGACACGATCGTCACCGGCGGCGAGAACGTCGCGCCGGCCGAGGTTGAGGCGGCGCTGCTGGAGCATCCCGATGTGGTCGATGCCGGCGTGTTCGCGCGCCCGGATCCCGAGTGGGGGGAGGCGATCGTCGCCACGATCGTCGCCCGCCCGGGCGCCAGCCCGACGGCGGATGCGCTCGGGGAGTTCGTCGGCGCGCGGTTGGCTCGCTTCAAGGTGCCCAAGGCCTTCGAGTTCGCCACCGAGCTCCCGCGGACCGCGTCGGGCAAGCTTCTGCGCCGGCAGCTGGCTGACGTGGGAGCCGCCCGCCCGTAAGATCGGCAGATGTCCTCGCTGCGCAAGATCGAGCCCAACGAATCGCCGAACCAGTTGACGATCGAGCAGCTGGCCGCCGAGTCGGGCATGTCGGTCCGCAACATCCGCGCCCACCAGGCCCGCGGGCTGCTGGCCGCGCCCGAGGTGCGGATGCGCGTCGGCTACTACGGCCCGGAGCACGTCGCCCAGCTACGACTGATCCGCGACCTCCAGGACGACGGTTTCAACCTCGGCGGGATCAAGCGGTTGCTCGACGACACCCACGGCACGGCCGAGCGGCTGCTGCGCTTCAAGCGGACCCTGACCGCGGCGACGCGCAGTGAGCGCGCCGAGACGCTGTCGATCGCCGAGCTCGCGGAGCGGTTCCGGATCAGCACCGAGGAGGCGGCCGCCGTGCTGACCAAGGCGCAGCGGCTCGGCGTGCTCGTCCCGGTCGGCGGCGAGCAGTACGAGGTCCCCAGCCCGTCGTTGCTGAGCGCGGCCGAGGACGTGATGCGCAGTGGCATCTCGCTGGGCGAGGGACTGGCCATGCTGGAGGAGATCGAGCGGCACGCCGAGGCGCTCGCGCGCTCGTACGTGAAGCTGTTCCTGTCCGACGTGTGGGAGCCGTTCCAGGCGGCGGGCATGCCGCAGGAGCGCTGGCCAGAGATCGAGGACGCGCTGGGGCGGCTGCGGCCGCTCGCCTCGCAGGCGTTGATGGTGATCTTCGAGGAGCGGATGAGCGCCCAGGTGGAGGACGCCTTCGGCGAGATCACGCGCCGCCTCTCCGGCCGTCGCCGATGAACGGCGAGACGGATCCCGAGGAGCTCAGGGGGCGGCTGCTCGACTCCTGGGACACCAGCGCGAGCGGGTGGCGCCGGCGAGCCGGCGACCTCCGGGCCAGCGGGATGCCCGTTTCGGCGTGGATGATCGACCACCTGGAGCTGCAGCCCGGCGAGCTCGTCGTCGAGCTGGCCGCGGGGCCCGGTGACACCGGCTTCCTCGCCTCGGAGCTGGTGAAGCCCGGCGGACGGCTGATCTGCAGCGACGGATCGGAGCAGATGCTGCAGATCGCGCGCGAGCGCGCCGAGCAGCAGGGGATCGACAACGTCGAGTTCAAGCAGCTCCAGCTGGAGTGGCTCGACCTCGACACCGCCAGCGCCGACGCCATCCTGTGCCGGTGGGGGGTGATGCTGCTGGTCGATCCCGGAGCGGCGCTGCAAGAGTGCCGGCGCGTGCTGAAACCCGGCGGACGGCTGGCGCTCGCCGTCTGGGACCTGCGCGTCCGCAACCCGTGGAGCCTGGTGCCAGCAGAGGCGCTGCAGGCGCTCGGCCACGGCACGCCGCCCGACCCGTCACTGCCCGGGCCGTTCTCGCTGTCGGCCCCGGGCCGGCTGAACGCACTGCTGGAGGAGGCGGGGTTCATCGAGCCGCTCGTCGAGGCGGTGGCGATCAAGCGCGACTCCGAGGACTTCGAGTCGTTCCTCGACGAGGCGCTCGACCTGTCGCCCACGCTCGGCTCCGCCTGGGCACAGCTCAGCGACGAGCAGCAGGCGGCGTTGATCGCCGAGCTCCAGGGCAGGATGGCGCCATACACGGCGCCCGACGGCTCGCTGTCCGTCCCGGGCAGCTCGCTGGTGGCGATCGCCCAGGCCTGAAACTCTGCTTGCAGGGGTTTTGCCCTCCTGGGGCGTGGGCATCAAGGCCCGCGATGAAACGCCTCCTTGTTATCTCCGCCGCCGCGCTGCTGGCCTTGCCCGCCACCGCCGCCGCGCAGTTCGCCCACGTCGTCGCCCCTGGAGAATCGCTCACGTCGATCGCCTCGGCCGACGGCCTGACCGTCGACCAGCTCGCCGCCGCCAACGGACTGTCGCCCGACGCGCAGCTGGTGAGCGGGACGACCGTGCAGATTCCGCCGCAGGACGCCGCCGCCGTGCCGCAGCAAGCTGCGTCCCCGGTGGCCGAGGCTGTGGCGAGCGCCCCGACCGGGGGCTACGTCGTGCAGCCCGGCGACACGCTGTCGGGACTGGCCGCCCAGGCCGGCGTCACCGTCGCGCAGCTCGCGGCGGCGAACGGCCTTGACCCGAACGGCACGCTGCTGGCCGGCAGCTCGCTGACGCTGCCCGGTGGCGCGGCGGCCGCGCCCTCCAGCGGCGCCGACACCGGCAACGCGACGCTGCCCGGGGGCAGTGGCGGCCCGTACCCGACGGCGGAGACGGTCGACGCGAGCACGGTCGGCTCGATCGCGTCATCCAACGGCGTCCCCGCCTCGCTGGGCGACGCCGTCGGGTGGCAGGAGAGCGGCTTCAACAACGATCTCGTGTCCGGCACGGGCGCCGTCGGCGTGATGCAGATCGAGCCGTACACGTGGAACTACATCAACCAGGTGCTCAGTCCCGGCGCCGCGCTAGACCCGTACTCGGCGACCGACAACGTCCGCGCCGGGTCGATGCTCCTGCAGTCGCTGCTGCAGCAGACCGGCGGGAACCTCAGCCTGGCCGCGGCCGGCTACTACCAGGGCCTGCAGTCGGTGGAGCAGAACGGGATGTACACCGACACGCAACAGTACGTGAACGACGTGATGGCGTTGCAATCCCAGTTCGGCGGGGGCTGAGCGCGGCCGGACGCGGCCGACATGTAGCCTCGCCCACATGTTCTATGACGACGATGCAGATCTCCACACGCTCGACGGCAAGACCGTCGCGATCATCGGCTACGGCTCCCAGGGCCACGCCCACTCTCTCAACCTGAAGGACTCGGGGGTCGACGTCGTCGTAGGACTGCGCTCGAGCTCGTCCAGCGTGGCCAAGGCCAAGGAGCACGGCCTGCGCGTGCTGGAGCCCGCCGACGCGGCCAGCGAGGGCGACCTCGTGATGGTGCTCGCCCCCGACGAGCTGCACGGCCAGATCTGGGAGGACGGGCTGAAAGACGGTATCGCCACCGGCAACACGCTGCTGTTCGGTCACGGTTTCTCGATCCACTACGAGCAGATCGTCCCGCCGCCCGACGTGAACGTCGCGCTCGTCGCGCCGAAGGGTCCCGGCCATCTCGTCCGCCGCCAGTACCTGGAGGGCTCGGGCGTGCCCGGGCTCGTCGCCGTCCACCAGGACGCCACCGGCGACGCGCTGGCGATCGCCCTCGCCTACGCGAAGGGGATCGGGTGCACCCGCGGCGGCGTGATCGAGACAACGTTTAAGGACGAGACGGAAACCGACCTGTTCGGCGAGCAGGCCGTCCTGTGCGGCGGCGTCACCGAGCTCGTCCGGGCCGGCTACGAGACGCTGACCGAGGCCGGGTACGACCCGCGGCTGGCGTACTTCGAGTGCATGCACGAGCTGAAGCTGATCGTCGACCTGATGTACGAGAAGGGGATCGCCGGGATGCGGTACTCGATCTCCAACACGGCCGAGTACGGCGACCTCACCCGTGGCACGCGCGTGATCAGCGACGCCACCCGCCAGGCGATGAAGGACATCCTGAACGAGATCCAGTCCGGCGACTTCGCCCGCGAGTGGATCGCCGAGAACCGCGCCGGCCAGGAGAACTTCAAGCGCCTGCGCGCCGAGCAGGCCGGGCATCAGGTCGAGGTCGTCGGCCAAGAGCTGCGCTCGCAGATGGACTGGATCGACACCGAGTTCCACGAGTGACGACTCCGTCGTAGGGGGGAGGCCCGTGTCCCCGGTTTGGGGGAAGCGGGCCGCCCCGTGCGGCTCTAGCCTCTGCGGGGATGGAGCAGCCCCTGGAGACGGCGCCGGGCTGGAGGACCCCCGACGCGATCCTCGACTGGCTCCCGCCGTTCGTGATTGGCCTGGAGGGGCTCGTCGCCGTGGAGATCACCCGCAACCACGGCGGCAAGACCGGCTGGCTGCTGCTCGCGCTGTGCGTCAGCACGTTCGCGCTCCGATGGCGCCGCCGCGCGTCGCTGCCCGTCCTGGCCGCGACCCTGGCGATGGCGCTGATTGTCGATTGGGGCCCGGTGGCGACGCTGCCGATGCTGATCGCCGTGTTCACCGCGGCCGAGTACGGCGACCGCACGCGGCAGGCGATCGCCGCCGCCGCGGGCGCGATCGGGATCGTGCTCGCGCCGGTGCTCCACGGGGTCGACGAATCGGCGCCGACGATCGGCTCGCGGCTCGTGGCGGTCGGCCTCGCGGTCGCCCTCGGCATGTACTTTCGCACCCGCGCCGACCATCTCGGCGGCCTGCGCGATCGCGCCGCCCGCGCCGAGCGCGAGCGCGAGCTGCTGGCCGAGCAGGCCGTCGCCGCCGAGCGCGTCCGGATCGCGCGGAGCTCCACGACGTCGTCGCCCACAATGTCTCGCTGATGGTCGTCCAGGCCCAGGCCCTCGCCGCGACAGGCAGTGGCGAGGCCGAGCAGCAGGACGCCCTCGGGCGGGTCGCCGGCCTCGGGCGCGAGGCGCTCTCAGAGATGCACCGGATGCTCGGCCTGCTCCGCCTTCAGGACGGCGAGCTGGCCGAGCGCGAGCCCCAGCCCGGCGTGCGCGACCTGGAGGCGCTCGTGGCCCGGACCGGCGAGGCCGGACTCGACGCTGCGCTGATCGTCACCGGGGAGCGGCGTGAGCTGCAGCCCGGAGCGGAGCTGTCGGTCTACCGGATCGTGCAGGAGGCGCTGACCAACGTGATCCGCCACGCCCGCGCCCGGCACGCGACGGTGACGCTCTGCTACGGCGCGCATCGGCTGGAGCTGACCGTCGCCGACGACGGCGCCGGCCCGCCGCTCACCGACGAGCTCGAGCGGCCGACCGGGCACGGGCTCGTGGGGATGCGCGAGCGGGTCGCGCTGTTTGGCGGGACGCTCGACGCCGGGCCTGCTCCGGCCGGCGGCTACCGGATCCACGTCACGCTGCCGGTCAGCTGACAGCGATGCTCCGCGTCCTGATCGCCGACGACCAGCCGCTGATGCGCGCGGGGTTCAAGGCCGTGCTCGAGGCCACGGGGGAGATGGCGGTCGTGGCCGAGGCCGCCGACGGCCTGGAGGCCGTGGCGGCGGCCAAGGAGCACCGGCCCGACGTCGTGCTGATGGACGTGCGGATGCCGAAGCTCGACGGGATCGAGGCGATCCGCCGCCTGCCCACGCACCGCATCCTCGTGCTCACGACCTTCGGACTCGACGAGTACATCGTCGAGGCGCTGCGCGCCGGCGCGAGCGGGTTCATCACGAAGGACGTGCCGGCCGAGGAGCTCGTGCGCGCCGTCCGCGTCGTGGCGGCCGGCGACGCGCTGCTCACCCCAGCGGTCACGCGCCGGCTGCTCGACACCGTGGCGCGCCGCCTGCCCGCGCCGGTGGCGTCGGGCCCTGAGGCGCTGGCCGAGTTGACCGAGCGCGAGCGCGAGGTGCTGGAACTGCTCGCGCGCGGGATGTCGAACGCCGAGATCGCCGCCGCGCTGATCGTCGGCGAGGCGACGGTGAAGACCCACGTCTCGAACGTGCTGATGAAGCTCGGTCTGCGCGACCGCGTGCAGGCCGTCGTGCTGGCCTACGAGATCGGCCTCATCACCCCGGGCACTCCCCCGTAGGACTGACGGACGCGCCGGCGCTCATCCGGCCGGGTGAGACGGAGCTCGGGCCCGCGGCCGACGACAGCGCGGCCCACCGTCCGTAGCGTCGTCGGCATGACACCAATCATCGAGACCGACGGCCTGACGAAGCGCTTCGGCGAGCGCCTGGCCGTCGCCGAGTTGGACCTGGCCGTGCCGCGCGGCAGCGCGTTCGGCTTCCTCGGCCACAACGGCGCCGGCAAGACGACACTGATCAGGATGCTGCTCGGGCTGACGCGCCCCGACGCCGGCGCGATCCGCATCGCCGGACTGCCGCTGCCGGCACAGCGGGCCCGGGTCCTGGCGCGCGTGGGCGCCGTTGTTGAGGGGGTGGGCGGGATCAGTTTCCACGCTCATCTGACCGGACGCGAGAACCTCCGGATCCTCGCCGCCGTGCGCGGTCCGGAGACGTACCCCCGGATCCCCGGGGCGCTGGCTCGAGTCGGTCTGAGCGACCGCGCCGATGACCGCGTGAAGACCTATTCGCAGGGAATGCGCCAGCGCCTGGGGGTGGCCCGATGCCTGCTCGCCGACCCGGAGCTGCTGATCCTCGACGAGCCGCTGAACGGCCTGGACCCGGCTGGGATCCAGGAGTTCCGCGAAACGATCGCCAGTCTGCGCAGCGAGGGACGCACGATCTTCCTCTCCTCCCACCAGCTCGACGAGGTGGAGAAGACCTGCGATGCCGCCGCGGTCATCGACCAGGGACGTCTGATCGCCCAGGGGCCGATCGCCGAGCTGATGAGCGGCGGCCAGCCGGAGCTGGAGATCGGCTGCGACGATCCGGCCGCGGCGCGGCAGCTGCTCCACGCCGACCCGGCTGTCGCCGCCGTGCACGACACGCCAGGGGGCGGCCTGCGAGTGCACCTGCTCACCGGCGGGCGCGCCGAGGGAGCGGGCGCGGTCAACGCGCGGCTCGTCCAGGCCGGTATCGCCGTGTTCCGCCTGGAGCCCGCGCAGGAGTCGCTGGAGCAGCGGTTCCTGCGAACCACCACCCGAGTCGGAGGGAGCGCGACATGATCGCCGCCGAGATCCTGAAGCTGCGGCGCAACCGCCCGCTGATGGCGTTCGCCGCGCTGCTGTCGATCGGCGCCGTCGTGCTGGTCTTCGGCTACTCGGCGCTGGAACACGCCACCAACCCGAAAATGAACGGACCGGCCGGCGGCGATCTCGGCTTCAGCCGCGCCGTGCGGCTCGGTGGGCTGTTCTTCGGCGCGCTGGCGGCCGCGCTGATCGGCGGTGAGGCGGGCACGGCCGACGTTTCCAGCGGCGTGTTCCGCGACCTCGTGGCCACCGGTCGCTCGCGCTGGTCGCTGTTCGCGGTGCGCCTTCCCGCCGCCCTGCTCGTGACGCTGGCCCTGAACCTCACCGCGCTCGCGCTCGGGACGGTGCTCACCTTCGCGCTGGCCGGCGGCCAACCAACCCCGGGCGCCGGGGTGATCGCCGACGCGTTCCTGTGGCTCGTGCTGGCCAACGCCGTCGTGGTCGCGCTCGCGGTCGGCGTGGGATCGCTGACGGGCTCGCGCGCGGTCACGCTGACCGGTGTGATCGGCTGGCAGACGGTCGCCACTCAGCTGCTGGAGCGCGAGCCGTCGCTCGGCTCGGCCCGCGACGGCCTCTTGAACGTCGCGCTGGGCCAGCTGATGCCGGTCTCGGGCGGATACCAGGGAATTACGATGGCGGGCGGCATCGCCGTCGCGGTGATCGCCGGCTGGTTCGTGATTCCGTCGCTGCTCGGCCTGCGGCGCGTGGTGACCGAAGACGCATGAGGACCTCGTTACACTGAGCCACGGCTGTCGTGACTGGCGCGAACAGGTGGATTACCACCGGGGAGCGATGGCCTTTCGTCCGCCGCGCGCCTGGGCATGTAGACCTGCCACTTCTTCCTTTCAAGGAGACCGCATGGCCCAGACACTCGTTCAGATCCCCGACCGGCTGAAGCCGGCCGACGGCCGCTTCGGTTCCGGCCCCTCCCGCGTGCGCCCGGCGCAGCTCCAGCACCTGCTCGACAGCGGCGCGACCGTGATGGGCACCTCGCACCGGCAGAAGCCGGTCAAGCAAGTCGTCGCCCGCGTTCGCGGCGGCCTGCGTGAGCTGTTCTCGCTGCCCGACGGCTACGAGGTCCTGCTCGGCAACGGGGGGACGACTGCGTTCTGGGACGCGCTGACGTGCGGCCTGATCCGCGAGCGCGCCCTGCACCTCACCTACGGAGAATTTTCTTCGAAGTTCGCCGGCTGCACGAAGGCGGCGCCATTTCTGGCCGACCCGATCGTGGTGAACGGTGATCCCGGTGACGCACCGGCCCCGGTGGCCGACGACAGCGCCGACGTGATCGCCTGGGCGCACAACGAGACCTCGACGGGCGTAATGGTCCCCGTGGCGCGGCCCCACGGCGCCGGCGACGCGCTGGTCCTGATCGACGCCACGTCCGGCGCGGCGGGGCTGCCGCTCGACGCCACCGAGGCCGACGTCTACTACTTCGCGCCCCAGAAGGGCTTCGCCTCCGACGGCGGGCTGTGGCTGGCGCTCGCCAGCCCGGCGGCGCTGGAGCGGATCGCGCAGATCGACGCCGAGCGCCCCACCGTCGGCCCGACCCGCTGGATCCCCGACTTCCTGTCGCTGACGACGGCGCTGGAGAACTCGGTGAAGGACCAGACCTACAACACCCCGGC